>NZ_JAHXPU010000045.1:10432-126032 GCF_047308185.1 Pantoea sp. B65
TAAACCGCCGGTTTTTTCACCATACTGAACACAAACATCAGCGCCGAACATAACACCACCGAAGGCCCCGCCGGGGTATCATAAAACGCCGAGAAGGTCAGCCCGCCGCTTACCGCCAGGATGCCAATTGCCACCGCTACGGCCGCCATCTGCTCCGGGGAACGGGCAAATCGCCGCGCCGTCGCCGCCGGAATAATCAGCAGTGAAGTGATAATCAGCGCGCCGACAAATTTCATTGATACGCCAATGGTCAGTGCGGTCACCAGCATTAACATCAGCTTGGTGCGCTGAATATTGACTCCATCGACCTGCGCCATCTCCGGACTGATGGTAATCGATAGCAGCGCGCGCCACTGCCAGGCGAGGATCGCCAGTACCAGCGCCACGCCGGTGGCAATGGCGATTAGATCCAGCGGAGTTACCGACAGCAGATCGCCAAACAGATAAGCCATTAAATCGACGCGCACGTTCGCCATCAGGCTCACCACCACCAGACCCAGCGACAGGGCGCTGTGCGCCATAATCCCCAGCAGGGTATCGATCGCCAGATGCGGGCGCCGCTCCAGCCACACCAGGCCAAACGACAGCAGCAGCGTGACGGCGATCACCGCATAGAACGGGTTGATATTCAGCAGCAGGCCAAAAGCCACACCGAGTAACGAGGCGTGCGCCAGCGTGTCGCCAAAATAGGACATACGACGCCAGACCACAAACGAGCCGAGCGGGCCGGCCGCGATGGCCAGCATCACGCCGCCCAGCCAGCCAGGAAGTAACAATTCAATCATAACGGGCCTTGTCCCCGGCGCAGAATAATACGTCCCTGAAGATCGTGACGATGATTATGGTGATGGCGATAAATCGCCAGCTGTTCGGCGCCGCGCGGGCCAAACATCGAAATAAATTCCGGATGCGTTGACACCACTTCCGGGGTTCCCGAACAGCAGATATGCTGATTAAGGCACAGTACTTCATCGGTTTTGGCCATCACCAGGTGCAGGTCGTGGGAAACCATCAGTACGCCGCAGTTCAGTTCATGACGTAACTGATCGATCAGATCATACAGGGATACCTGACCGTTAACATCGACACCCTGGGTCGGTTCATCCAGCACCAGCAGCTGCGGGTTATTGAGCAGTGCGCGCGCCAGCAGCACCCGCTGGGTTTCGCCGCCGGAAAGTTTTTGCAGCGGATATTCCAGCAAATGCCCGGCCTGCACGCGTTTAAGCGCCGGCAGAATATCGGCGCGTTTAACCCCAGGGCGCAGTCGCATAAAGCGATCCACCGTCAGCGGCAGGGTAGAGTCGAGATGCAGTTTTTGCGGTACGTAACCGATACGTAAACCTGCCGGGCGTTCGAGCTTGCCGCTGCCAGGGGCGATCAGTCCGAGCACCACGCGTACCAGCGTCGATTTTCCGGCGCCGTTTGGCCCCAGCAGCGTGAGAATACGTCCGGGCTCCAGTTTCAGTGAAACATCAGACAGCACGCGACGTTGACCAAAGGTCACCGAAATGTTTTCCAGCGTTACAAGTGAGGTCATCATCAATTACAGGTTGCAGAAGATATCGAATGTTATAATATCACACGCCATCAGCTAATCACGATGGATTGACGCATTATGTTACATAATAAAAAACGTTTATTTTCCGCTATTGCCGCGCTCGGATTCAGCGCTTCGCTTGCCGCGCCAGCCTCCGCCGCGGTGGTCGCTTCGATTAAGCCGCTCGGTTTTATCGCCGCCGCTATTGCCGATGGCGTCACGCCGGTGGAAGTGATGCTGCCTGATGGTGCATCAGAACATGACTACGCATTACGTCCCTCCGACGTGAAACGCTTGCAGAGCGCGGATCTGGTGGTGTGGATCGGCCCGGAAATGGAAGCTTTTCTCACCAAACCCGCGGCGAGTTTACCGGCGCAAAAGAACCTTGAACTGGCTGATTTACCCGGGGTAAAACCGCTGTTGATTCGCGGCGCCGACGAGGATGAACACCATGATGCAGACCATTCTGAGCACGCAGATGAGGGGCATGATGAGCACCATCACGGCGAGTATAATATGCACCTGTGGTTATCCCCTGAAATTGCACGACAATCGGCGGTTGCAATCCATGGAAAATTATTGGAACTTATGCCGCAAAGCAGGGACAAACTAGACGCTAACCTCCGGCAGTTTGAGGATAGCCTGGCGAAGTCTGACCAGCAGATTGGTTCCGAGCTGGCGCCGGTTAAAGGGAAGGGATATTTCGTTTTTCATGATGCTTACAGCTACTTTGAAAAACACTACGGCCTGTCACCGACAGGACATTTTACCGTTAATCCTGAGATCCAACCGGGCGCGCAGCGCTTACATCAAATACGAACACAGTTGGTTGAGCAGAAAGCGGTATGTGTTTTCGCTGAACCACAATTCAGGCCGGCCGTCATCGATGCCGTGGCCCGCGGAACCTCTGTGCGTAAAGGCACCTTAGATCCGTTGGGAATGGGTATCAGCTTAGGAAAAGACAGCTATGTGAAATTCCTCTCACAGTTGTCGAGCCAGTATGTGAGCTGCCTGAAAGGAGCATAGAGGAATAGTAAAAAGTGCAGCAGATAGCCCGCTCTGTCGCCATGGCGTTCAACAATTTACCGCGCCCCCACCGTGTAATGCTGGGGTCGCTTACTGTCGTTACTCTGGCCGTCGCGGTTTGGCGGCCTTATGTTTACCACCCGATTGAGAGCGAAAGCCCGATCGTTAAACAAATTGAACTGGATAAGAACGAGCTGCGCACCTTGCTGCCGGAAGCCAGTGAACCGATCGATCAACCGACGCCGGCGCCGGAAGAAGATATTCCGCAAGATGAAATCGATGAAGATGTACCGAATGAAGCCGGTACCCACGATTACACGGTATCTGCCGGAGACACCCTAAGCAGTATCCTTAATCAGTATGGCATTGATATGTCCGATATCAGTCAGCTGGTAAAAGAAGATAAGGATCTGCGCAATCTGCAAGTCGGCCAGCAAATTTCCTGGACGTTAACTGATGACGGTCAGCTACAGCGCCTGACCTGGGAAATGTCGCGCCGCGAAACCCGTACTTATGACCGCTCCGGTGATGGCTTTAAGGCCTCCAGCGAAATGCAGACCGGCGAATGGCAGAACAGCGTGCTGAACGGTGAACTGAATGGCAGTTTTGCCGTCAGCGCTCAGCGTGCCGGCCTGACCAGCGGCGAAGCCAGCGCGGTGATTAAAGCGATGCAGTGGCAGATGGATTTCCGCAAACTGCGCAAAGGCGACCAGTTCTCCGTGCTGATGTCGCGCGAAATAATGGATGGCAAAAGTGAGCAGAGCCAGCTGTTAGGCGTACGTCTGCGCAGCGGCGGCAAAGATTACTATGCGATCCGGGCGGAAGACGGCAAATTCTATGACCGCAACGGTTCCGGCCTGGCGCGTGGATTTATGCGTTTTCCGACGGTAAAACAGTATCGCGTCTCCTCTAACTTTAATCCGCGTCGCCTTAATCCGGTTACCGGACGTGTGGCGCCGCATAAAGGTGTCGATTTTGCTCTGCCGGTCGGCACGCCTGTGCTGGCGGTGGGCGACGGTGAAGTGGTGGTGGCAAAACGTGGCGGCGGCGCCGGTAACTACGTGGCGATTCGTCATGGACGCCAGTATATGACGCGTTATATGCATCTGAAGAAACTGCTGGTGAAACCCGGCGAGAAGGTGAAACGTGGCGATCGTATTGCGCTGTCCGGTAATACCGGCCGTTCTACCGGGCCACACCTGCATTATGAAATCTGGATTAACAATCAGGCAGTTAATCCGCTCAGTGCCAAACTGCCGCGTTCTGAAGGGCTGACGGGGCAGGATCGCAAAGCCTACCTGGCGCAGGTCAGGGAAGTGACGCCGCAGCTCAACTTTAATTAAGCGGCCTGAGCAACCAAACCGACCGGGAAACCGGCCGGTTTTTTTTATCTATGGTTTACAATGATTGCAAATTTGCCCGTCAGCACTATCATTAGCCGGTTATTGTTTGAGGCGAGTGCATGGAAAATAGCAAAAAAAGTACTAATGAATTTATTCCCGTCTTTCAGAAGGCTTTCCTTAAACCGAAATACTGGGGTGTCTGGTTAGCGATCGGCGCTTGTGCGGGTATTGCGCTGCTGCCTGCGCGCGTGCGTGATCCGATGCTCGGTGCGCTGGGGCGCACTGCCGGTAAATTTGCCCGTAGCGCGCGGCGGCGTGCGCAGATCAACCTGCTTTACTGCATGCCGGAGCTGTCTGAAGCACAGCGTGATGCGATTATCGACCAGATGTTTGCTATCGCCCCGCAGTCTATGGCGATGGTGGCCGAACTGGCGTTGCGCAAGCCGGAGAAAATGCGCCAGCGTATTGTCTGGCATGGCCGGGAGATTATGGATCAGCTGCGCGATAGCCAGCAGAATGTGATTTTCCTTGTGCCGCATGGCTGGGCGATCGATATCCCGGCGATGCTGATGGCCGCTGAAGGCCATAAAATAGCCGGCATGTTCCATCATCAGCGCAATGAGCTGGTGGACTATATGTGGAACCTGGTGCGCCGTCGTTTTGGCGGCCGCCTGCATGCGCGTGAAGATGGCATTAAGCCGTTTATCAGTTCGGTGCGTCAGGGCTACTGGGGCTACTATCTGCCCGACGAGGATCATGGCCCTGAGCAGAGTGAGTTTGTCGATTTCTTTGCCACCTACAAAGCCACGCTACCGGCAATCGGGCGTCTGATGAAGGTGTGCCGCGCCCAGGTGGTGCCGCTGTTCCCGACCTATGACAATAAAACCCATCAGTTGCATATGCATATTCGTCCGCCGATGGAGGGTCTGCTGGATGCTGATGATGTCACACTGGCGCGGCGGATGAACGAAGAAGTAGAAATTTTTGTCAGACCGAATCCGGAGCAATATACCTGGATCCTGAAGTTGCTGAAGACGCGCAAAGCAGGTGAAGAAGAGCCTTATCAGCGTGATGAGCTGTACCCTAAATAACCTGCATACGGGCGCCATTTATGGCGCCCGTTTTTATGGCAGCGGGGTAATCAGCGTGCAACGTTTACGTTCGCGCAGAAAGGCGAGTACCAGCCACAGCCATAGCATACCGCTGACCAGATTCACCAGACTGAACAGCCGGTTGCCACCGGAAAAATACGCGTATTTGGCTGCCTCAATACCGACTGCGAACACCGCGATACTGAACATCCCCACCATGGCCGCCACGCTGCCTTTACCCGCCTCGCTGGAGAACAGCGTCAGACGATACAGCCCGGCATTGACCATTCCGGCGCCAAAAGCATAGATGCTGAGGCCGCCGATCAGCCACAGATACGCATGGCTATCCAGCAGGGTACTGATTAACGCCAGCAGTAAACCCAGCAGGATCGGCCAGGCGCCGAGGCGCAGCGGCTGTTCAATCGGCAGACGTCCGGCCAGCTTACCGAGCGTCAGGTTACCGGCAATCATCGCCAGAAATACCGGCAACTGCAGCAGCGCATACATCATGCGGCTTAAGCCTTCATCATGGATCAGAATCACCGGCGACAGCGCCACCCAGGCGAGGATCGGCACAATCACCATGCCAATAGCCAGCGAGCCGCTCATCACCTGGCGATTCTTCACCAACGCCAGATAACCCTGCGCCATTGAGCCCAGGGCAATCGACTGGGTTTTATCACCGGCGGTTTCCGGCATAGTGCGCCACAGGCCGACAAAGGCGATGGCAGATAAGGCGGCAAACAGATAAAACATATTGCGCCAGCCGCTAAAACCCAGAAAAACGGCGCCGGCCACCGGACCGAGGATCGGCGCCAGCAGGGCCACGTTGGCCATCAGCGCCGAAATGCGCACGCTGAGGGTTTCATCGAAGGCTTCCTGTACCGCGGCGTAACCGACGGCGCCGATAAAGCACAGACTAATGCCCTGCATAAAACGCAGCGCGATAAACTGCTCGATACTCGCCACCCAGTGCATCAGCAGGCAGGAGAACAGAAAGAAGATCACCCCCGCCAGCATTACCGGCCGCCGGCCATATTTATCGGATAGCGGCCCCAGCAGCCACTGCAGCACAATGCCGCCAATCAGATAGCCGGTGAGTGAGGCGGACACCCATTCCGGTCCGACGTTAAATTCGGCGGTGACCAGCAGCATGCCGGGCTGGATCATATCGTGCGCGATATAGGTCGCGAATTCGAACAGCACCAGAGAGAGGGGGAAAATCAGGTGACGAAAAGTGAGATTCGACACCGGGGTATACGACGACGCCATCCAGGCTCCTTGTTTCCAGTAACGTAAAACGCGATCGCCAGTGCGATCGCGTTCAGGGTAAAGCAGATTAACGACGGTTTGATGAACGATTATCGCTGCGCAAAGGCGGCAATCGGATTGCTCAGCGTACCGGCAAACTTCAGATTTTCTGCCGGATCGGACAGATTAATCATCTGCTGATTATTGGCCAGCTGCAGGCGGTTGAGACATGAGCGCTGGAATTCTGGCATAAACAGATCGTAGCGGGCAAATTTGCTGCTCAGCTGTGGGTGCGCCTGCTGATACTCGTGCACGCAATCCGCCACGCAGCGCCAGAATACCTCTTCCGGCAGTGTATCGTCCTGCGCCAGAATAGCGCTGATAAAACGGAAAATACAATCGAAGACATCGGTAAACAGCGACAACAGTTTTAGCTGCTCCGGTACTTCCACCGCCAGACGCTGTGCTTTCTCCGGCAGCACCGCCTGCGGGTTCAGGACCGCAATCTCTTCGCCGATATCCTTCATATACGCGCTAACCGGCAGGTTATTTTCCAGCAGCAGGATCAGATTTTCACCGTGTGGCATAAACACCAGATCGTGCTGATAGAAACAGTGTAGCAGCGGGCTGAAGTAGCAGCGCAGATAAGCGGTTATCCAGTTTTCGGCACTGACGCCGGAATCGGCAATCAGCGCCGGCAGCAACGGCTGTTGCTGATGATCAATATGCAACAGTGACGCCATGGTCATCAGGCGCTGATTGGGCTGCAGAGTGGCTACCGGGTTATCGCGCCACAGGGCGGCGAACATCTTTTTATACGCGGAGTCGCCGCTGATCGCCTGCTCATAATAGCGGTTGTGATAGCCGATGGCCGCCACTTCACGCAGAATGCGGAAGTCACAGCGCTGTAGCCAGCTGTCATTTTTCACCAGCCCTTCCAGCCACTGATTCACCGCCGGAGTCGTGGCCATATAGTATGGCGACAGGCCACGCATAAAGCCCATATTCAGTACCGACAGGGCGGTTTTGACATAGCGTTTATGGGGCTGACTGCGGTTGAAGAAGGTACGGATCGATTGCTGCGCCTGATACTGGTCGTCGCCGGTGCCAAGATAAATAATATCGCGGGCGGCGATATCCGGGGCAAATACCGTTAACAGCTTATTCTGCCATTGCCACGGGTGTACCGGCATAAATAGATAGTCGCCACGCGCCACGCCCAGCTCATCAAGACGGGCGTTAAATTTTGCCAGCGTCGCGTCACCCAGTTCGTCACGCATTAGCTGTTCATAACTGAGTCGATCGATACTGGCGAAGTGCGCATTGCGCTGATGCACTGCAACCCACACCAGATTTACCGGGGTGGCGGCTTCCGGTGCGAAGGCCAGGTAATCGCGGGCATCAAAGCCGATGCGGCCATTGTTGGCGACAAAGCACGGATGGCCTTCGGTCATTGCCGCTTCCACCGTCTGGAAATCAGCGCGGGTCAGCGCCGCACTGTCCGGCAGCGTGTTTTGCAGCTTAAACACGCTGCTGCACAGGGTGCTGGTGATCTCTTCCATATAGGTCGCCAGCATCGTGGCCGGAATGCCGATCTGCTGACTGAATTCAACGATAAAGCTTAGCGCATCCAGCTTCAGGGGTTCGCCATTTTGATGCTTGCGCAGCGAATCGGCATCGATAGCCCAGTGATCCAGCGCCATACGCCGCGCGCTGAACTGATATCCGGCTTCGCTACCGGGGACCGCCAGACTATAGTAGTGGCCTTTCCCCGCGATCCCCAATTTTTGCGGCTCGATTAGTTTTTCATGAGCGAACTCGGAGATCGCTTTGCGGATCAGCAGGCGGTTGGCGCGTTCCCAGTGGTCGCTGGCAAGATGGCTACCGGTAAGCAGTGATGAGGTATTGGTCATAGTAAGCGTTTCCTGCAATAAAGCTTTTTGATAATCGTCACGCTGACAGAAAGCCAGCCAGGCGGTTTTGTGGCCCATATCGATGGTGTGCTGATAGCGGAAGCCGGCGCGCTTGTTGAGCGGGTGGATCTTGTGATTGCGCACGTCCGGTTCGACCACCACCCGCGCCACCTGCGGCAGACTGAACATGTACTCCATCACCGTGCTGAATACCTGCCAGCTAAACTGGCGGATCGGTTGTTCTGCCGGAGCAATCAGAATATGCATGCCGTAGTCGTCAGCGCGCGCCGGGTAAAATTGTCCAATCTGATCCTGCTGCGCCTGATAAAACTCCAGCAAAAACACCGGCTGCTGGTTACAACAGCCAATCATTGCCGCGTGGGGGTTATCACGCGTCAGATCGCGGTAAAACGCCGCCACCTTGTGGTACGGATCATCCTGCATACCCCAGAAGCGGGCGTATTCCTGCGTCACCCAGCGGTAAACTATCTGCGCATCTTCGGGCTGCATCGGACGCAAGGTAAACTCTCCCGCGCTACGCCTGCTGCGGTAAACCAGGTTAGCGCTCATCCGTGACCTCCGACTGCGCCGGGAAGGTCTGGAAGGCGATCTGACGTTCCACCGGGTAGACTTCGTGACCGACGATTTCACGGATTAATACCGAATTGCGGTAGCAGGCCATGCCTAAATCCGGCGTGACAAACCCGTGGGTATGCAACTCGGCGTTCTGTACAAATATCTGGTTATGCTGATCGATACTGTAGTTACGCTGCACGTCGTAACGGCCTTTCTCATCCCAGCGCAACCGATCGGCGATACCTTCGATAAACATCGGCGGCTGATAGTGATAACCGGTTGCCATAACCACACCTTCACTACGGCGGGTATAGGACTGGTCCTGCTCCTGCTGATGCAGTGAGAGTTCAAACTCGCCGTCTGGCAGCCAGCGCAGGTCGGTAAGTTCGGAGTGGGTAAACAGATTGACGTTAAGATCGCCATCCAGCTGTTTGATATACAGCAGGTCATAGATGTCGTTAATCAGCGTGGCGTTAATGCCTTTGTACAGACTCTTATGTTGCGCATTCAGCCGATCGCGCTGGCCGGCGGGCAGTGCATGGAAATAGTCAATCCACTCCGGCGAGGTCATCTCCAGCGTCAGCTTGGTATACTCCAGCGGATAGTAGCGCGGTGCGCGCGTCACCCAGTTCAGCTGATAGTGATAACGGTCGATATCCCCCAGCAGGTCATAGAAAATTTCCGCCGCGCTCTGGCCGCTGCCGAGTACCGTGATCGACTTTTTCTGCTGTAACGCCGCTTTATCCGCCAGATAGTGGCTGGAGTGGGTCAGGCGCTGATGATGAGGGCGGGCGCACGGCGGCATCCAGGCGCCGGGGCCGGTGCCGAGCACCAGTTTGCGCGCCAGCCAGCTTTTGCTCTCGCCGTTGATGGTTGAGCTGCTGCGCACCCGGTAACACTGCAATGTATCGTCATAACTGACATAGTCCACCCGCGTATTCCAGTGCAGGTTATGCAGTTGCGCGCTGGCCCACTGGCAGTACTGGTTATACTCTTTGCGCATCAGGAAGAAGTCTTCACGGATGTAAA
This sequence comes from Pantoea sp. B65, assembly GCF_047308185.1. NCBI lineage: Bacteria > Pseudomonadati > Pseudomonadota > Gammaproteobacteria > Enterobacterales > Erwiniaceae > Pantoea > Pantoea sp. B65. The sequence goes on from NZ_JAHXPU010000045.1 coordinate 20,199, forward strand.
AGCGATACAGCTTACCGCTCTGCTTCATATAGTTGAGCAGACTGAAACGGCTGGTGGGATCTGCCAGGGTCACCAGGTCCGCCATAAATGGCGTTTGCAGGTGCGCGCTCTCCAGCATCATGCCGGTATGCCAGTCAAATCCCGGATTCTGGTCGAGAAATACGCCGTTAAGCTGTTCAATCGGATCGGTCAGGCAAGCCAGACTGAGGTTAAACGGGCCGATGCCGATGGCGATAAAATCATAAACCGGACTATTCATCGTTATCCTCTCACTGCCTGACGGCATTCAGATTCTGACTGTGTGCCAGTTCGCGGCCGTAATGCGCGATCAGGGCGATGATATCTTCCAGATCCGCTGTGGTCGCGGCCGGGTTGAGCAGGGTGAATTTCAGATACTGGCGGCCATTCACTTTGGTTCCGGCGATCACCGCGCTACCTGAACGGAACAGCGCCTTGCGGATCTGCAGGTTAATCTCGTCGATGGCGGCATCACTTAAGCCGGGGCGCGGGAGATAGCGGAAAATCTGCGTAGTCAGCTCTGGCTGATGCAGGACCTCAATCGCCGGATGCGCCTGTAGTAACTGATGGGCGCTGTGCGTCAGCGCCAGCAGACTGTCAAAAGTGTCACCGAGCGCGTCCGGCCCCATAATGCGCAGCGTCATCCACATTTTCAGCGCGTCGAAACGGCGGGTGGTCTGAATGCTTTTGTTTACCAGATTGGGGGTGCCTTCCTGCTGAGCGCTTAACGGATTAAGGTAATCGGCATGGACCGTCACATGACTCAGGTGCTGACGATCACGGACGAAAAAGGCGCCGCAGCTGACGGTCTGGAAGAAGGATTTGTGATAATCGACGGTGACGGAATCCGCCTGCTCAATACCCTGCAGCCGCTGACGATGCTGCGGTGAGACCAGCAGCCCGCAGCCGTAGGCTGCATCCACATGCATCCATAAACCATAGTGCTGGCAGAGAGTGGCGATCGCACTCAGCGGATCAATACTGCCAAAGTCGGTCGTGCCGCTGGTAGCCACCACGGCAATCGGTATCAGCCCCTGCTGCTGACAGCGTTGAATCTCCTGCTCCAGCCGCGCCGCATCCATGCGGAAATGATCATCGTGGTCGATGGCGATTACCGCGTCGTAACCAAGCCCGAGGATCGCCGTTGATTTCTGGATGCTGAAATGACTCAGGCTGGAGGTGAAAATACGCCATTTACTGGCTTCCGGCGGCAGCCCTTTCTGTTTGATCAGATGGCCGGGGCGATGGTGTGCGCACCAGCTGTCGCGCGCCAGCAGCATCGCCATCAGATTTGACTGGGTGCCGCCGCTGGTAAAAATGCCGTCGGCGCTGGCTGGCAGGCCAATGCGACTCAGAGTCCAGTCGATAACCTTCTGCTCAATCAGCGTTGCGCCTGCACTCTGATCCCAGGTATCCACCGAGCTGTTAATCGCACTCATAATCTGCTCGGCGAGTAGGGAAGGCAGCACCACCGGACAGTTCAGGTGAGCGATATATTTCGGATGATGGAAGTAAACCGCATCACGCAACCACAGCTGCGACAGTTCATCCAGCGCAGCCTGATGGTGCGGCAGCGGCACATTAAGGTCGACGGCGGTAAACTCTGCCGCCAGTTCGTGGGGCAGAATACCGCTAAAAGGTTTTTCAACCTGCTGCATGGTGCTGTTGATCAGTTGCAGCGCGGTGAGCGTTTGTTGTGAATAAGCGTCGAGCTGAAGCGCGTTAAACAGCAGTTCAGCGGCAACCGGTGTGGATTGCGGTTGAATCTGCGTGGCAGCGCGTGCCGTTTGCGAACCAAAGACCATACCCTGTACCTTTTTTTGGACGTAAGAAACCCCGCCGCCATAACGTAATGACAGCCGTTACCCTGCGATATATGTGGATATCTGTTAAGTTTGTTTAACGTTTTTTTCTGCTGCGTCGGTTTTTGCTCAATATTGCGCTAATAGAAATAGTTAGCATAAATCGACTAATACCCTCATATTATTATGTAAAATCACTACTTGTAACATTGATGTTAGATTTATTAGTGTGAATGAGATTATAAATAGGAATCATTAGCATTCAATAAGTTTATTCTTACAACATATGTATAAATATTATTGATGTTAATTATGTGATGTAGATCACGTTGTTAAACAGAAGTAAACAGAGTGATTATCGGGTTATTGGCAAACTGGCGCTGTCGAAGGCAGAAAGGGGGGCTAAAAAAAAGGGCTGCACAACGGCAGCCCGGATTGAAACGGATAATAAATTACTCGACGCGCAGTACGCGGCTGGTGTTGGTGGTGCCGACGGTGCTCATCACATCACCCTGGGTGACGATCACCAGATCGCCCGATACGAGGAAACCTTTGTCACGCAGCAGGTTGATCGCATCATTTGCGGCGACAACCCCTTCGTTGTGACTGTCGAAGAATACCGGCGTCACGCCGCGATACAGCGCAGTCAGATTCAGAGTGCGTTCATGACGCGACATGGCGAAAATCGGCAGACCGGAGGTGATACGTGACGTCATCAGTGCGGTACGACCGGACTCGGTCATGGTGATAATCGCGGTGACGCCCTGCAGATGGTTGGCGGCATACATCGCGGACATGGCAATGGCTTCTTCGATATTATCGAACTGCACATCAAGGCGGTGTTTGGAAACGTTAATACTGGGGATTTTTTCGGCGCCGAGACAGACTTTCGCCATCGCTGCCACGGTTTCTGCCGGATACTGACCGGCGGCGGTTTCAGCCGACAGCATGACCGCATCGGTGCCGTCGAGCACGGCGTTGGCGACGTCCATCACTTCCGCGCGGGTTGGCATCGGATTGGTGATCATCGATTCCATCATCTGGGTCGCGGTGATTACGGAACGGTTTAACTGACGCGCGCGACGAATCAGCGCTTTTTGAATCCCCACCAGTTCCGGGTCGCCGATTTCCACACCGAGGTCGCCACGGGCAACCATAACCACATCAGAGGCGAGGATAATATCATCCATTGCTTCCTGCGATGCGACGGCTTCTGCCCGCTCGACTTTAGAGACGATCATCGCTTCGCAACCGGCTTCACGCGCCAGGCGACGGGCATAGTGCAGATCTTCGCCGCAGCGAGGGAAGGAGACCGCCAGATAGTCGACGCCGATTTTAGCCGCGGTCAGGATATCGGCCTTATCTTTTTCGGTCAGCGCTTCTGCTGACAGACCGCCGCCCAACTTGTTAATGCCTTTATTATTGGACAGCGGTCCGCCGACGGTGACTTCGGTGAACACTTTCATGCCCTGAACTTCCAGTACTTTCAACTGCACGCGGCCATCGTCCAGCAGCAGCACATCGCCCGGGACCACGTCTTCCGGCAGACCTTTATAGTCGATGCCGACTTTCTCTTTATCGCCTTCACCTTTGCTCAGGTTGGCGTCGAGCAGGAAGCGATCGCCCTGATTAAGGAATACTTTACCTTCTTTAAAGGTCGATACGCGAATTTTTGGACCTTGCAGATCGCCGAGGATTGCCACATGCCGTCCCAGTTTGGCGGCAATTTCACGAACTTTATCGGCACGCAGCTGATGATCTTCTGGCGTACCATGCGAGAAGTTAAGACGAACAACGTTAGCGCCAGCAGCAATGATTTTTTCAAGGTTGTTATCGCGATCGGTTGCCGGACCCAAAGTAGTTACGATCTTGGTTCTTCTTAGACGTCTTGACATGTAGGACTCCGTTGACTTTAACGTGGTGTTGCCATTGCAATCACAGTGTATTCTTTTTTATGCCCTGTGGTAGCCCGGACCGCTGCGCAATGACGGGTGTTACTGTCTTGCTACAGGCCGAATTACATTGGGTAGCTTTATATAACATTTATATAACAAATCGCACTTGCATGCGACACTAATGACATGCGAGTACCTGCACGCTATCGCGGCAAGAGAGATATCGTGGCGTCCTTATCTAAACGCGATTCTTTTAAACCTTCTTTGACGCGCTTCAGGTTATCTCTGAATTTTGGCCCGCGGCGTAAAGTAAAACCGGTTGCCAAAACATCAATAACGGTTAACTGCGCCAGACGCGACACCATCGGCATATAGATGTCGGTATCTTCCGGCACATCCAGCGTCAGGGCCAGCGTGGCTTCCCGCGCCAGCGGCGAGTGAGGGGAGGTGATCGCCAGCACCGTGGCATCATTTTCCCGTGCAAGCTGCGCCAGTTCGACTAAATTTTTGGTGCGGCCGGTGTGAGAAATCAGTACCACCACATCGCCTTCCGCACAGTTCATACAGCTCATGCGCTGCATCACAATATCATCGGTATAGATCACCGGCACATTGAAGCGAAAAAATTTATTCATCGCATCATGCGCCACCGCCGCAGAGGCGCCTAAGCCAAAAAAGGCGATTTTTTTGGCCTGGGTCAGCAGGTCGACGGCACGATTTATCGCGCTGATATCGAGATGCTGACGCACCTGATCCAGACCGGCCATCGCCGATTCAAATATTTTACCGGTATAGGATTCGGCACTGTCATCTTCGGCGACATGACGGCTGACATAAGGGGTGCCGGTGGCCAGACTTTGCGCCAGCTGCAGTTTAAAATCGGGAAAGCCTTTGGTTTCCAGACGGTGGCAAAAGCGATTCACCGTCGGTTCGCTCACCCCGGCGGCGCGTGCCAGCAGGGCGATACTCGAGTGGATAGCGCTTTGCGGCGAGGCGAGGATCACATCGGCGACTTTGCGTTCAGATTTGCTAAGTTGTTCGAGGAAAACGCGAATTTTTTCCAGCATATTCATAGGTCGATGACCACTCATCAATTCTGACGATTTCAGACAAAGGAGAAATCGATGTCATTTTGTAGAGAATATACAATGCCGTAGCGGACGACGGGCAGCGCTATCCCGGCGGAAAGTGACATTTTTTGCCAGAGTTTGAGCTGGGTCTGATTTTCATTACTGTAAAACAGTAACAAAAAAGTCGAAAAATTACGCACAAACTGACGCTACTGTTGATTATAACAGCCGGTAAATTGAACATCGGTAAATACATGAGCCTGGCAAATGCTGCGCTGGTTTACGCGCAATAGCCAAAGAAGTACATTGTATTGAAATAAAATTACAATAAGAATCTGACTGGTTACGGAACCCGCAGGTCAGATTCATCCTGCAACGAGGAGATAAAAATGGCGGTAACACAAACAGCCCAGGCGTGCGATCTGGTTATTTTCGGTGCCAAAGGCGATCTTGCACGCCGGAAACTGTTGCCTTCCCTGTATCAGCTGGAAAAAGCCGGACAGATTCATGAAGACTCGCGCATTATTGGGGTCGGACGCGCAGACTGGGATAAAGCGGCCTATACCAAGGTGATTCGTGAAGCGCTGGAAACCTTCATGAAAGAGAAAATCGACGAAGCGCTGTGGGATAAACTCAGCAACCGTCTCGATTTCTGCAACCTCGATGTTAATGATCACTCGCACTTTCCAAAACTGGGTAAGATGCTCGATCAGAAAAATCGCGTCACCATTAACTACTTTGCCATGCCGCCAAGTACCTTTGGCGCGATCTGTAAAGGTCTCGGCCTGGCGAAACTGAATGCCAAACCGGCGCGCGTCGTGATGGAGAAACCGCTCGGGACGTCACTGGCGACCTCGAATGAAATTAACGACCAGGTGGGAGAGTATTTCGAAGAGAGCCAGGTGTTTCGCATCGACCACTACCTCGGTAAAGAGACGGTGCTTAACCTGCTGGCGTTGCGTTTTGCCAACTCGCTGTTCGCCGCTAACTGGGACAACCGCACTATCGACCACGTGCAGATCACGGTGGCGGAAGAGGTGGGTATCGAAGGACGTTGGGGTTACTTCGATCAGGCCGGCCAGATGCGCGATATGATCCAAAACCACCTGCTACAGATCCTGACCATGATCGCCATGTCGCCACCGGCCGATCTCTCCGCTGACCGTATTCGTGATGAGAAAGTGAAAGTGCTGCGCTCACTGCGCCGTATCGATCACAGCAATGTGCGGGAAAAAACCGTACGTGGTCAGTATACCGCCGGTTTTGTGCAGGGGAAAAAAGTCCCTGGCTACCTCGAAGAAGAGGGGGCGAATAAGTCCAGCCATACCGAAACTTTTGTCTCGATCCGCGTTGATATTGATGACTGGCGCTGGGCTGGCGTACCTTTCTATCTGCGTACCGGTAAACGTCTGCCAACCAAATGTTCCGAAGTCGTGGTCTACTTTAAGAACCCGGCGCTGAACCTGTTTAAAGAGTCCTGGCAGGAACTGCCGCAGAACAAACTGACCATTCGCCTGCAGCCGGATGAAGGCGTGGATATTCAGATTCTGAATAAAGTGCCGGGCCTTGACCATAAACACAATCTGCAGACCACCAAGCTGGATCTGAGCTACTCGGAAACGTTCAACCAGTCGCATCTGGCGGATGCTTACGAGCGTCTGCTGCTGGAAACCATGCGCGGTATTCAGGCGCTGTTTGTGCGCCGTGATGAGGTAGAAGAAGCCTGGAAGTGGGTTGACTCGATCATGGAAGCCTGGGCCGCGGATAACGAAGCACCTAAGCCTTATCAGGCCGGTACCTGGGGCCCGGTGGCCTCAGTGGCGATGATTACCCGTGATGGCCGTTCCTGGAACGAATTCGAGTAATCTGTAGTGGCTGGTAAACCCGCGTAAAGCGGGTTTTTTTTGCGACGAAGCCGGTAGCTGAGAAAATGAACCGGGGTTTTAAAAATTGCGCTAGCGCATGGACGCTGTGGCGGAAAATCATGTATGGTAGGGACGATGTCACATTCCTGACGCCAGATGCGCGTCACTTTTGCCAGCTGCAGCCACCGGGATCAGCAGCGGGCTCGACGGGAGATATACACTGATGAAGAACTGGAAAACGAGTGCTGAACAGATTTTGACTACCGGCCCGGTAGTGCCGGTGATTGTGGTCAATAAGCTGGAGCATGCGGTTCCGATGGCGAAGGCGCTGGTTGCTGGCGGGGTGCGTGTGCTGGAAGTGACACTGCGCACGCCGGTAGCGATGGATGCCCTGCGCGCGATTATCAAAGAAGTGCCGGAGGCGATTGTCGGCGCCGGTACCGTACTGAATACTCAGCAGCTGGCCGAAGTGACGGAAGCCGGTGCGAAATTTGTTATCAGCCCGGGTCTGACGGAGTCCCTGCTGAAGGCGGCCGTTGAAGGCTCGATCCCATTGATTCCCGGAATCAGTACCGTGTCTGAACTGATGCTTGGCATGGAATACGGTTTGCGTGAGTTTAAATTCTTCCCGGCGGAAGCCAACGGCGGCGTGAAAGCGTTACAGGCAATTGGTGGTCCATTCCCGCAGGTGCGTTTCTGCCCAACCGGCGGTATCTCACTGAGTAACTATCGTAATTACCTGGCGCTGAAAAGCGTGCTCTGTATTGGTGGTTCGTGGTTAGTGCCAGCGGATGCGCTGGAAGCGGGCGATTACGCGCGGATTACTGAGCTGGCGCGTGAAGCGGTGGCTGGCGCACGTTAATTTATTGATAATTTGGGCGGCATAAATCCCGCCCTGGGTAAATTTAGCCGAAACACCCTGCGGGAGCCATTAATGGCTCCCGTCACATGGTTGTTAGCCGCTAACCTTGACGCCAGTAGCGCAGGCGATAGCGCGCGCGACAGCCTGATCGATAGTCTCAGCGCTAGCCAGTGCCACACCTAACCGACGCTGACCGCGGATCTCCGGCTTGCCGAACAGGCGCAGCTGCAGACCCGCGCCCAGCACTGCCGTTACTCCGCTAAACTGCACGTTATCACTGTCCAGCTCGGGCAGAATCACCGCCGATGCCGCCGGACCGTACTGGCGGATAGCGCCAACCGGCAAGCCGAGGAAGGCGCGCACATGCAGGGCAAACTCGGACAGGTCCTGCGAAATCAGGGTTACCATGCCGGTATCGTGCGGGCGCGGCGACACTTCACTGAACACCACTTCATCACCGCAGACAAACAGCTCAACGCCAAACAGACCATGGCCACCGAGAGCGATCACCACTTTGCGCGCGATCTCTTCGGCACGCTGCAATGCCAGCTCACTCATCTGCTGTGGCTGCCAGGATTCGCGGTAGTCGCCATCTTCCTGGCGGTGGCCAATCGGCGCACAGAAATGTATACCGTCGACCGCGCTGATGGTCAGCAGCGTAATTTCGAAATCGAAGTTAACCACACCTTCCACGATCACCCGACCCGCGCCGGCACGTCCGCCTTGCTGCGCGTAATCCCAGGCGTGATCCAGCTGCGCGGCGGTGCGAATAAAACTCTGCCCCTTGCCGGATGAGCTCATCACCGGTTTAACGATACACGGAAAACCAATTTCATCGGCGGCCTGCAGGAAGGCATCTTTGCTGTCGGCAAAACGGTAGGTTGAGGTCGGTAGCGCCAGCTCTTCCGCCGCCAGACGGCGAATACCTTCGCGGTTCATGGTCAGACGGGCGGCACGGGCGCAAGGCACTACGCGCTGACCCTGCTTTTCCAGTTCGATCAGCATATCGGTGGCGATAGCTTCGATTTCCGGCACGATATAATCAGGACGCTCTTGCGCGACCAACGCCTTCAGCGCTTCGCCATCCAGCATATTAATCACATGGCTGCGATGTGCGACGTGCATTGCCGGTGCATCGGCATAGCGATCGACGGCAATCACTTCCACGCCTAAACGCTGGCATTCAATCGCCACTTCTTTACCCAGTTCACCTGAACCTAAAAGCATCACGCGAGTTGCGGCAGGGCGCAGCGCGGTTCCAAGAGTCGTCATAATTCCTACCTGAATAGATGAAAAATTCGCGCGCAGTATAAACGAAAACGTTTGCGCAGACATCTGCTTTGCCCGCTTGCTTACAAAAAAAACGACTGATATACTGGATATAAATACAGTTACCTGAGGCAAAAATTATGGCTGTTGAAGTAAAATATGTCGTTGTCAGAAGAGGTGAGGAAAAGATGACGTTTGCCAGCAAAAAAGATGCGGATGCGTATGACAAAATGCTCGATATGGCAGAAGTCTTCTCCGACTGGCTGGTAACCAGTAACGCCGGGCTGGAAGAGCACCAGCTGGAAGCGCTGGGCATGTACCTGGCCGAAAATAAAGATGCGCTGCAACATATTCTGCGTACCAGCAAGATGCCGGAAGCGCCGGGTGAAAGCATTGCCGCGGCGGATTCGGTTGATAATACCGTGACCGACGAAAGCGCAGCCGCGAACGAACCGGCTAAAAGCAAACCGGTACGCGCGGTAAAAGCGGCCTGAGTCCGCCAGTCTCGGGCTGCCTGCGAGTGGCCCAATATTTTCCCGTCTTTTCTTCCCCTTACGCTTCTTGACGCCGGTTGTTTTACTCTGGACTTCAGGTTTTTTTGAGGGACAAGAGATGAATAACTGGCTACAGCAAATTCAATCCGTATTAGGCAATAACAAAAGCAGTGACAGCAAAGGCGGCAGTGAAGCTCTGAGCAAGATGCTGGCACCCGGCGCGCTGGGCGGCCTGGCGGGGTTACTGATTGCCAGTAAGTCGTCGCGAAGCCTGTTAACCAAATTCGGTAAAAATGCCCTGATTATCGGTGGCGGTGCGGTGGCGGGCACGGTGCTGTGGAATAAGTATAAGCAGCGCGTCAGCGAAACCCATCGTGATGAACCGCAATTTGGCCACGGCGAAACCCCGGTTGATGCCCGCGCTGCGCGCCTAATTACTGCGCTGGTGTTTGCGGCGAAAAGCGACGGTCATATCGACAGCGCAGAGCGTCAGGCGATTGAGCAGAATGTCCATCAGCTGGGTATTGGCGCGCAGGGCGAGAAACTGATCCAGCAGGCGATCGATCAACCGCTGGATCCGCAACTGCTGGCACGCGATATCCGCAATGAGGAAGAGGCGCTGGAACTCTACTTCCTCAGTAATGCGGTGATTGATGTCGACCACTTTATGGAGCGCAGCTATTTGCTGGCGCTCGGCGATGCGTTGAAAATTCCACAGGATGTGCGCGATGGCATTGAAAATGATATCCGCGCAGAGAAGAACAAGCTGAGCGACTAAGTGGCTAGCCGCCCGCGGAGTGGCGGCGCGCGCGTTGACTAACCGCCATCGCCAGTCCCAGTTTTCGCTGGTATTGATCCGGCAGAAAACCGCTATGGAGCGCTGGTGCCGCAGGGCACCGGCTTTTTTAATCGTTACCGCTTGGCAATCATGATGTTAGCTGCCACTCTTACAGCATGTCTGTTAAGAAAGTTGATGCCCTATGACTCCGCCAAAAGCAAAAAAAATTCCCCATCTGATGACCCTTCATGGTGATACCCGCCAGGATGACTACTACTGGTTACGTGATGATGAGCGCGAAGATCCGGCGGTGCTGGATTATCTGCATGCCGAGAACGACTATGGCAAGCAGGTCATGGCATCACAACAAGCGCTGCAGGACCAGTTGCTGCAGGAGATGATCGATCGTATTCCGCAGCAGGATCACTCGGTACCTTATGTGAAGAATGGTTTTCGCTATCAGCGCCGTTACGAAAGCGGTAACGAATACCCGATTTATACCCGTCAACCGGCCGACAGCGAAACGCCGGATGCATGGGAAACGCTGCTGGACGCCAATCAGCGCGCCTCGCACAGCGAGTTCTACACCATGGGGGCGCTGGATATCAGCCCGGATAATCAGACCATGGCGCTGGCGGAAGATTTTCTCTCACGGCGCATCTATGGCATTCGCTTGCGTAATCTCAGTAGCGGCAGCTGGTATCCGGAGGTGCTGGAAGATGTCTCTTCCAGCTTTGTCTGGGCCAATGATTCGCGCACTCTCTACTATGTGCGTAAAGACAAAAAGACGCTGCTGCCGTTTCAGGTATGGCGCCATACGGTTGGTGAACCGCAGAGCGCTGACCAGCTGGTGTATGAAGAGCAGGACGATACCTTTTATGTCAGTGTGCATAAAACGACCTGCGAACACTTTATTCTGATTACGCTAAACAGCAGCACCACCAGCGAGATCCTGCTGCTGGACGCTGAATTTGCCGAGGCGGAAGCGCAGGTGTTCTGTGCGCGTCGCAAGGACCATGAATACACCCTCGACCACTATAATCACCATTTTTATGTGCGCTCGAACCGTGAAGGTAAAAACTTCGGCCTGTACCGCACCGACTATAAGGACATGGAACGCTGGGAAACGCTGGTAGCGCCACGCGATCATATTGTGCTGGAGGACTTTCAGTTGTTCCGCGACTGGCTGGTAGTGGAAGAGCGTCAGCGCGGGTTGACCAGCCTGCGCCAGATCAACTGGCAAAGCGGGGAAACCTTTGGTATCGCCTTTGACGATCCGGCCTATGTGACCTGGCTTTCTTATAATCCCACGCCGGAAACCAGTAAACTGCGCTATGGCTATTCGTCAATGACCACGCCGGCCACGCTGTTTGAGCTGGATATGGACAGCGGTGAGCGGCTGGTGCTGAAACAGTCGGAAGTGAAAGGTTTTGATGCCAGCCAATACCGTAGTGAACATCTGTGGGTCAAAGCGCGTGATGGCGTCGAGGTGCCGGTGTCGCTGGTGTATCACCATCAGCACTACCAGCCGGGGAAAAATCCGCTGCTGGTCTATGGTTACGGCTCCTATGGCAGCAGTATGGATGCCGACTTTAGCGGCAGCCGCCTGAGTTTACTCGATCGCGGTTTTGTCTTTGCTCTTGCGCATATCCGCGGCGGTGGCGAACTGGGCCAGCAGTGGTACGACGATGGACGTCTGCTGAATAAATTGAACACCTTTAATGATTTTATCGACATCACCCATACGTTACTGGCACAGGGCTACGGTGATGCACAGCGGCTGTACGCCATGGGCGGCAGTGCCGGTGGATTGCTGATGGGCGCGGTGATAAACCGTGAACCGCAATTGTGGCACGGAGTGGTGGCGCAGGTGCCATTTGTTGATGTGGTGACCACCATGCTGGATGAGTCGATTCCACTGACCACCGGTGAATATGACGAGTGGGGTAATCCGGCGCAGGAGGATTATTATCACTATATCAGCCAGTACAGTCCGTACGATAACGTGCGGGCGCAGGACTATCCGCATCTGCTGGTGACCACCGGATTACATGATTCCCAGGTGCAATACTGGGAACCGGCCAAATGGGTGGCAAAGCTGCGTGAGCTGAAAACCGACGATAATCTGTTGCTGCTCTGTACCGATATGGATGCCGGCCACGGCGGTAAGTCTGGCCGCTTTAAGGCTTATGAAGGGGTGGCGCTGGAGTATGCGTTTCTGATTGGCCTGGCGCAGGATACCCTGTCGCCGCAGCGCAACAGCTAATTAATCTGCCAGATGGCGCAGCATGGCGCTGCGCAAATCGGCTTTCAGATCCGGGATATTTTTCAGCATCCATTGCAGATAGCCCGGATCGCGTTTCGCCACATCAGCAATTTTCTGGCCGCGATATTTACCGAACGGAAAACTGTCGCTGCTGCCAGCGCCCTGCATGCGTCTGGCCATTTGTAATGCATCCCAGCCAGATGTCTCCATAATACGGATTAACAGTGCGGCGGTGACGTAGCAGTCATATAGCGCGCGGTGCGCATGCAGTCCGGCAGGAGGGGTGACATCCAGCCGCAGGCTTTCCCGCAGCGCCTGGTTGCCATACTTAAGGCCTGGCCATAGCGCCCGCGACAGCGTCATCGTGCAGATCCATTCACCCTGCATTTCCGGTAGCATACGGCGGTCGAAACTGGCGTTATGCGCCACATAGTAGCGGCTGCCCTGATAACGGCCGATGGCCTGTTCAATGGGCGGTTTATCAGCCACCATGGCTTCAGTGATACGGTGAATTGCCATGGCCTGACGGCTGATAGGACGGTCGGGACACACCAGATCGCTCATCGGATTGACAATCTGGCCGTCAATAACGTCAACCGAGGCGACTTCGACAATGCCGCCCTGCAGACCGCAAGTTTCCGTATCAATAACGCGTAACATGGCTCACCTTAGTTATCCATTTTGTCGCTAGCCTAACGGATGGACTTCGCCTTGCCAACCCCCGGCGCTGCGGCGCGCGATCATTAACAGCTCACCGTCGCCACAACATATTACCTGGTTGCCATCGGCATCCCATAACGCGCTGCCGCCGGTGCTATGATAACCGCCGCTTGGCGTGGCATGGTTGGCCATCAGTACCGCCATACGATAATCCATCGCCCAGCGCGCAAGATAAACGCAGTCATCGCTATAGCCCTGTTCCGAGATAAGTACGCCGGCAGCATAGAGGTCGGCGCCGGATTCTGACGCCTCGCGTGCAAACTGTTCAATCACGATATCGGCGCACACCGCCAGCGCCACATTACGCGTCGGTACGCCGAATAACGGTCCGCCGTGGCCGGCCTGAAAGAAGGTCTTCTCATGGCCATGCAGCTGGCGCTTGGCATAAGTGAGGCGGGTGCCATCCGGCAGAAAACTCATTGCGGCGATATGTTGCGCCTCCGCAACACGCAGCGGCATACCAACAATAACCGTCATATGGTGCTCACAGGCAGCAGCAGCCAGCAGATCCAGCCGCGGATCTTCGGGTAACAACGAGAGTTCAGGTGCGGCATCCAGCTCGTAGCCGGTGAGTGACAGCTCGGGAAACAGCAGCAAATCGACACTGAGTGTGGCGGCTTGCCGGATATAAGTGATGTGATGAGATATATTTCCGTCAATATCACGTGCGCGGGAGGCATACTGCGCAGCGGCAACACTCCAGAGTGTCATGCTAGCTCCTGAATTCACATTGAGAAGCTGTTATATCAACGCAATTTTTTACTAATCTCAAGATGATAAAATATTATTTTTGTTTGGGTTCATAGGGTAAGCGCGACAGGCTAAGGGAAGTCTGGCGATAATGCATCAGCCGCTGACGGAACCAGTCGCGTAATGCTGCGGGTTGTTCGCGTTCCACCACTTCGGCGATGATCGGCATATTATAGCGCTCTTTAAATGCCACCCCGGCCGCCGCCAGATCGACGCTGACCTTATCTTTCTCTTCCTGCGGCAGTGTCGCCAGATTATGACTCATTTTCTTCTCCTGTTGCTATGCGGCAGAAAGTAATGCAGATCGGCATAATTGGCAAGCGCGGAGGCAGCCGGATAGCCGTTATCGCCTCGACAGCCTGTTTCCAGGAGAGTATTCTTCGACCTCATCGGCAGCCAGGGGGCTGCAGCACTGAAGGACAAGACGATGTTTAACGCAAAATTCTCCCCGATTTTAATCGCCTCTGCGCTTCTGACTACCCTGGTGTTTTCACAGTCAGCCCTGGCGCATGCGCATCTGAAAAATCAGTATCCGGCGGCCAACTCCCGTGTTGATGCCGCGCCACAAGCCCTGACATTAACCTTCTCAGAAGATATCGAGCCGGCATTTAGCGGCCTTGAGATCAGCGGTGCCGATAACCAGCCAGTACCGGTGGCGAAGGCGCAGCGCAATGGCGCCGGGAAAAATCAGCTGATCGTGCCGCTGGAGAAACCGCTGACCAGCGGAAATTACCAGGTGAAATGGCATGTGTTGTCGGTTGATGGTCATAAAACTAAAGGGAACTACAGCTTTAGCGTGAAGTAAGCGATGTCGCTTAGTACGCTATTTGTGGTTTGCCGCTGGCTGCATTTTGCGGCGGTAATGCTGCTGGCCGGTAGTGCGTTTTACAGTGCATTGCTGGCGCCGAAACGTTATAAAGCGCGGCTGGCGCGGCGATTGCAGCCGCTGTTAGTGATCAGCAGCGTTGCGGCGCTACTGAGTGCTATCGCTTTACTCGCCGTCCAGACCGGACTGATGAGTGGCGACTGGCGCAATATTGCTGATGCAGAAACCTGGCAGGCGGTACTGGATACCGGATTCGGCAGCGCCTGGCGCTGGCAGATGGCACTGCCACTGGTGGCCTGCGCCACTTTTGCACTGCGCGACCCACAGCGTCAGCGTATATTACTGCTGGCAGGTCTGGCGCAGCTGTGCGGTCTGGCATTTGTCGGTCACGCCACCATGCTGGAAGGCTGGCCTGGGGCGTTACAGCGCATTAATCATGCGATACACCTGATCGCTTCGGCATTCTGGGTGGGCGGATTGTTGCCATTGCTATTAATGATGGCTGATGCGCGCGATATTGCTCTGCGCAGCGACGCCATCCGCGCGATGATGCGTTTTTCGCGCTACGGTCACCTGGCGGTTGCGCTGGTGATTATCAGCGGTATGATCAACTCCCTGATGATACTGGGCTGGCCACTCACCAGTTTTGCGCTGTACAGCCAACTGCTGCTGGCAAAAACCTTGCTGGTGGCGGTAATGGTGGTCATCGCGCTGGTTAACCGTTACTGGCTGGTTCCGCGTTTTCGCCGGGCAGGGGGGCAGACACAGCAAACCTTTATTCGCATGACCCGGCTGGAACTGTTGCTGGGCTGCGTGGTATTGCTGCTGGTCAGTATTTTCGCCACGCTGGCACCGGCATAATTTATTTTGCGCCTGATCCTTCGGGCGCCTTCACTGAGCTCAGGAAACTCGATGAAAAAACTGGTCTGTTTATTGCTCGCGATGGGCATCAGCAGCAGCGCGCTAGCTGCATCGCAAATCATTACCGTTAGCCGTTTTGAAATTGGTAAAGAGAAGTGGGCATTTGATCGTGAAGAGGTAATGCTGACCTGCGCCAAAAACCACGCGCTGTTTGCCATCAATCCCAGCACGCTGATGCAGTATCCGCTGAATGATAAAGCCAACCAGATGATGCAGGCCGGGCAGGTAAAAGGGCAACCAATCAGCGTGATTCAGATTGATGATCCGAAAAATCCGGGGCAAAAAATGAGTCTGGCGCCCTATATTGAACGCGCCGATAAACTCTGCAACTGATTGATTTACCATAGCCAGCAGCGCCCCTCGCTGCTGGCAAAATCGTCACTATATTAGTCAAAATATTTCAATCTGTAAGGCTGAATTCAGTTTTCTGCCGTAACGATCACATAGTTTACTTCTTTCTTGCATGCTGTTTACAACTGGCTGGAAATCCCTCTTTTTTTGTCTACGCTTTAAAAGGCAAGGCGACATCGCCTGCATTAATGCCAACTTTTAGCGCACGGCTCCACACGAGCCATTTCCCTGGACCGAATATAGGAATCGTATTCGGTCTTTTTTTATCCGGGGTTTGCAAACAACGACTTAGTGTAAAATCAATGGGTTAAACTACCTCCAGTTCTACCCAATACCCCCTCTGTAGACACCCCGTAGTCAATTTGTAGTCACTGATTTTAGCCTTTGCAGTGGGTTTAAATTAATTGCGTCCTCAAGATGGTCTGGTGCGAAATGTGCATAACGCATTGTGACTCTTATATCGGAATGCCCGAGGATACGTTGCAACACGATGATATTACCCCCGGCCATCATAAAATGGCTGGCGAATGTATGGCGTAAAACGTGGCTCATTTGTCCTTCGGGCAGCTCTATTTTTGCGATCTTTAATACCCGATAAAACTGCCGGTAACATTCGGTGAAGAGTATGCCTTTACGCTTGGTGAGTTCGTTATATAGCTCTTGCGAAATAGGGACAGTGCGATTTTTTTTACCTTTGGTTTTTACAAAAGTGATCTTATTCGGAGACAGTTGCGAGGCGCGCAAGCTGGCGGCCTCATTCCAGCGGCAGCCGGTGCTAAGACAGATTTTAACGATCATTGTCAGGTCGGGGTTGGCATGACCACGGCAGGCGCTCAATAATTTATGAATTTGCTCATCAGTAAGCCAGGCCATTTCTTTTTCTGGCACATCAAACTCACGGACATTTTTTAGCGGGTTGGGGTAGTTAACTTCGCCGAGGCGTTCAAGTTCGTTAAATACAGCGCGCAAAAAAGCGTGCTCACAGTTCACCGTACCGATAGACACTTTTAGCGACTTGGTACTGGTCTTGTAGCCGTTCTGATTGACTGGTGCCCGGTATGGATTGGTTATGATCCGTCACATATCGGCGGCAGCGCCGGCTGTGCCGTGTTTGCACCGCCGGTGGTCGCTGGCGGCAAGGTCCATGTGTGTAAACGCCACCGGTGGCGCAGCATGGACTTTGCCGCACAGGCTAAATCGATTAAGGAACTGACGGAAAAATATCACACTGAATATATCGGCGTGATGTCACCGGTATCGGACAGGGGACAGCTGGTAAGGTCGTTTTTCCCGGCGGCGCGTGCAATCCGCTACACCCCGTAAATCAATATCGCAATGGTGCTGAAGGCGAAAGACACCATCGGCAGCCTTGATATGACGCAGGGCACACCGATATCACGCAGTCGTTTATGGCGATCCGCAAAACCATGACCGCCAGTGGTAACAGTTCCACCTATGAAGCCAGCCGTACTGAGGACGCCAGACACGCCGATGTCACCTGGACATCTATGCACGCCTTACTTAACGAACCGCTGACCGCCGCTAACGGTGGAATGAGTCCAAACTTTGTGGAGTTTTATTTATGAGCAAGCGCAGAGACCGCAAGGCATTCGCCACCAAAACCGAAACGGTAAAGCAGCCAGGTGGAAATGCCGTAGTATCTGCATCATCCGCAGTGCACACCATGCCGACAATGGCGGTTGAAACGGTGCGCGTGCCGTCATTAATTTCGACGATGCGGACATCATGATGATAATCAGACATCTGCTCCGTAATAGGGGGCGCTCAGAATGGCGGTTCATAAACGGTTAATCATGTGTTGAACGTCCTGCCGCCGATGACCAAACAAAATAGTAATAGTTACGGTTTTGATAGCTTTTGACAGATGAGGTTTATCTGAAAAAGTCGAGGGTAAGTATCAATAGGGGAGATTTAACTCTGGGAAATATTTTTTTACGGGAACGACAATAGGATGCTGAAAAATAACATATTGTTGTTTATTGCTACCTAATTAAAAAGAAATAATAACCGATTATAGGTGGCGAAATTCTTAATATCATCAGATTGCACGGATTTTAGTCTCTTCTGATTTTTATACTAATCTGATGTAAATGAGATTGGGAGGTTATTGTTGCTTTTTTTGATATGTCAAGTGTGGTAAGTTGTATTTTGTTCGATATAAGACACACTTTTAATTTTTTAAGTGTTATATTTTATTTTTTCTAAAAATTCCTAAAAGTTACTTACAGGTGATATATGCGAGAATCATGGGTTGACTATGCCAAAGGCATAGGGATTTTTCTTGTCGTTTTTGGGCATGTAAATCGGGGGTTATATAGTTCCGGAATTTATATATCTGAAAAAATATATAAAATAATCGATAGCGTTATTTATAGCTTCCATATGCCATTATTCTTTTTTCTTGCTGGTTTGTTTTTTGTTCAATCTATTGACCGAAGAGGGAAAAAGGATTTTTTAATCAGCAAAGTAGATACAGTGATGTATCCGTATGTCCTTTGGTCACTGATTCAGGGTGGTATCGAAGTTCTTCTCTCTCATTACACAAACAGTAAGACCGAAGTGGGTGAGGTGTTATCTTTTTTAACACAACCACGCGCGCAGTTCTGGTTCCTCTATGCGCTGTTTATGATTTTCTTTGTATCTTCGGTTATCTATCAGAAAAAAATTTTTAATAAATACCTTCCTTTATTACTGGTTGTCTCACTACTTATAAATATTTACAATGATAAGTTATTTGGTTATTTTCATTTTAACTATATCACAAAGTATATTTTCTTTTTTATTCTTGGTGTCATCTTCCGCAAGTTATCTGACAGAATAATTATGTATATGAATGGAGTGACATTTTTTATTATTTTTTTCATATTTGTTTTTTCGCAAATAATGTTTCATGGTGTACATGGAAAAACATATATTGTCGCGGGTTTCGAAAATGTGGAAGTGGCAACTATATCTATAGCCTTTATTGTTTTCCTCTCTGTATATATTTCAAGGCTAAATTTTAGAGTGTTGAGGTATTTAGGTGAGTTAAGCATGGTGATTTATTTAATGCATATTATAGCAGGAAGTGGAATGCGTGTTTTCCTTAATAAAATTTTACACATAAATGACTGGTTTGTTCATGTGGCTCTCGGTACGTTTGCCGGGATTATAGTGCCTGTGATCGCTATTTTTCTTCTCAAACGCTGGCACACAGATTTTCTGTTTGTCAGGCCACATCTTCATCTCAAATCCAAAGCATCGTAATAAAGTTATGGCGATGGCCAGTCCCAACGATTTTTTAACTTGCATCTCTACTTTCAATAATTACAGATGAATCGGATACAACTGATTCACATTACATATTCCAAGGCTCTGCAGCCAGAGCCTTTTGCGATCCGACCAACCCGTCAACGTAAACCACGTACTATTTACAACGGAGAATCATTTGTTGTAATCATTGAGTTATTTGTATGTGATAACGCCGTAATCATCTGATCGCGGCGACGGATAGTATCTGCCAGGCGGTAATTCCTCCATTTTTAACAGTACTGATAAGTAGAATCAGGTTAGCGCTGAATGTGCTGCATCGGGGTAAAGCCATTCAGTGCCATATTCGGTCTTTCATGATTATAAAACCACTACCATTGTGTCGCGTATTCCTGCTATTCATTCAGTGATGAAAACAGATGCTGTCCCAGCCAGTTATAACTCACCGTCCGGTTATAGCACTCGATGTAGGCATTCTGCTGCGGTTTTCCCGGTTGAATAAATTTAAGCTCAAAATGTTGTCTTTCAGCCGGCTCATCAGAGCAGCGTCCGGGCCACCAAATTTTGAAAGCTATTTATAGAAACTGGCGCTACTGATGCCATGCTCCCGGCACAACTCCGGGACAGGTGTTCCGGCCTCAGCCTGTTTAAGAAGGCAATGATCAGACTGTCAGTAAAACGTCATCGCTTCACAGAAATCCCCCTGCATTCAGGTCAGGAGAAAATTCTACTTATTCATGCACCGGTTTTTCGGGGGGATTACTCAGACAGGGAAGCTGACGAAGGATTAACTGAAGGAACTGCTGGAGCGGCCAGCGGGAATCGAACCCGTGTCTTCAGCTTGGGAAGCTGAGGTAATGCCATTATACGATGGCCGCGGTGGTGGGTCGTGCAGGGTTCGAACCTGCGACCAATTGATTAAGAGTCAACTGCTCTACCAGCTGAGCTAACGACCCACAGCGGAAAGGATGGTAGCACAAAGTTATCCGCTAATGTTGAGGAATATCAAAGATTTCTACATGTAGCGAAAAAATTGCCTGCGAATGCTGCTCTTTTAACCAGCATAGCGCCGCCACAGAGGGTTCCGCAAGGCAAGGCGCAATAAGAACAGGCACAAGGCCTGTTGTCGCTGTCCAGATTGTCGCCATAACGCTGTTAATACAGTAAGCAGTTATTTTCAAACCGTCTTCACTGATACCGAAACCTCATATCCCAGCAGATACAATGCCTGCTCAAGGGTTTCAACTTTTGACGCATGGGCGACATCTAACAGTCGGTCTATCTGTGGACCTTTATGATTGAGCTTTCTGGCTAAGTCAGCCTTACGGGTTCCGGTCTGGATCATGGCGTTATGCAGCGCCGCTTTCAGGCAGGTCAGCACCGGCAGGTGCACGATAAATTCCCCTGCCACAGCCGGCTCCGGCTCCGGAATCGGGATGCGGGATTCAATGTATTCGCCAATCGCCGCGGTTAAACCCTCTATTGCTTCCAGCTCAATATCATCTTCGCTGAAAGCTTCGGTTTGTAGCGCATTGAAGTCGCGGAAACTGATTGCGTAACTGCCGGTTTCCTCGTCGAAGTTCACCGTTGCCGGAAATGTAAACATGTTGCACCTCATTCTGCTATGGCCTTTTGACTACGTGTCGCAAACGAGGACGCATAGCCTTGATTTTCCTGTTACTTCTGGCATTCTCAGCATCAGAGTCTGCGGGGAGTCAGTGGGTTGCCTAAAACGTCCTCTTTGCTGCCGCAGCATAGTGTAACAACATATTGGATGTAAAATAAAACAAATATGTTGTATTTACTCT
Organism: Pantoea sp. B65; assembly: GCF_047308185.1. NCBI lineage: Bacteria > Pseudomonadati > Pseudomonadota > Gammaproteobacteria > Enterobacterales > Erwiniaceae > Pantoea > Pantoea sp. B65. The sequence goes on from NZ_JAHXPU010000045.1 coordinate 41,164, forward strand.
CGCCATGGTAAAGGCAAATGGCGGGCTGCCGCACCAGGAACGTGGCATAAGCAACGGATCATAACGTTTAAAGGGTTGGGATATGGAAACCATATTTGGTTTACTGGGTTTGATTCTGGGCGCATGGGCAGTACGCAGCATCTGCCTTAAACCACAAAGCGGCGTTAGCAAGTGCCTTAAGTCGATTGTTGCCGCTGCGTATTTTCTTGGCGCCGGTGGGTTAGGGGGCACTCAGGTGGATAAAGCGCCGGTGGTTATTGCGCTGCTGTTAATCGGTGCTGCGGTGGTGGCGTATTCCAATCACCGGGATAAAACCGCTTAGGATTTTGGGTAAATTACGCGGGTGCGGTGATTTACCGATTATCACGTCGTTAGCCGCTACCTCACAAGCACCGTTACGCCATTTCTTAGCGCTCAAAGCGCCGATTTCTGTCCACTGGCTCCCTGAGGCTCCAGCGATGCTTGTACTTCACCGTAGGTCTGCCGAAAGTGAAACACATGGTTTTTGCTGACAAGCGTGGCTTCTTTGGGTACAGATCCTGTTTACCGGATAGCGGCTAATTTACGCGATCTGTTATTACAAGACGCCGCCACGGGCGGGGGGATATTGACGGTATAAGTCACGGGGGATAAATGCTCCCGGTATCTGTTGCGCGGGAGCCAGTGGTGCTTACTGCGCGGTGGCTATCACCGTTTCACGCAGTTGCAGGAACTGCTCTTCAACCATATCAACCGTGATATCGCCAACGTTACGTGACTCGGCAGAAATGATTTTATGCGGTACCTGCCAGGGGCCCCAGAACCAGGCTTCGCTGTTACCAAACAGCGCCACCACAGGTTTACCCAGACCGGCGGCAATATGCAGTGCGCCACCGTCACTGGTTAGCATCTGGTCGCAAAGTGATACGGCAGCCATTAATTCGCGCAGCGTATTGGTGACGACCGGCGTCAGTGCCAGATCTTTGCAGCGGTCGATAATATACTGTGCTTTTTCGTCATCGCCAGGATGCTGCTGATTGTCCGCGCTGCCCGGTGACCAGAACAGCAGGAAATGGCAGTTCTGCTCGCGGCCAAGGCGGTGAGCCAGTTCAATAAATTTATCTGCCTGCCAGCGTTGCATCGGCTTACGCGCGCTAATCTGCAAACCATATAGCGGAATACCGCTCGGCAATGCCAGACTCTGCACCGCGTTTTCCAGTTCCTGCGGTGTCACATACAACTCGAGGGAGCCCGGTTGCTGCCGGATATCTAAAACCTCGGCAAACTGATTTAACAGCTCAACGATATGGATCTGCTGCTGCGTCGGGGGAATGCAGTCGGTGATTGCCGCCGGGGCATTCTCGCCGATGGCGATAATACGTTTGGCGCCAGAGAGTTTCGCCCATTGCAACGGCCGTTTATCCCACTGTTCGCGGGCAATAATCGCCACGTCATAGCCGGCACGACGAATATCGAAGATAGTTTTCAGTCGCCGGAAGATTACGCCGACAGACGACTGACCCGGCTGGCGATGATGCAGCTTGCTGTAGATATGAACTTTACCTACATGGGGGTTATGTTCAAGAATCGGCTGGTTGTAAGTGTTGACCAGTACATCAATCTTGCAGTTTAAGCTGTTGGCGAGCGTCGCGATAAGCGGAGTAGTGAGGATCAGATCACCAATATTGTCGCGACGGATTAGCAGAATTTTCATTTCACTTAAGGCATCGAAATTAGAGAGCTCTATTTCTAACACAACTCAGCGACTCAATCTGTATTTTCAGCAACCTTAACGTACTCTTTTACATAAACTGCCAATAAAGCCACTGATTGAGTGGCCCGGACAGGCAGTGTGCTGAAAGAGCCGTAGCTTGTGTTCTGGTTGATTATTATCAGGCTATGTAATTAAACAACCGCCATCCATACAACTGCCACCAGTGTCCAGAAGATGGCACAACTGATAAACACCATTGTCCATGCGGTTCGTTTAGTAACCATTACCTTCTCCCTTATTTAAGTCGATATTTCAAATAGGTAGCACAGCGGACTGCCGCTGTGCTACAGAGGCCCATCTATGGATAACGGCTGAAATTCGCAAAACTTAAGTGTTTTTGCAAAAAACAGTGTAAATCTGCTGATATGGGTATCTCTGGTCAGTGTCGTAACGACGAAAAGTGGACTGGAATGGGGAGCGATCAACGCGTTAGCTGATTGGGATTATTATTTTTAGCGGAAAAAAAACGCATCCGTCTTATCTATGTTTGTTAAATGTTTCTGATGATTTTATTAAGTATGGCATGTCTTAAACCCTGTCGCCATATTTCAGTTTAAACAACATGACAACGCCGCTGAAATACACTGAGGTCTTTTTTATTGATTCATACGCGGTTTAATTATGCTCTGCTGAAATAGCTGCTCGATAAATTATAGGGCACGATATAATGCCGCAACTTATACTGCCGTACGGATTATCCTCGCCAGCTACCGGATGGAAACTTTTCACTGCTCTGGTGAATGGCGAGTTAAAACCAGGCAATGCCTGGCACCGGCCAGGCTATCGGACGAAATATTTTCTGCGCGCTCTGGCGCTGCCGCTATCGAGTTATGGTTTACTGAATAATTTAGCGCAGAATGCGCGCTTAGCGTTGATCCTGAAGGCGCAGCCTGCACTGCCGACAAAACTTTACCGGCCCTACCTGGCGGCAAATTTAAGCCGTCCAACGGTGATGACGGCATTAAGCCAGCACTACCAGCAGCTGGAGCGCTATTTGCCCGCGCGCCTGTTTGAACATTATCTCACTGCCGCCGGGGCAGCTCTGGTGTCGCTGGAGGGTAAAAATGGTGAACATTTCAGGATTAAGTTAGTGGCGATGGACCAGCTGAACAAAGAAGGTGAAGCAACCCTGCTTTTTGAAAATGCGCAGGGCGTACAGCTGGCAACTGTCACATTTAGCGTATTTCGCTATCAGCAGCGGCAAACGCTGTTTATCGGCGGCATCCAGGGAGCGCGTGCGGAAACGCCCCATGATGTGATTCAACAGGCCAGTAAAGAGTGTCACGGCCTGTTTCCCAAGCGTCTGCTGATTGAAGTGCTGTGCCGGCTGGCATCACATCTGGCAGTAGAACAGATCCTGGCCGTCAGTAATCAGAGCCATATTTATCAAAACTGGCGTTATCACTATAAGAAAAAGGCGCTGCTGTTCGCTGATTATGATGGCTTCTGGCTGTCGCTGAACGGTGAACGAACCGCCAATCACCATTTTCGTTTGCCGGCGCGTATTGAACGTAAGTCACCGCAGCAGATTGCCAGTAAGAAGCGCGCTGAGTATCGCCGTCGCTACGCTTTGCTGGACAGTCTGGATAGCCAGATGGAAGATCACTTTAAATCATTGAGTTATGTTCATCGCCGCCACAGTCGATTACTCTATTGATAATTCAAGTGCTAATCAGGAGAGCATCAGATGCTAAGAGTCATGCAGCCAGCGGATTTCGCGCGGTGGCAGGCGTTGTTTATTGAGGAATATGCCGAAGATCTGCGCACCAACTCCGGCTACAGCGACGAGGTAGCCCGTCAGCGGGCGCAAAAGTCACTGGATGATTATCTGCCGCAGGGACTGGATAGTGCGCGTCAGGTGCTGTTGTGTATCGAGGCGCAACAGCAGGTCGTCGGCTACTTTTGGTATCAGCACGATGAACAGAGTGTCTGGATTCTGGATTTTCTCGTGCTTGCCAGCTTCCGCAGCGCCGGTTATGGCCGACAGGCGTTACAGGATCTTGAGCAGCGTTTGCTCGGGCAGGGGGTGCAGGAAATCAGACTGCGCGTGGCGGCAAATAACAGCCGCGCGAAAGCCCTATATGAAGCCTGTCAGTTTCAGGTAACCGGCTACAATATGAGCCGAATATTAACAAAATAAAACAAAATAATTAGCCAGCAATAATAAAGTGCGCCAGCCTGGCTAAAACTTCCAGCAGTAACAGGCAGCCGGTAAATATCAGCACTAAAGTCAGAATAAATTGTTTACGATCGTCCATTTTTACGGAAACCTTCAGCTGTATTTCTGTGGTTGCTATACTTTAGGCGTATTCAGTTAAACAGAGTATCAATATCGCAGATATATATCCGCCATACGTCAGGCTACGCAGGGCATAAATGTCGTGCACTGCAGACCGAACTCGGTTGGGTATCGTGGCACAGGTTGCTGTTATGATCTATCAATACCTGAACGGTGAGAACTGGCGACATATTTATATTGTGGGCGATCTGCACGGGTGCAGATCGCTGTTAGATCAACAGTTAGTGGCCAGCCACTTCGACACGCAGCAGGATCTGCTGATCTCGGTGGGCGATCTTATCGACCGCGGACCGGACAGTCTGGCCTGCCTGGCGCTGTTAAAAGAGCCATGGTTCCGTTGCGTACTGGGTAACCACGAAGCGATGGCGCTGCTGGCGATCACCGCAGGGGAACGCGACCTGTGGGAAATGAACGGCGGCGACTGGTTTTATCGCCTGAGTGGCGCCCGACTGGCGGCGGCGAGGCATACGCTGAAACTGTGTCGCGAGCTGCCGCTAATACTGCATCTTACGCTGGAAGAGCGGATTGTGGTGGTGGCCCATGCCGACTACCCCGCAGAGCACTACGCCTGGGGGCAGGAGGTGAATCAGCAACAGGTGGTCTGGAGTCGCGAGCGCATCAGTCGGTTACAACGCGGCGCTGGCGCGGCAATTAGCGGCGCCGATGACTTTTATTTTGGCCATACGCCGTTGCAAAATCCACTGCATGCTTTTAACCAGCATTTTATCGATACCGGCGCGGTGTTCGGTAACCGGCTAACTCTGGTGCAATTGCAATGATTCCCTTTATTCCTGACGCCGCAGCGGCGTTAGCGGCGCTGAATTCCCGCATCACCACTGCCTTTTGCTGCCTTGCCGCAACGCCAGTGATGTTGGGCATCGGTTTATGCCTTAAACAGTTTGCCATCGCGCACCAGATCGCGCGGGTAATTGTTTTTCAGGCGGTTACTGACTTTTTTCGCCAGCCCAATCGGCTGCTGTTGCCAGGTAACAATCACTTCATCGCGCGGCAACGGCGCTTCAGGATAGATATCGCGACCGCGGTACCACTCTTCGGCTTCCTCTTCATTCAGCGCAACACTGTTATCTGGCGTCGCACGCGCCAGCGCCACGGTGGCTTCATGCTGCCAGCGGTAACCTTTCGGGAAGGTTTCCGCCAGCTTCAGGCCGATACGCGAGAAGCGTACCCGGCCGAGCAAAGGCTCAATGGCGGTCGGGAATAACCACAGTTCTTTATCGCGTTGCCACAGCGACAGCGACGAATTGTCCCAGTACAGCCCGGATTTATTGGCCGCGGCCATTACTTCATCAGTCAGCTTGCGGCTCAGCGGCGTGAACGGCAGTTTGCCCACCTTGTAACCGGGTTTGGCCATCGCCGCAACCGGGGCGATCTTGCGCAGACGCGCGACAAAGAAACCTTCGCTATCGAAGAGTTGCGGGAACACATGCAGATAGCCTTCCGGCGTCAATGCGCGTTCCGCGCCGTCAAATAGCCCGCCAAGCGGCAACACTTCCACCGCATCGGGATAGCGTGCCAGCAGCCACGCGACCACATGCTGATTTTCCGTCTGGTTCAGGGTACAGGTGGAGTAGATCAGGATGCCGCCGGGTTTCAGGGCATGAAAAGCACTGTCAATCAGGTCGCACTGCGTCGCGGCAATTTCCCGGGTACTTTCCGCTGACCAGTTGCGTAGCGCATCAGCATCTTTACGGATCACCCCCTCACCGGAGCAGGGGGCGTCGAGCAGGATCGCATCGAAGCACTCCGGCAGCGCCGGACCAAATACCCGGCCATCGAAATGGGTCATGGCGGTATTACTGACGCCACAACGGCTGAGATTGGCATGCAGTACCTTGACGCGGCTGGCTGAATATTCATTAGCCAGAATCGCGCCGTGGTTGCCCATTCGCGCCGCCATCTGGGTGGTTTTTGAACCGGGCGCGGCGGCGACATCCATTACCCGCTGCGGCTGCGGCACGGCATCAAACAGTGCGCTGACCGGCAGCATTGAACTGGCTTCCTGAATATAAAACAGGCCACTTAAATGTTCGGCGGTACTGCCAAGCGGCAGATCGTCGCCGTCGTCGCGCGTAATCCAGAATCCCTCTTCGCACCACGGAATCGGTGTTAGCGCCCAGTGATAAGGCGCTACCAGCTGGAGAAAATCCGCCACGCTGATTTTCAGCGTATTGACCCGCAGACTGCGGCGCAGCGGCTGCTGGCTGATGGCGATAAAGGCATCAAAGTCAGCGCTGTCAGGCAGAGCCTGGCGCATGACGGAGAGAAAAGATTCAGGAAACCAGACGCGGGAAGAGTGAGTCACTGAAGGGGTCCGTTACAAAAAATGAAGCGCCGAGTTTATCACAGCAGCGGCTAATGCAGAAAAACTGCGGGCGACTGAGGTCGCCCGCAATAGAGGGATCAGCGTGGGATTGCCGTTCCCCATGTCCGCCACTCTTTCGGCTCGCTGTCCAGCAGCAGGAAGTGTTTATTGGAGGTCGCCTGCGGCGCCAGCGGCACCGTTGGCGGCGTGGCGAACTCAATCCCCCCGCGAATAAACTGCTGGAAGGTCCCGGTTTTCACCACGCCGCCGATCAGACCGAACTCCAGGTTATAGCCGGAAGCCAGCCAGAACACCGAGTTATTGCGTACCAGATGCTGGTATTTTTTGCTGATACGTAGCGTGACCTGTACCCGGTCCGCCATGCTGCCCAGCGCGGTGCCGGTGACGGTGCCGACTTCCACGCCGCGGAACAGAACCGGCGTGCCGACGGATAATGAACCGCCTTCCGGCGTATCCACCACCACGCTGAGGCCATCCAGATAACGTGAGTCGCTAATGGTCGCTTCCTGCAGTTCAAAACTGCGTGAGCTCTGGCCTTTACCCGGATCCACATTAATATAAGGCTGCAGCAGCGTTTCCAGATGATTGACGCCGGCTGCGGAAATCTCCGGGGAAACCACGGAGAAGCGGCTGCCGACACGGGCAAAGTCGTCAACATATTCCGGATACATTACCGCTTTGGCGATCACCTGGTTTCTGTCCGGGCTGAGCGCCAGCGATTCCACCTGACCGACATTAATGCCGAGATAGCGGATTGGCATGCCGGCCGACAGTTTGCTGGCGTCAAAGGTGTGCAGCGCAATCTGGCTGCCGACGGCGCGCGCGGCGGTTTCAGAAGCATACAACACGCGTTTCTGATCGCGGCTGACGCCGCTACTGGCGCCACTGAGGTTATCAAAGCTGATTGCCCCTTTCAGCGCCCGGTTCAGTGGCGATGCCTGTAGCGTCAGACCGCTGCCGTTCAGCTGGACGCGGGCGCCGCCTTCGGCCCAGAACACGCTGTTATCACTTAGCAGCTTGCGGTATTCCGGTTTGATATGCACGGCGACATCAAACTCGTTCGCTTTCGGTATGACATCGACAATTTCACCCACCTGGAATTTACGATACAGCACCACGGAACCGGCCTGGATATCCGGCAGGCTATTGGCGGTCAGCATGACGGTGGTCGGTGGCCGATCGCTGGTAATGCCTTCCTCCGCTTTTTCACTGTCAGCATACAGTGGGTAACTGGTTTTCAGCGCCCCTTTACTGCCCGGGTCGAGGCGAATGCCGCCATCTACCCATTCACTGGCGCTGGCGCCCAGCACCTGCATACCGTCGATGCCGAATTTAACGTTCAGGCGGCTATTAATAATAAACTTGCTGTCGCCATGTACCAGCTGGCGATATTCCGCAGCGATAGCGATCTCGAAATTAACCCCTTTACTGTCCAGTTTACGGCTCAGCACCTGACCAATTTTCATGCCGTGCAGCACAACCGGTTGGCCGCCATCGATGCCATAGCTTTCCGGCGCGTTCAGTTTTACCGTCAGCACATCCGGCTGTTGCAATAATGATTCATTGCTGGCCAGTACCTGAAAGTGGTCCTGAGGATCCCCGTCACCAGGCAGCAGCTCAAGGGTATTGCCGGTCAGCAGGCTACTCAGGCTGGCATCGGTCAGGCTGACTTTCGGGCTGCGCATTTCAATCCGCGTGCCCTGACGCATCAGGCCGACCACCGAGGGATCAACGGTTAACTCGCCGGTGACTTTTCCCCCCGGTTGCAGGGTCATCCCGGTCAGCGTACCGACCTCCAGCCCCTGATACATCAGGGGCGTGCTGCCTTGCTTCAGGTTCTTACCATCGGGCAAATCCAGCGATATCACCACGCCGCGCTGGCTGTGCGCGAGGTCGGGGTACAGCGTGTAATTATCTTCCGAGGCGGCCTGCGGTGAAGCGCCGGGCGAATCGAAGGCGATCGCGCCATTTACCAGCGCCGCCAGACTTTCCAGCTGCACTTTGGCGCCGTTCAGGCCGACATCGGCTTTCACGCCGGAGACATTCCAGAAACGGCTCTCTTTGCGCACCAGATTGGTAAAGCGGCGCTCAATCAGCACATCAACGGTTACGCCCTGATTATTCGGGGTAATACTGTAGTCATAGACGCGCCCGACCGGAATTTTACGGTAATAGACCAGCGAGCCGCTATTCAGCGCCCCGAGATCCGGGGCATGCAGATGAATCAGCATCTCACCGGTATTCACCCGGTATTTCGGCTGGGTATCCAGTGCGGCAAAGTTCTCCCGCGGCTCCCCTTTGCCCGGCATCATGCCGATATAGTTACCGCCAACCAGGGCATCAAGGCCGGATACTCCGGCCAGCGAGGCTTTCGGCGTTACCAGCCAGAATTGGGTCTCATCGCGCAGCGCGTCTTTCATATCGTTTTTGATGCTGGCTTTGATCTTAATGGTGCGCAGATCGTCGGTCATGCTGATGCCCTGCACCAGACCGACTTCCACCCCCTGATAGCGGATCGGGGTTCTGCCGGGCACAATACCGTCCGCCGAAACGAAATCGATAGTAATAGTGGTGCCCCGCTCCTGATAGTTGGTCCAGAGCAGCCAGCCGGCGATCAGCAGCGCGATTAAAGGCAGCAGCCAGAAGGGCGATATTCGGCGTTTATTCCTGACCTGAGCCTTAGTCGGTATAATCGGCGTTTCCTGTTGCATGTGCATCCCAAAGTAAACGGCTATCCAGCCACTCAACGGCCATGATAGTGAGAACAACCGCCGAGCCAAAATAAAAGGCTGCCGGTCCCATAGTGAAAGCTAAAAGTTGATCGCGATTAACCAGCGACATGGTCAGGGCAATCACGAACAGATCGAGCATCGACCAGCGTCCTACCCAGGTGACCACGCGTAATAAGCGCACGCGGGTCTTCAGACCTTGCTGGCACTTAAAATGGATGCTGAGCAGTAAGGTCAGCAGCACAATCACTTTGGTAAATGGCACCAGAATACTGGCGATAAACACCACCGCCGCGACCGGAATATTACCGGATGCCAGCGAAAGAATACCGGAAAAGATAGTGTCTTCATGGCGTGCGCCATTAAGATAGATAATTGAAATGGGTAGCAGATTAGCCGGTAGCAGTAATACCATCGACGCAATCAGTGCCGCCCAGGATTTTTGCAGGCTGTGGCGGCGGCGCAGACGCAGGGGCGTGTGGCAGCGTGGACAGCGGCCGCGCTCATCGGCATTGCCGGTATGATGGCAGTTCAGGCACACCTGCAGGCTATCAGAAGGCACCAGCGCCTGCTGCTGCGGATAAAAGCGCTGCCACAGTTGCTCGACATTCAGGTGGATCAGGGTCAGCAGACTGAGCAGGGTTAACACCACATAAGCGATCAGCCCGGTTCCCAGTTGCAGCGCGGCATAATCCTGCACTTTAATGGCGGCGACCGCGATACCCACCAGATAGATATCCAGCATGACCCACTCTTTCAGCCGATCAAGCATCAGCAGCACCGGGCGCAGATTCATACCAAGGCGATCGCCGAAAAACAGGTAGATAATTGCCGTAACCAGCGTCACCGGCGCACCGATGGTGCAGAACGCCACCATTGAGGCGGTAATCACGTTACCCTGTTCAGCCATCTGCAGAATGCCGCCGCTCAGGCTGGCGCTGATATTGGTGCCGAGCAGGCGGATATCGACCAGTGAGCCGCCGAAGGCAAAAGGCATCAGCATAATCATGGTGATGGCCATGGCGGTTAAACGCGTCATCGACCAGTCACGACCGTTAAGAATTTTTGCATTACAGCGTGGACAATGTGCCGACTGGAAGGATTTCACATCTGGTAAGGAAAAAAGGGTATCGCATTGCGGGCAACGCTGATAACGTTCTTGGGGCAGAGCATGGCTGATGGCGTATATTTTCATATTATGATGATGCTTTGCCCATGTAATGCAAATAATAAGCAGTAATTGTTATCGACAGCGGAGTAGTGAAACGCCGTGACAATAACAGATTGTTCTGCAAACAGGTCCATAAGATCCTAAGGTTATCTGAACTGACAGCATGATTCATCTTGTCGGCCTGGGCAAATAATGCTTATTTTACGAGTGATGCGCTAAAATGAAATCGCTCAATAGTTTTTTCAATGGTTAATAAATGAACAAACAAGAATTTTATGCGGATTTAAACCGCGATTTGCGCGCATTGATTGCAGGTGAGAGCAGTTTTCTTGCTGTAATGGGCAATTGTAGCGCGCTTTTGTATGAACGTCTTGATGGTGTTAACTGGGCAGGTTTTTATTTGCTCACGGAAGAGAATACGCTGGTGCTGGGGCCGTTTCAGGGCAAAATTGCCTGCGTACGTATTGCCGTCGGTAAAGGCGTATGCGGCACGGCGGTTGCAACTAACCAGATACAGCGTGTTGATGATGTGCATGCGTTTCCAGGTCATATCGCTTGCGATGCCGCCAGCAATGCTGAAATTGTGCTGCCGCTGATGGTGAATGGCGAAGTTATCGGCGTACTTGATATCGACAGTACGGTTTATAACCGCTTCGACAGCGACGATGAAATTGGCCTGAAAACCCTTACTGACGGGCTTTGCGAGGTCCTTGCGGCCAGTGATGTGGAAAAATTTATTCACATGAAACGCACCTAAAGCGCTGGATCACGTAGCAATTGCCGATTGGCTCATTATAATGTCGCCTGTTCATGCCTGCGCTGGTTGGCAAACCCGTTGTAATCAGGAAATTTCATGGAAAATCAACCTAAGTTGAATAGCAGTAAAGAAGTCATCGCCTTTTTGGCAGAGCGTTTTCCACACTGCTTTAGCGCCGAAGGCGAAGCACGTCCGCTCAAAATCGGTATCTTTCAGGATTTAGTCGAACGCGTGCAAGGCGAAATGGGTCTGAGCAAAACTCAGCTTCGTTCAGCATTGCGCCTGTACACCTCCAGCTGGCGTTACCTTTACGGTATCAAAGCTGGCGCGGCACGTGTCGATCTGGATGGCAATGCCTGTGGTGTTCTTGACGAACAGCACGTCGAGCATGCACGTAAGCAGCTTGAAGAAGCAAAAGCGCGTGTTCAGGCACAGCGTGAAGCGCAGCAGGCGAAGAAACGTGAAGCTGGTGAAGACACCGCGCCACGTCGTCCGCGTAAGCCTGCGCCACGTAAACCCGCAGCAGAAGGGGAACAGCCACGTAAGGCACGCCCTAAGGCGCCTCGCCCTGCTCAGGAACGCGCCGCACCAGCACCCGCAGCTGAAAGCCAACCGCGCACTCAACCCGTTACCGATACCTCAGCACTGCAAGTCGGCCAGAACATTAAAGTCAAAGCAGGTAAAAGTGCCATGGACGCAACCATCCTGGAAATTTCCAAAGATGGCGTTCGTGTGCAACTGGTTTCCGGCCTGGCAATGATCGTACGCGCAGAACATTTGCAGTTCTGAAACGGAGGCCAACCAGGGCATGAACAACTTTTTTAGAACGACTATTATTGCGGGCCTGCTGATTGCGGGCCACGCATTCGCCGCCGAGAACATTACGCGCGCCGATCAGATTCCACAGCTGCATCAGGAACCGCAACACGCGACCGTCAGTGAGCGTGTAACGTCTCGTTTTACCCGTTCTCACTATCGTCAGTTCGATCTGGATAAAGACTTTTCCGCGAAAATTTTCGACCGCTATCTGAATATGCTGGACTACAGCCATAATGTGCTGCTGGCCTCGGACGTGGCGCAATTCGCCGACAAGAAAACCACCCTTGGCGAAGAGTTTAAATCCGGCCAGCTGCCGGTATTTTACGATTTATACAATCTGGCGCAGAAGCGTCGGTTTGAGCGTTATCAGTACGCCCTTTCGGTGCTGAATAAACCAATGAATTTTAATGGCAACGACACCATCGATCTCGATCGTGGTAAGGCGCCATGGCCAAAAAGCGTTGATGAACTGAACGCGCTCTGGGACGCCAAAGTCAAATATGACGAGCTAAGTCTTAAGCTCACCGGCAAGGAAGAGAAAGAGATCCGCGAGATCCTTACCAAACGCTATCAGTTCGCCGTTCGCCGTCTGGCGCAAAGCAACAGCGAAGATGTATTCCAGCTGGCGATGAATGCCTTTGCCCACGAGATTGATCCGCACACCAATTATCTCTCCCCGCGTAACACCGAGCAGTTTAATACTGAAATGAGCCTGTCTCTTGAAGGTATCGGTGCGGTGTTGCAGATGGATGACGACTACACGGTGATTAACTCGATGGTCGCCGGTGGTCCGGCTGCCAAGAGTAAGTCGATTACGGTCGGCGACCGTATTGTTGGTGTCGGTCAGCCAAACAAACCGATGGTGGATGTTATCGGCTGGCGTCTGGACGATGTGGTGGCGCAGATTAAAGGTCCAAAAGGCAGCAAAGTGCGCCTGGAGATCTTACCGGCGGGTAAGGGGACCAAGACCCGTATTATCACCCTGACGCGTGAGAAGATCCGTCTGGAAGATCGCGCGGTGAAAATGTCGGTGAAAAACGTCGGCAGCGAGAAAGTCGGCGTGCTGGATATTCCGGGCTTCTATGTCGGTCTGACCGATGATGTAAAAGTCCAGTTGCAGAAATTGCAGAAGCAGAATGTCAACAGCGTGGTTATCGACCTGCGTACCAATGGCGGTGGCGCATTAACCGAAGCGGTATCCCTCTCCGGTCTGTTTATTCCAGGCGGTCCGGTGGTACAGGTACGTGATAACAACGGCAAGGTGCGTGAAGACAGTGACAATGACGGCATTGTCTATTACAACGGCCCGTTAGTGGTGCTGGTGGATCGCTTTAGCGCATCGGCTTCTGAGATCTTTGCCGCGGCGATGCAGGACTATGGCCGTGCGCTGGTGGTGGGTGAACCGACCTTTGGTAAAGGCACCGTCCAGCAGTATCGCTCGCTGAATCGTATTTACGATCAGATGCTGCGTCCGGAGTGGCCGGCGCTGGGCTCTGTTCAGTACACCATTCAGAAGTTCTACCGCATTAATGGCGGCAGTACGCAACGTAAAGGCGTCACGCCTGATCTGCTGATGCCAACCGGCGTGGAAGCCGTGGAAACCGGTGAGAAGTTTGAAGATAACGCGCTGCCGTGGGATAGCATCAATGCGGCGACTTATGTGAAAACCGGTGATATCACGCCGCTGCAGCCGCAGTTGTTGAAAGATCACCAGGCGCGTATCGACAATGATCCTGAGTTCCAGTACATCATCAAAGATATCGCCCGCTTTGACGCGATGAAAGCGAAGCGTAACACCGTCTCGCTCAATCTGGCGCAGCGCGAGAAAGAGAACCGTGAAGAAGATGCATTGCGTCTTGACCGGGTTAACGCGCGTCTGAAGCTGGAAGGTAAAAAGGCGCTGGCGAAGATCGAAGACTTGCCTAAGGACTACAAAGAGCCTGATCCGTATCTTGATGAAACGGTGAAGATTGCCAACGATTTGGCGAAGCTCGGTGGCGGGCAGCCGGCAGCAAAAAGCGCTGCCAGCAAATAAGCGAAAAGGCACTGCACAGGCAGTGCCTTTTTTATTGGCGTGAGCCATTCAGTCATCGCGCTTATCACGCGGTCACCCTCCAGCACTCTTCCGCCGCGCGCTAATTGCGACAAAATGTAAAGTTATGTCTTTTTAGACACTTAAACGTTAAGGTCGCTTGAAATGCTGGCGGTTACCCATACGATGTATATCCGAATACCGTTACTTAAGCTAACTGAGGAAGATTAAATTTTATGATGCGTATTGCTCTTTTCCTGCTAACCAACCTGGGCGTGATGTTGGTTTTCGGGCTGATTCTCAGCCTGACAGGGATCCAGTCAAGCAGTGTTCAGGGCCTGATGATTATGGCAGGCCTGTTTGGCTTCGGCGGTGCGTTTGTTTCACTGCTGATGTCGAAATGGATGGCACTCCGCTCGGTGGGTGGTGAAGTGATTGAACAGCCGCGTAATGAGACTGAGCGCTGGCTGATGGAAACGGTTGGCCGTCAGGCACAGCAGGCGGGCATCGCGATGCCGCAGGTTGCCATCTATCATGCGCCGGATATTAACGCCTTCGCTACCGGCGCGCGTCGCGATGCTTCACTGGTGGCGGTTTCAACCGGTCTGTTGCAGAACATGAGTCGCGATGAAGCTGAAGCGGTACTGGCGCATGAAGTCAGTCATATCGCCAGCGGTGATATGGTAACCATGACCCTGATCCAGGGCATCGTGAACACCTTTGTTATCTTTATCTCGCGTATCATCGCTCAGGTGGCCTCCGGTTTTCTCTCCGGCAACCGCGATGATGAGGGTGAGAGTAACGGTAACCCGCTGGTTTACTTTGCCATCTCGATGGTTCTGGAACTGGTGTTTGGTATTCTGGCCAGCATTATCACCATGTGGTTCTCGCGTCATCGCGAATTCCACGCCGATGCCGGCGCCGCCCGTCTGGTGGGGCGCGAGAAGATGATTGCCGCGTTGCAGCGCCTGAAAACCAGCTACGAGCCGCAGGAAGCCAGCAGCATGATGGCCTTCTGTATTAATGGCAAAAACAAATCTTTCAGTGAGATGTTTATGTCACATCCACCGCTGGATAAGCGTATTGAAGCACTGCGTAGCGGTGAATATCTGAAGTAAAGAAGCCTAAATGCTAAGGGAGCCATAAATGGCTCCCTTAGCGCTTCTGTAGGAGCGGTATTAATGCCGCCCGCGCCAGTGATTTTCTCCCGCTATGATGACTGCATTAATTGCCCGGCTGCGTCATCCGCATCATGCTGACCATTGCCGCTATGCTGGAAAAACAACCGGCCAGCATAAGCGCGACATGAGTACCATGGTTGCCGAACAGATTAAACATCAGCGCCACCAGTGCCGCACCGCTGGTCTGTCCAAGCAGACGCGCGGTTCCCAGCATGCCGCTGGCGCCGCCGCTGCGATTACGCGGCGCGGAGGAGATGATGGTGTGATTGTTTGGCGACTGGAACAACCCAAAACCGGCGCCACACAGCATCATGCGCCAGATGATATCCACATCAGTGGGCGACGACGGCAATAACGCCAGGGCAAACAATCCGCTGGCAAACAACGCCAGCCCAATACCGCCCAGCAGCCCTGCGTGGTAGCGTTCAATCAGCCGTCCGGCAATCGGTGCCATCACCATGGTTGCCAGTGGCCACGGGGTTAACAACAGCCCGGTCGCGACTTCATTACGGCCAAGCACCGTTTGCAGATAAAATGGCAGCGAGACCATCGCCAGCATCTGGGCACAGAAAGAGCAGACCGAGGTGCCGATAGAGAGCGAGAAAATCGGAATACGCAGCAGATCGACGGGCAACAGCGGAAAGCTCAGGGTCAGCTGACGGCGAATAAACAGATAACCGATCACCAGTAGCGCAACCACTTCCGTCACAATGATCTCCCAGCGCTGACCCTGCGCAGCGCCACTCAGCGCCGATATCAACAGACCAAAGGTCAGGGCATTCATTACCGCACTGGGGATATCGAAATGCTGTCCCAGGGCTTTCTGCTGGTTATCGGGCAGAAAGCGCATCGCCAGCCACAGGGCGACGATGCCGACCGGGACGTTAATAAAGAATAACCACTGCCAGGAAGCGACGGACAGGATCGCCGCCGCCACCGTCGGACCGGCGGCGGTTGAAACGGCAACAATGAGCGAGTTAATCCCCATGCCGCGTCCCAGGTGGCGTTGCGGATAAATAATGCGTATCAGCGCGGTGTTAACGCTCATCAGCGCCGCACCGCCAAAACCCTGCAGCACCCGTGCCAGCGTCAGCATTTCCAGCGAGCTGGAGAGCGCGCAGAACAGAGAGGTACAGCTGAAGAGCACCAGCCCACACTGGTAAATCCGGCGGTAACCGAGAATATCGCCGAGAAACGACAGTGACAATAACGAAATAATGATCGCCAGCTGGTAGGCATTCACCACCCAGATGGATTTCGCCGGGCTGGCATTCAGCTCCCTGGCGATAGTCGGCAGGGCGACGTTTGCAATCGCGCTATCAAGTACCGCCATGGTAATGCCTAAGGCGATAGCGAGGATCGCGCCATAGCGCTGTGGAATGGGTAAACCATCCATTGGAGAGGTCGGTGACATAGCAGGCAATTAATCATAGGTGTGAATATCATCATGCTAATGATTTTTTTGCTTTATTGCACCGCATAATTCTGTGCAAATGTATCGGTAAAAAAATGACGGGTGGATTGCGGTAAGCGGGATTGCACACGTATACTGGAAATGGTGTTCCATTTTTAATAAAACAATTTCAGAAAGGTTGTCATTTATGGCTAATGCGGATCTTGATAAGCAGCCCGATTCGGTCTCTTCGGTGCTGAAGGTATTTGGTATTTTGCAGGCGCTCGGCGAAGATCGTGAACACGGCATTACCGAATTATCACAACGTGTGATGATGTCCAAAAGTACCGTTTACCGTTTTCTGCAAACCATGAAGTCGCTGGGTTACGTCTCTCAGGAAGGGGAGTCAGAAAAATATGCCCTGACGCTGAAATTGTTTGAGCTGGGGGCGAAGGCTCTGCAAAACGTGGATCTGATTCGCAGCGCGGATATTCAGATGCGTGAGTTGTCGCGGCTGACCAAAGAGACCATTCACCTTGGCGCGCTGGAAGAAGAGAGCATCGTTTACATCCATAAGATTGATTCGATGTATAACCTGCGTATGTACTCGCGTATCGGTCGTCGCAACCCGCTGCACAGTACCGCTATCGGCAAGGTGTTGCTGGCATGGCGTGATGCCGCGGAAGTGCAGGAGATCCTGCAGCATGTCGAGTTCAAACGCAGCACCGCGCGTACGGTAGGCAGTGCGCAGGAGCTGTTGCCGGTGCTGGAGAAGGTGAAGGTTCAGGGCTTTGGTGAAGACAATGAAGAGCAGGAAGAGGGCTTGCGTTGTATCGCCGTGCCGGTGTTTGACCGCTTTGGCGTGGTGATTGCCGGTTTAAGCATCTCGTTCCCGACCATCCGTTTTTCTGAAGATAGCAAAAGCGACTACGTTGCGATGCTACATCGTGCGGCGCGCGAACTGTCATCGCAAATGGGTTTCCACGACTATCCATTCTGAGGCGAAAAGCACGGGTGGCAGGCAGAAATGCCTGCCACCCGCTCAGTCTGCTGGTGTCGATCAGTTATCGACGACTTCCCCACTCTTTTTCAAAATCGGGCAATTAGTGATGCCAATAATTCCACTGTCGCTGTGCAGATACTGCGCCGTAATCATGCCGCGCGCGGTCAGGTACTGACACTGTAATCCCAGCCCGGCGGCATTTTTGCTGCTACCCGTCAGTACGCCATAGCCGGTCAGTAACATTGCCAGCCAGATAATCGCCAGTACCACCACAATACGTATCACTGTTTTCATTTTTGTCTCCTTGTAAGACGACTTCCTCATTCTGACGTCGCGCCTGAGCATGGCAGCATGCCGTGAAGCGTGCCCGTCGTCGATCAGAGGATGCCGAAATCGGGAAACAAACTGCTGACCAGCGATCAATTTGTGTGACGTATCTATCAATTCGCGCCTGAGAGGGTAAAATTAGCAAGTTGCGTCGCGCGCTTTGCTGCGACCACTGAAAGAAGCGCAAGAGATTGAGGCATGTATGAATGATATGGCGAATGGCGCAATGGGTTTCGCGTCAATGGGATTTATTGCTGCGCTGGTGATTGTTGGCCTGATCGCATGGTTTTTTGTTAATCGCGCCAGTGTGCGTGCCAGTGAGCAGATCCGCCTGCTGGAAGCGATGCTGGACGAACAGAAAAAACAAAATGCAATGTTGAGTCGTCTGACCGATGCGGTAAGCGGCACCGATAAGAGCCCGGCGCAGACAGAGGAAGACGATGACGAAAAAGATTTTACCCGTCTGATCCCCGAGCGATAAATCTGCAAGCAGGGCAATGAGGAGTTTTAACGATGGTCTGGAAAAACCCGTGGTATGACCCCGCCAAAGCCCACCACACGCCAGAAGGCTTCCGTAATCCGGAAGCCGATTTGCGCCAGCAGGGTGATTTACGACGCTGGCAAAAGGAGCGTAAAGCGCAGGGACTGCCGTTTCCGCCTGCGGGCGGCTATGATGAATTTATTGCGCAATGGTGGCAGCCTGCCGATCTTTCCGGCAGCGATGATGCTATCTGGTGGCTCGGCCACGCCTGCCTGATGCTGCGGATTAATCAGCGCTATACGTTGATCGATCCGGCACTGTCGCACCGTGCGTCGCCGCTGAGCTTTTATGGCCCGAAACGTAAAACCCCCACGCCGTTAGATATTGCGACGCTCCCGGCGCTGGATACGGTGCTGGTTTCGCACAATCACTACGATCATCTTGATCGCCCGACGATTAAAAAAATTCTGCGTCGTTTCCCTGACGTACAGTTTATTGTCCCGCTCGGTCTGAAACCCTGGTTCGTACAGCAGGGCGCGCGGCATATTATCCAGCTTGACTGGTGGGAAGCCGCGCCGCTGACCGGGATGACGGTGCACGCTGTGCCCGCGCGTCACTGGAGTATGCGTTCATTAAAAGATCGTAACCGTTCCCTGTGGTGCGGCTGGACAATTAATGCGGGAAATCTGAGTTTTTGGTTTACCGGTGATAGCGGTTATTCAGAAAATTTACTGGATATCCCGCGCCGTCTGGGGCCGTTTAATGTAGCGGCATTGCCGGTCGGGGCCTATGCACCAAAATGGTTCATGCAGGGACAACACATGGACCCGGAACAGGCGGTATCACTGCATCGCGATCTGGGCTGTCCGTTGTCGATTCCGATCCACTGGGGCGTGTTTGAACTGGCAGACGAATCGCTGGACGCTCCGCCGCTGGAACTGGCGCAATCGATGCAGGCCGCAGGGCTTGAGCAGCGGCGCTTTCAGGCATGGAGAATAGGTGCAAGAAAGTTGCTTAATAATATCCACCAGGAATAATCCTAAAGAAAAGATAAAATCTGATCAGGTTCAGTGGTGATATTTTTTTAAAACCATAAGTTCAAATGGATCGAATAAAACAGCAATCCGTTGCCCCTGCATTTAATTGGGGCAGGTACCAATATAGTCTCCTGATTTTGGTGCAATTTAATCATTAATGTGTACCGCTATACATTTACTGTACAACTTATCACCACAACCATTTCACAATAGTCGTATTGCGCTTAATCAAAAAAATGACCGTTCTTTTGCCATATTTATGCAATAATTATGTTGATTAGTAATGAGTCAGGCTTACGTCGGATTAGACGTAGCCTGTTCTTTAGGTTAAAGTAATCCTGAGTTTAGAGACACGCTGGATGGGCCTGCGCTGCCATAGTTGTATGTAACCGTTGCCCGGAAGTCTGCATATATGTGCAAACTGTGACATTAGTCGTTTCAATAATGTGCGACATGTCTATCACTGTTTAAAAATGGCTTGCCATTAATTAACGGATATGTGATAACGCTTTCTGGGTAAAACGAGGTACAGTTCTGTTTATGTGTGGCATCTTCAGTAAAGAAGTTCTGAGTAAAGACGTTGACGTTGAATACCGCTTCCTTGCCGAACCTTAAATTAGTGCCTCATGCAGTAATGTCTCTGGTTTCTCAGTAAGTAAGCCTCCGGGCGAATAAAACACTCTAAGGAATTTGCAAAATGGCAAAGATTAAAGGTCAGGTTAAGTGGTTCAACGAGTCTAAAGGTTTTGGTTTCATTACTCCTGCTGACGGCAGCAAAGATGTATTCGTACATTTCTCTGCAATTCAGGGTAACGGCTTCAAAACTCTGGCTGAAGGCCAGAACGTTGAGTTCGAAATTCAGGACGGCCAGAAAGGCCCGGCAGCAGTTAACGTAACTGCAATCTGATTTTGATCTCAGCCTCAGCGTTATGTTTCAACACATAACGCCGCTGAATCTGAATAGTGAAAGCCCCGCCACTTTGTGCCGGGGCTTTTTCTTTGTCACGGCGAAAAATTGTTGCAGGATTGCTGGCGCACGTCGTTGATGAAAGGTGTAAACTGCCGCCCTGTTTTTTTTCCGGAGAGCCTGAATGCCGTACCTTTGTCCACTTTGTCAGCAGCCGCTGGCACCTGTTGAGCGCAGCTGGCGTTGCAGTAATCAGCATCAGTTTGATTGTGCGAAAGAGGGCTACGTCAATTTGCTGCCGGTACAGCATAAACACTCGCGGCAGCCGGGTGACAGCGTGGAGATGATGCAGGCGCGCCGCCAGTTTCTTGATGCCGGACACTATCAGCCGCTGCAACAGCGCGTTGCGCAACTGCTGGATAGCGTGTTACCACAGACAAGTATCAGCCTGCTGGATATTGGCTGCGGTGAAGGTTACTACACGGACGGGGTCAGTCAGCGCCTGTCACCGCGCGCAGAAACCCGCATTTACGGTCTCGACGTGGCGAAAGTGGCTATCCGCTATGCCGCTAAGCGCTACCCGCAGATTGCGTTCTGCGTCGCTTCCAGTCATCGCTTACCTTTTGCCGATGGCGCAATGGATGCCGTGCTGCGCATTTATGCCCCCTGTAAAGCTGCGGAGCTGGCGCGTGTTATCCGGCCGGGCGGTTATCTGTTAACCGTGGCGCCGGGGCCGCGCCATCTGCTGCAATTTAAAGCGCTGATTTATCAACAGGCAAAATTGCATGGTGAGAGTGAAGAGCAACTGGCGGAATTCAGCCGCGTTGAGCAGAGCAGCCTGGCCTATCCGATGACGCTAAATGGTCAGCAGGCCACGGCGCTATTGCAGATGACGCCATTTGCCTGGCGGGCACGCGAGGAGGTGTGGCGGCAACTGGCGGCAGAGACGGATTTTGTTTGTGAAACCGATTTTGTTCTGACGCTGTGGCAGCGCAATTAGGCCAGACTGGTGTAAAGAATATGGCAGCCGATGCCGATTAACACCACGCCGCCGAGTATTTCCGCGCGTTTGCCGAGCATCGGCCCGATAAAGCGGCCAAGCAGAATACCGATGGTTGACATAATTAGTGTCGCCGTCCCGATCATCAGCGCGGTTTGCAGGATATTAACCTGCAGGAACGCCAGACTGATGCCGATCGCCATCGCATCCAGACTGGTGGCGATGGCGGTCATCACCAGCAGCCAGAAGCCGTGACGGTATACCGGCTGCGCGTCGGTTTTCGCCGTGCGCAAGCCTTCCAGCACCATACGGCCACCGAGCAATGCCAGCAGCACAAAGGCGATCCAGTGATCCCAGCGTACCACATACTGGCTGGCCAGCTGACCTAAGCTCCAGCCAATAAGCGGCGTAATGGCTTCAATCACGCCAAAAATCAGGCCGGTGCGCAGGGCTTCAGAAAAGCGAGGTTTATGCAGAGCGGCGCCTTTGCCAATAGACGCGGCAAACGCATCCATTGACATACCCAGCGCGAGAATAACTGTTGCGGAAAAATTCATCGAAGTCGTAACCCCGGCCGGGACATCCATTTACACGTGCGCCATCCCCAACCCTGCATGGGCACGTGTCTATGGTCTCGCCTGACAGATGAAGGCCGCAGCTGCCACGTTTATGCGTAAACGAGTATGTTGACAGATGCATTTCTGCGGCTTTGGCAGAAACGGGCTACTCCCCAATGACGCTGGCTACATTATCACAGCAGATAATTAAGATAAAATAAAAATCGTTATTTTTTGACCCTAACGATAATGATTTTCATTAATTATTTACTTTTTAAGATGTTGCAAAATTAAACGTAATGTTGTTAAGGTTTTGTCGATAAAATATTATCCTGACAATTAGTGGAAGTATAAAAACCAAACAAAATATACCTTGTGCTATATTTTAACTTATTGATTTTCAATCAATGTTTTATAGATTCTTTCTAAATCATCTAATTCTTTGACGTGGATAAGTAACTGCCGGTGCTCTAATTGCATCACCAGAACCCCATCTTCGGATAAATTCATACCTTTAATGCGGGAATAATCAATCCAGACGTTGGCATAGAAAAACCCCTGGGATTTGAAGATCAATTTTGGCCGGCGGATCCAGAAGGTATAGATGGCAAGGAACGCCAGTACCATTAACAGAACGGTGGTGATTTGCGCGCCCTGAGCCATTACATTGTGGTAAATCAGAATGGCAATCAGGCCGATAAAGATCAGACTATCCAGCTTATTGCGCCGTTGCAGCAGGACTTTCAGGCGGATTTCCCCACGCCGACGTTCCATCAGGAACTCATCATAAATGGCATACAGTAGGAAAAGGGCGAGAAGGGCGATAATCAGATAATCGGTTAAAGACATACTACAGCTCCCTGAAAGTCGTTTTGTCAGCGCTCAGGATAAACACTGATAAAGCGACTCTGAAGTAAAACCGGGAGCCTTAACTCCCGGTCAGACAGTTTACAGTCCGAGTAAACCAATCCAGTAGCCGAAGATACCAATGGCAAAGAAGCCAATGATAATCCACAGCGCATTCACTTTACGGCGCAACAGCCACATACAGCCAAAGGTCAGCAGCAGCGGCACCAGTCCCGGCATCAGTTGATCGAGGATAGTCTGCACGGTGGTGACGGTGGTTTTACCGGTCGGGTCGGTTATCCGCGATACCACCATCGGGATATTGACGTGCGTCCACTTGTTAACCAACGCCCCCATAACAAACAAACCGAGGATTGACGCCGCCTCCGTCAGTTTCTGCAGGAAGCCGCCGCCCATATCGCTTACGATATCGACACCCTTTTTATAGCCATAGGCCACACCGTAGTAGCGTGTCAGCAGGCGCGCCAGGTTAAACAGCACAAAGAACAGTACCGGGCCAAGCAGGCTGCCGCTCATGGCGATACCGGCACCGAGTGCGGCAAATACCGGGCGCACGGTTCCCCAGAAAATCGGGTCGCCGACACCGGCCAGCGGGCCCATCAGACCGACTTTAATACCGTTAATCGCGGCGTCATCAATCGGCGCGCCATTCGCGCGTTGCTCTTCCATCGCCATGGTAACGCCAAGCACTGGCGCAGCGACAAAAGGCTGAGTATTAAAGAATTCAAGGTGACGTTTAATTGCCGCTTTGCGATCGTCGTTATTTTCCGGATAGAGGCGACGGATCACCGGAACCATGGAGAAGCAGAACCCCAGCGCCTGCATGCGTTCGAAGTTCCAGGACCCCTGGAACAGGTTCGAGCGCAGGAATACACCGCGAATATCACCTGCCGTGAGTTTCTTCTGTGTTGTAGTGGTATCAACCATTTCTCTCACCTTTTCCTTAGTCTAATTCGTTGTCGAGATCGTTATTGGACGGGCCGGATGCCGACGCACCCGCTACGCGGTTATATTTCGGACTCAGCTGAATGTAGAGTACCGCCATTACCACGCCAATCACGCCAAGGGCAACCAGATTGAAATTGGTAAATGCCGCAGTAACGAAGCCAAGGTAGAAGAATGGCATCAGATAACCGGCACGCATCATATTGATGACCATCGCATAACCGACCACAACAATCATGCCGCCAGCAATATTCAGGCCGTTGGTGACCACTTCCGGAATCGAGCTCAGCATGTTGTGAACTACGCTGGTGCCGACGGAAACGGCGACAATCAGCGCCGGAATGGCGATACGCATTGCCTGCAACACTAACGCTGAAACATGGATCCAACTGATAGCGCTAAGATTGCCTTTCTCGGCGGCTTTATCGGCAGCATGCTGGAAGGCGACAGTAATGGTACGCACAATAATGGTCAGTACCTGACCGGCTGCGGCCAGTGGGATTGCCAGGGCAATACCGGCACCGACGCTTTGTCCACCGGCGATAACCAGAATGGTGGAAATAATTGAGGCGAGGGCGGCGTCAGGCGCCACTGCGGCACCGATATTCATCCAGCCAAGGGCGATCATCTCCAGCGTACCGCCGATGATAATCCCGGTTTTAACATCTCCCAGTACAAAACCGATTAAAGTACAGGCCACCAGCGGACGGTGGAACTGAAACTCATCAAGAATCGAACCCATACCTGCAATACAGGCAACAAAAAATATCAGTACAATTTGAAGAGTGGAGATCTCCATTGCACAACTCCTTCTGACATTTGCAATCTGAGTTAAACCTGACGCGTCAGGCAATGAATAAGACTATTTCAACTTATTGATTTACTTTGGCAATCAGATCCATCATTTTCAGTTTCTGGTCGGATGAGACCTTTCTCACTTCCAGCTCAATACCGCGCGCATGCAATTTGTTAAAGGCTTCAATATCTTTTGGGTCGACGGAAACGGCGTTATTCACCTGAGTTTTCCCCTGGCGGAAAGCCATACCGCCAATATTGACCGATTTAATATTGACGCCTTCAGACACAATACGCTCGACATCGGTGGGGTTAGTGAACAGCAGCATCACTTTATCCTGAGCATATTTCGGGTTGTTGTAGACACGGATCATTTTAGCGACATCAACCACATGTGCGGTGACGCCCGGCGGGGCAACCTGGGTCAGCAGCGTTTTACGAACATGGTCGGCGGCAACTTCATCACTGACGACAATAATACGACTGACGTTGGTTTCTTTGGTCCAGCGGGTGGCGACCTGACCATGAATCAGGCGGTCATCAATACGTGCCAGACCGATCTTCATATGATCTTCAGGACCCAGCGGTTTTTGCGGTTTAGCCACCGCGGCCGGTTTGGCTGGCGCTGCAACTACCGGCTCTTTCGCCTTCAGCGCTTTCACTCCTTCGCGACCGGTTTCCAGCGCCAGTGCCACCAGATCGTCGAATGACGGATTATCGTCACGCGCCATCAGGGTTTCGACCAGCATTGGAATATTGACGCCGGCAATCACTTCGTAGTTTTGTTTATCCACCACAATACGGCTGGCGGCGTTAAATGGGCTTCCACCCCAGGTATCAACGAGGAAGAGCACGCCCTCATGGGTATCCAGTTCCGTAAGGCGCGCATTGTATTTCTCTATTAAGGTTTCGGCATTTTCCCCGGGAACAAAATCGATCCACCCGACGTTTTGCTGCTCGCCTAATAGCATTTCGGCGGTCTTAACAAGCTGCTCCGCTGCCCAACCATGGGTGCCGATTACAATAGCAATAGTCACTTGCTACCTCCTTTTACAATATTGAGCGTTTCAGCCGGTTGCACTGAACCGCCAACGATGTCATTTCAGCTACACTCAACTCAAATGAACTGACCCAAATTAAACGCTGCGCTGATCTGCTAAGATTTCGTGCAGTGTCAGGATGTAAAGCTGTTATGTCGCGAATTATTTTAGTCCGTGAAAAAATAAATTATGTGACGACGCTCAGCAATTACGACGCATAACCTGCTGATTTACCTTTCTGCTCTCTGCAGAACCTCAACACGGCGCGAGCTGCGGGTTAACTGTAAGAAAATATTTTGACGCCAATGTTTCTGCTGGTAGAGTAATGATTCTTTTTTTGCTACAGGAGTAACGGGCCTCAGCCCCCCCCATGGACTGTCACCGACGTTGTTTATCCATGCCACCGGGTCATCCGGCTTGTTTATTAACGCCATTCGGCGTGTCACGCACTATTGCCTGTCGTTATCCTCGTCGCGCGTCCGTTAATCTGGTCGTGGCGTTGTCCTGTTCCTTTTTCCGGAGTCTGTAATGGAATTTCTTCTGGACCCCTCAATTTGGGCCGGTCTGCTGACGCTTATCGTTCTTGAAATCGTGCTGGGTATCGACAACCTGGTGTTTATCGCCATCCTTGCCGACAAACTGCCGCCCAGACAGCGTGATAAAGCGCGCCTGATTGGCTTATCACTGGCTCTGTTGATGCGCCTGGCGCTACTGTCATTGATTTCCTGGATGGTCACGCTAACGCGTCCACTGTTCAGCGTAGCTGACTTTAGCTTTTCTGGCCGCGACCTGATTTTATTGTTTGGTGGGGTATTCCTGCTATTTAAGGCCACCATGGAGCTGCATGAGCGGCTGGAAAACCGTCAACTCGAAACGGATGGTAATCGAGCCTACGCCAGTTTCTGGGCGGTGGTGATACAAATTGTGGTGCTGGATGCGGTGTTCTCGCTTGATGCGGTGATTACCGCCGTCGGGATGGTGAACAATCTGGCGATTATGATGACCGCAGTGGTGATTGCGATGGGCGTGATGTTGCTGGCGTCGAAACCACTGACTAATTTTGTCAATGCGCATCCGACCGTGGTGGTGCTCTGTCTGAGTTTCCTGTTAATGATCGGTCTGAGTCTGGTGGCTGAAGGCTTTGGCTTCCATATTCCGAAAGGTTATCTCTACGCGGCGATTGGTTTCTCGATTCTGATCGAGTTGTTTAACCAGCTTGCCCGACGCAACTTTATTCGCCATCAGTCCCATCGTCCGATGCGTGAACGTACCGCTGAAGCGATTTTACGACTGATGGGCGGACGTCGCGGCTCGCAGCAGACCAGCAGCGAAAACAGTGGCGAAGTGGCATCGGTGATGCCGCAGGAAGCCTTTAAAGACGAAGAACGCTATATGATTAATGGTGTCCTGACGCTGGCTTCGCGTTCGGTACGCAGCATAATGACGCCGCGCGGCGAGATCTCGTGGGTTGATGCGGAACGTCCGCTGGATGAGGTCCGTATTCAACTGCTGGATACGCCGCACAGCCTGTTCCCGGTGTGTCGTGGAGAGCTGGATGAAATTATCGGCGTCGTGCGTGCCAAAGAGTTGCTGGTGGCGCTGGATCATGGCATTGATGTGGCGACCTTTGCCGCAGCGATGCCGCCGATTATCGTGCCGGAGACGCTGGACCCGATTAATTTACTCGGCGTGCTGCGTCGCGCCAAGGGCAGCTTTGTGGTGGTCACCAGCGAGTTTGGCGTGGTGCAGGGGCTGATCACGCCGCTGGACGTGCTGGAAGCGATTGCCGGAGAATTCCCGGATGAGGATGAAACCCCGGATATTATCGCTGATGGTGATGGCTGGCTGGTTAAAGGCGGTACCGATCTGCACTCGCTGCAGCAGTTGCTGGATACCCAGGATTTGGTGAAGGCCGAGGATGACCACGCATCGCTGGCTGGTTTGCTGATTGCCCAGAAAGGGCAGCTGCCGGTGCCAGGTGAGGTGATCGAGCTGTTGCCGTTACGTTTCCAGATTATTGAAGCGACGGACTACCGGGTTGACCTGGTTCGCGTGACAAAAGAACGTAATGAAAGGGATGAAGAGGACGCCTGAGTAGCAGGGCGGCATAAATGCCGCCTGTACCGTGGGTTATCTGAAACAGTAATGCGGTCCCTGCATCAGGCAACTAACGCTGCCTGATGCTTATTTAACCATGCCGGGAAGTCTGCAATCGGCATCGGGCGGGCGTAGTAATAACCTTGCAGCGTATCCACCCCGCGCTCGCGCAGATAGGCCGCCTGCTCTGCGGTCTCCACACCTTCGGCCACCAGACTGATATTCAGCCGCTGCGCCAGTGAAATCACCATATCCGTCACCGTGGCGTTAATTGCATCGGTGCCAATCGCCGCAGTAAAAATCTTATCAATTTTCAGCACGTCCGGACGCAGGGTTTTCAGATAGGCCAGGGAACTGTGGCCGGTGCCAAAGTCATCAATCGCCAGTTTTACGCCAATCTTATGCAGATGTGATACTACTCGCTGATCAACCACCGGCAGGGCATCACGCTCGGTTAACTCGACCACCAGCTGCGGACGTGGATTGGCCGGCCACCACAGACGCTGCAGGTCGTCAATAATCGCCCGATCGCGGAAATGACTGGCGGCAACGTTTATTGCGATATGAAACGTCGGGCAGTCAGGGAGCGAAGGCAGCTGGCTGACCACTTCATTAATGACAAATCGCGTCAAAGGCGCGATTAGGTTTTGCCGCTCAGCCATCGGAATAAACACATCCGGCGGCACCCAGCCCTGACGCGGATTATGCCAGCGTAACAGCAGCTCTATACCGTCACAGTCGCCGGTGCGGGCATTGATCAGCGGCTGACAGTAGACCATAAACTCCTGCGCCGATAAGCCGTAGCTAATCTGCCAGGCGATACTCATGCGGTTGGCGGTCGCCAGCCAGATGATATAACCCATCAGCAGGCTCAGCAGCAGCGCCAGCGGTAGCTGAGACGGCACGGTCATTAGCGCCAGCCGCGTCGGCGACGGACCAAACAGCGTGATAGAAAAAGGATAACGCAGCGATGACTCTTCATAGCTCACTTCATCTTCAGAAGGTATTGCCGGTTCAATCATCGGGTTGCCGTATTCCAGACTTTTACCCGCGACATTGAACACCGCACGTTCAACCCATGGCAGGGTCGGTTCCAGCAGATAACTGCTCATCAGCTCGATATTAATGATTTGCACAATACCTGAGCGGTTATTCAGCGACTTTGGCGTCCAGAGTAGTAAGACCGGCGATCCTTTCAACAGGAAATTATCGGTTGTCAGTAACATGCGCTGATTATTGACCGCCAGATCCGGCCAGCTATCGCTGAAGCTAATTGCCCGATCGCCATGAATACTTGAGCAGTAGACCATGTCGTTCTCGACCAGCAGCATTGCACGGACTGTTTGCAGGGTAGCCATTTTCTCCACCAGCGGAAAACGCACGGCTGCGCAGCTCAGGCCAACCAGCGCCAGCATATTATTAGCTGATACATCCAGGGGCGAAAACATGCGGTCAAATCGTTGTATTGCATTATTAGCAAAACGATGTGATTGCTGCTCAATACGGCCTTTCTCTTCAAAAAAACGAAAGGTCAGGGTAAGAATGAGCACTAACGCGGCGACGATCGAAGCAATCAGCAATCGCTTACGACGAAACTGTCCAACAATTTGCTGGGACACTTGCATCAGTAACCATCCTTAAAAAAAGCGCACAATGAGATTCCGAATATCTGTTATCGACAAGGAGAAAGCTAAGTTTAGTACTAATAAACAAAAAGGCGCCGGCTGTAAGATATGGCAGCGCGGCCGGTAAAAGGCCGCGCGAATCCACTGTATCGGTTTCCGAAGGCGGGTGATAGTCCGGTAAGGAACTATTTTTATTCTATAGAAGTAACTGCTGAGGAATTAATCACACTGCACTTTTATCGCCAGTCCACCCCGCGAGGTTTCACGGTATTTGGCGTTCATATCCTTGCCGGTTTCGTACATGGTTTCGATGACTTTATCCAGTGAAACACGTGGTTCACTGGTGCGACGCATGGCCATACGTGCCGAGTTAATCGCTTTTACTGCGGCAATGGCGTTACGTTCGATGCAGGGAACCTGTACCTGGCCGGCGACCGGGTCGCAGGTAAGACCAAGGTTGTGTTCCATGCCAATTTCCGCGGCGATACAGACCTGCTCCGGACTGGCGCCGAGTAATTCTGCCAGGCCTGCCGCCGCCATTGAGCAGGCGACGCCAACTTCTCCCTGACAGCCGACTTCCGCGCCGGAAATGGAGGCATTCATCTTGTACAGCACGCCAATCGCGCCGCAGGCGAGGAAATAGCGGATAAAAATATCCGGGCTCACCGGCTCAATAAAGTGATCATAGTAGGCCAGCACCGCCGGTACGATACCGCAGGCGCCGTTGGTGGGCGCGGTTACCACCCGACCACCCGCCGCATTCTCTTCATTTACCGCCAGCGCAAACATATTAATCCAGTCAATCACATTCATCGGATCGCTGGAGAGTTTATCGGATGACACCAGCAGACGGCGCAACGCTGAGGCTCGACGCGGCACGCGCAGGGGACCCGGCAGCACGCCTTCGGTATTGAGGCCACGGTCGATACATTCGCGCATGGTCTGCCAGATAGCGGTGAAATAGTGCTCGATCTCCTGACGGCTGTGCACGGCCAGTTCGTTTTTCATCACCATGCCGGAGAGCGACAGGCCAGTTTCCCGGCAGTGCGCCAGCATCGCTTTAGCGGAGTTGAATGGGTAAGGCACGCTGACTTCATCCAGCGTCGACTGACCAAAATGCTCTTCCTCGACGATAAATCCGCCGCCGATGGAGTAGTAGGTTTTGCTGTAGATCAGCTGGTCAGCGGCAAAGGCATGGATACGCATTCCGTTTTCATGCAGTGACAGATTATCGCTGCGAAAGACCATGCCGCCCTCACGTGGGAAGTCGACCTCATGGCGACCACCGGCCAGCAACAGGCGCTGGCGCTGCTCGACATCGCGAATAAAACCCGCGATGCCGTCGATGTCAACGCTGTCCGGCGCGGCGCCCGACAGCCCCATAATAATGGCGATATCGGTGTGGTGGCCTTTACCCGTCAGCGACAGCGATCCGTAAACGTCCACCGCCACACGGGTCACGGAGGTGAGCAGGCCATTGGCTACCAGATCATCGACAAACTGTTTGCCGGCTTTCATCGGGCCAACAGTATGCGAACTGGAAGGTCCAATGCCGATCTTAAACATGTCGAAAACGCTAATCACGTTACAGGCTCCTTAATATTGTCTCTCTGCTGCTGTTCTCGGGTGAGCAGAGCTAAGTATGTTCATCATGCGGGAAAAAAAGAGGCTAATCGCATGAAAAAAATTTATCCCAAAGGCAAGTATCACACTTGCCCGCCACGCTGGCGGCCGGCACAGGATAACCGACTTTTCAGGCGCGAGAAATATATATCAAAATGACAAATAAGGAAGTGATTTGGATCGCCTGTCAGGCAATTGGCAGTGAAAAATAATGTAAAGAGTAATAAATGAGCGATTTTAGCAGGCGCGGAATTTAGACCGCTAGTCGCCGGCGGTTTGCAGACTCAACTGCCGGATGATGCCGGCGGTCATGCCCCAGACAAAGTAATCCTCAAACCAGGATAACCACACCCGGTGATGGACACCGTGACGATGAATGTCCAGCGCGCTGTAACGTCCGAGACGCAGGGCTTCCTGCAGCGGCATCTCAAATACTGCGGCGACCTCAGCTTCATTAGCATGATAAATAATGCTGTCGGGGATAATGCCCACTACCGGCGTCACCTGAAACCCGGTGCTGCTGGTGACGGCGGGCAGGGTGCCAATCACTCTGACCAGCGCCGGTGGAATGGCGACCTCTTCTTGCGCCTCGCGCAGGGCGGTAATAATCAGCGAATTATCGCTGCTGTCCATCATCCCGCCGGGGAAAGCCACCTGGCCGGCATGCTTGCGCAGTGAGCTGGCGCGTTTGGTCAGTAGCAGCGTCGGCTGCGGGCGTGCGACAATCGGCACCAGCACCGCTGCCTGTCGCCGCGGCAGTGTGATAGCGCTGGCGGCTGGCGGCTGTAGCGTAAAGCGCGCCAGGAACTGTGCCAGCGTCAGTGAATTAGCGGTCATCACGGGGATCCTGCAGACAGGGCAAAATGCGGTTCAGCTTGTCAAAGGTTTCCTGATATTCCGCCTGCTGCTGGCTATCGGCAACAATACCGCCGCCGGCGCAGCAGAACAGCTGGCCCTGTTCGGCAATCAGGGTACGGATGGTAATACTGGTATCCATACGGCCACAAACGCTGAGATAGCCAATACTGCCGCACCAGGCGTTACGGCGCTGAGGCTCCAGTTCTTCAATAATTTCCATCGCCCGTACTTTCGGCGCCCCGGTAATCGAACCGCCCGGGAAACAGGCGCGCAGCAGGTCGCTGGCATTCAGCCCGGGTTTTAAACTGGCGCGAATGGTGCTAACCAGATGATGTACTGCCGGGAAGGGCTCAACCACAAACAGTTCCGGTACTTTCACCGTGCCGGGCTGGGCCACCCGACCGATATCATTGCGTAGCAGATCAACGATCATCAGATTTTCCGCGCGATCTTTTGCCGAACTGGCCAGCCTCTCTGCCTGCAACCGGTCGGCTGCGGCATCAGCCAGACGCGGCAGGGTTCCTTTAATCGGCCGCGTCTCAATCTCCCCCTGTTGCAGTTCAAGGAAGCGCTCAGGCGACAGGCTGAGAATGGCGCTCTGTTCCAGACGCAGAAAAGCACTGAACGGTGCGCGGTTCTGCTGATTGAGCAGCGTAAATGCCTGCCATTCATCTCCCTGGTAGCTGGCGGTAAAGCGCTGGGCGAGATTTACCTGATAACAATCGCCCGCCTGCAGATAGTGCTGTATGCTGTTGAACTTCTCACCATACTGTTCTGGCGTCATATTGGACTGCCATGCGCTGGTAAGGCGAAAACTTTCCGGCTGCGTCTGTGCAGGCAACGCCATCAGCCAGTCATGGCGCGCATTACCCGCCTGATGCGTCACCAGCGTTAGCGTCTGGCGCTGATGATCGGCAATCACTGCCCAGTCATACAGGCCGACGGCCATATCCGGCGTCGTCAGATCGGCGACCGCAGTCTCAGGTAACGTTTCAAAGCGCCGGCCAAGATCATAGCCAAACAAACCTAATGCACCGCCCTGGAAAGGGAAGTCAGGATGCTGCGTGGCTGACAGATTTAACTGTTCCAGCGCCTGTTGCAGCAGCCCGAGCGGATCGGCATCAGATTCGCTAATCACCTCGCCCTGTCGCCAGCGGGTAGTGGCGCCTGTGGTTTGCAACGTGGCGCAGGGATCGGCGACCATGATATCGAAACGATTATCGTCATGTTCGGCAAAGCCGGAACTGAGCAGCATCGCCCAGGGTAAATGGGCAACGCGTGCAAACAGGTTATGCAGGGCGTCAGGCGTATACGCTAAAGGATGGTAAACAGGCGGCATGGTGTTCAGCAGGTCATCACAACATAAAGATGCAAGCCTGGCATATTTTTGCCTTGCTGGCATCTCTTAGTTAGTCGTGAAATAATTTTCACATTAATTGTAAGGAGTCACCATGATTACAGGTCTACCGGCACTATCGCATGCCCAGCAGGAAGAGGCTGTGGAGCGAATTCAGGAATTGATGGCCAGCGGCATGAGCAGCGGCGAGGCGATTACCCTTGTGGCCCGCGAGATCCGCGAAAGCCATACTGGTGAGATGGTCACGGCGCGCTTTGAAGATGAAGATGACGAAGATGAAGACGAAGAGATGAATACGGCGCGTTACGACGATGAAGATGACGAAGATGAAGATGAAGAGATGAATACGGCGCGTTACGACGATGAAGACGACGAAGATGAAGACGAAGAGATGAATACGGCGCGTTACGACGATGAAGATGATGACGAAGAAGAGTAACGCGCCGCATCCGATCAGAGCGCGGCGATAATCTTGATTTCAACCTTGTACTTCGCATTCATCAGATTCGCCTGCACGGTGCAACGCACCGGTGCATTGCCCGGTGACACCCAGGCGTCCCACGCGCGGTTCATCGCCGGAAAGTCCTCGGGGTTCACCAGAAACAGGGTGGCATCCAGAATACGGCTTTTGTCGGATCCGACACGCGTCAGCAGGCGATCGATCACCGCCAGCGCATTCGCGGTTTGTGCTTCAGCATCCTCATCCAGATTCTCCGGTACGCTGGTGTAATAGACCGTCTGGTTATGGATCACCGCTTCTGACATACGGTGTTCCGGATCAATACGGGTAATGCTCATCAGGTTTTCCTTCTGTGATCGATTTCGGCGGTTAGCCTGACACAGAAATTATCCCGCTGTCATCTGTTGTGGAGGGCGCGGCAGAATACTGACATAATTACAGTGTTTTTTCTCAGGCAGTGAGGGTATGTGGCAGACGATTTTGCAGCAGAAGGCGCACTGGCGCGGGAAATTCCGGGGTTTAAACCACGTGAAGCACAACGGCAAATGGCGGAGGCGGTCAGTAAAGCGATCGGCAACCGCAGTGAACTGGTGGTCGAAGCGGGTACCGGAACCGGCAAAACTTACGCCTATTTAGCGCCGGCGCTCCGCTCCGGCAAGAAAGTGATCATTTCTACCGGTTCGAAAGCCCTGCAGGATCAGCTGTACAGCCGTGATTTGCCTACCGTGGCGCGCGCGCTAAAGTTTAAAGGTCAGCTGGCGCTGCTGAAAGGGCGCGCCAACTACCTGTGTCTGGAGCGTCTGGAACAGCAGTCGATGGCCGGCGGCGAACTGGCGGTGCAGGCGATGAGCGATCTGATCCACCTGCGTGGCTGGTCGAACGAAACCGTTGATGGCGATATCAGCACCTGCGGCGGCGTGGCGGAAGACAGCACCATCTGGCCGCTGGTGACCAGCACCAATGATAATTGCCTTGGCAGCGACTGCCCGCAATACAAAGATTGTTTTGTGGTGAAAGCGCGCCGCCGCGCCATGGATGCGGATGTGGTGGTGGTGAACCATCATCTGTTTCTCGCTGATATGGTGGTCAAAGAGAGCGGCTTCGCTGAGTTGATCCCGGAAGCGGATGTGATGATTTTCGATGAAGCCCATCAGGTGCCTGATATTGCCAGCCAGTACTTTGGCCAGCAACTCTCCAGCCGTCAGTTAATCGATCTGGCGAAAGATATTATCATCGCCTACCGCACCGAAGTCCGCGATGCTCAGCAGCTACAGAAATCAGCTGACCGCCTGGCGCAATGCGCACAGGATTTTCGTCTGGCACTCGGCGATCCCGGCTATCGCGGCAATCTGCGTGAAATCCTGACCGACCCTGCCATCCAGCGTGCGCTGACGCTGCTCGATGATGCACTGGAGCTGTGTTATGACGTGGCGAAAATGTCGCTGGGTCGTTCAGCGTTGCTGGATGCGGCATTTGAACGTGCGGCACTGTACCGCAATCGGCTGAAGCGCTTAAAAGATACCAGTCAGCCTGGTTTTAGCTACTGGTATGAATGTAACTCGCGCCACTTTGTACTGGCGCTGACGCCGCTGTCGGTTTCTGAACGGTTTCGGGAAGTGATGGATGAGCGCCCGGCGGCGTGGATTTTTACTTCGGCCACACTGTCGGTCAATGAACAGATGAGCCATTTTGTTGAGCGGCTGGGCGTCAGCACGGCGGAGTCGCTGATCCTGAATAGCCCGTTTGACTATGCCAGCCAGGCATTGCTGTGTGTGCCGCGCAATCTGCCGTCGCCGAATCAACCCGGCGGCGCGCGCCAGCTGGCACGGATGCTGCTGCCGCTGATTGAAGCCAATAATGGCCGTTGCTTCTTCCTGTGTACTTCGCATCAGATGATGCGCGATTTGGCTGCAGAGTTCCGTGCCTCGCTGAAACTGCCGGTATTACTACAGGGAGAAACCAGTAAAGGGCAATTGCTGAAGCAGTTTGTCGCGGCCGGTAATGCCTTGCTGGTGGCGACCAGCAGTTTCTGGGAAGGGGTGGATGTGCGCGGCGACGCGCTGTCGCTGGTGATCATCGATAAACTGCCGTTTACTTCGCCGGATGACCCGTTACTGAAAGCACGTATGGAAGATTGCAGGCTGCGCGGCGGTGAACCTTTCGATGATGTTCAGTTACCCGATGCGGTGATTACCCTGAAACAGGGGGTGGGGCGCTTAATTCGCGACGTGGATGACCGGGGAGTTCTGGTGATTTGCGATAACCGGCTGGTGATGCGGCCCTATGGTGCGGTATTCCTTAACAGCCTGCCGCCGACACCCCGTACCCGCGATCTGCAGCGCGCCGTTGATTTTCTTACTGCGGCATCAGCGCAGTAATTGCTGCTGCCTTATGCTAAGATGCCGCCGAAAAAAATGTTGATCCCGCCTGAGGTTGCTATGTCCACGCGAATTTTAGCCATTGATACGGCCACGGAGGCCTGTTCAGTTGCGCTGTTAAATGAAGACACTATTGATTCCCTGTTTGAACTCTGTCCGCGTGAGCATACGCAGCGTATTCTGCCAATGGTGCAGCAGGTGCTGGCGGCTAATCAGCTGGCATTAACCGGGTTGGATGCGCTGGCGTACGGCCGCGGCCCCGGCAGCTTTACCGGCGTGCGTATTAGCATTGGTATCGCCCAGGGGCTGGCGCTGGGCGCCAGCCTGCCGCTGATTGGCGTGTCGACGCTGGCGACTATGGCGCAGGGCGCCTGGCGTCGGTGTGGCGCCACCCGGGTGCTGGCCGCCATTGATGCGCGCATGGGCGAAGTCTACTGGGCTGAGTACCAGCGCGATGAGCAGGGCAACTGGCTGGGCGAAAGCAGCGAAGCGGTACTGAAACCGGAAGCGGCAATGGCGCGGATGGCGCAGCTGGAGGGGGAATGGGCCACCGTCGGCACCGGCTGGCAAGCCTGGCCCGATCTGGCGGCGCAAAGTCCGCTAAGCTTAGTGCATACCAGCGTGACGTTGCCGGCGGCAGAGGATATGTTGCCGCTGGCGGTCCTGGCGCTGGCGGCGGGGAAAAGCGTTGCGCCAGAGCATGCTGAGCCGACCTATCTGCGTAATGAAGTGACATGGAAAAAATTACCCGGACGCCAGTAAGCGGCAACTTATTTGCCGCCTGAGAGTCTAAAAAACAGTACCAGGGAGAGTTAACTATGCGTAAACGTTTTATTGGCCCGGCCAGTCTGTGGTTGCTGGCGACTGTTTTTCTTTCCGGCTGCGTTTCCATCCCCGATTCGGTGAAAGGAACCTCGCCAGTCCCCCAACAGGATTTACTGCGCGTCATGAATGCGCCGCAGTTATATGTCGGTCAGGAGTCACGTTTTGGCGGTAAGGTGGTGAAGGTCACTAACCTCACCGGTCGTACCCGGCTCGAAATCGCCACGCAGCCGCTGGATGACAGCGCGCGACCGATTCTCGGCGCCGCTTCCGTCGGGCGTATTTTTGCGGATATCAACGGCTTTGTTGATCCGGTGGATCTGCATAACCAGATGGTGACTGTGGTCGGGCCGATTAAAGGCAGCGAGAAGGGTGAGATTGGCCAGGCCGCTTACAACTTCGTGGTGGTCAGCGTTACCGGCTATCAGCGCTGGCATCTGACGCAGCAGGTGGTGATGCCGCCACAGCCGATCGATCCGTGGATCTGGTATGGTCCGCCGCGCGGCAGGCACGGAGGTTACTGGGGTCCCGGACCATGGGGGGGCTATAACAACAGCCCCGGTCAGGTGCAAACCATTCTGACGGAGTAACTGGCAGCGGCAGTAATCCGGTACTAACCCTTTTTAGCGGCCCGGTCGCGATACTCTGCGACCGGGCCGTTTTATTTAATTTCTCTGTGGATTGAGAAATTTAGTGATGCACTTCGCAACCTCATAACAGAGTGATCTGCAAACTGGTACGCTGAGTTAAAATATTGTTAACAGAGCGTAGCGGGTGAGGCGGCGATGACCATAAAGTATAATTTCCGAGGTGAATCCTTGAAAAAGGTTTGGCTTAACCGTTATCCGGCCGATGTCCCGGCTGAAATAGATGCAGATCGCTACACTTCTTTAGTCGACCTGTTTGAACAGGCGGCAAAACGCTATGCCGATCAGCCCGCATTTATCAATATGGGGCAGGTGATGACCTTCCGTAAGCTGGAGGAGCGCAGCCGCGCTTTCGCCGCTTATCTGCAGGAAGGGCTGGGACTGAAGAAAGGCGACCGGGTGGCGCTGATGATGCCCAATCTGTTGCAATACCCGATTGCCCTGTTTGGCGTACTGCGCGCCGGGATGATTGTGGTTAACGTTAATCCGCTGTATACCCCGCGCGAACTGGAACATCAGCTGAATGATAGCGGGGCCAGCGCCATCGTACTGGTATCCAACTTTGCCCATACGCTGGAAAAAGTGGTTGCGAAGACGGAGGTTAAGCATGTGATTCTGACGCGGCTCGGCGATCAGCTGTCGCCTGCCAAAGCCACGCTGGTCAATTTTGTGGTGAAATATATCAAACGGCTGGTGCCAAAATATAACCTGCCGCATGCCATCTCTTTCCGCAGCGCCATGCATCAGGGTTATCGCCTGCAATATGTCAAACCTGAGGTGATCAATGACGATCTGGCTTTCCTGCAATATACCGGAGGCACCACCGGGGTGGCGAAAGGGGCGATGCTGACCCACCGCAATATGCAGGCGAATCTCGAGCAGACGAAAGCCACCTATGGTTCCCTACTGCAGGATGGCAATGAAACGGTAGTGACCGCGCTGCCGCTGTATCATATCTTTGCCCTGACGGTTAACTGTCTGCTGTTTGTCGAATTGGGCGGGCGCAATTTGCTGATCACCAATCCGCGCGATATTCCGGGGCTGGTTAAAGAGCTGGCCAGATATCCGTTTACCGCTATCACCGGGGTCAATACGCTGTTTAACGCCTTGCTGAACGATAAAGAGTTTAACCGGCTGGATTTCTCATCACTGCGCCTCTCTGCCGGCGGCGGCATGTCGGTGCAAAAAGCGGTGGCGGAGCGTTGGGAGAAGCTGACCGGGCACTACCTGCTGGAGGGTTACGGGCTGACCGAATGCTCGCCGCTGGTGTCGGTCAACCCGTACGATATCACCTGTCATAATGGCAGCATTGGCCTGCCGGTGCCGTCCACCGATATCAAACTGATTGATGACGCCGGCGATGAAGTGGCTGACGGCGAGCCTGGCGAGCTGTGCATCAAAGGACCGCAGGTGATGCTGGGTTACTGGCAGCATCCCGCGGCCACCGATGAAGTATTAAAAAATGGATGGCTTCGCAGCGGCGATATTGTTACCGTTGATCATGAAGGCTTTCTGCGGATTGTCGATCGTAAAAAGGATATGATTCTGGTTTCCGGTTTCAATGTCTATCCAAATGAGATCGAAGATGTGCTGATGCAGCATGCCAAAGTGCGTGAAGTGGCCGCTATCGGGGTGCCGAGCGATCTTTCTGGTGAAGCGGTAAAAGTCTGCGTGGTGAAAAAGGATGACTCACTAACCAAAGATGAGCTGATCGAGCACTGCCGTCGCCTGTTAACTGGCTATAAAGTGCCTAAAATTGTTGAGTTCCGTGACGAGTTACCGAAGAGCAATGTGGGTAAAATCCTGCGGCGTGAACTGCGTGACGAAGCGATCAGGGCGGCGAAAAACGGCGCATAGTCCAGCGGCATTGACACTGCACTAAGATTATATAACGCCGGAACCTCCGGCGTTTTTATTGCTATCAACACCTGAACACTGCCTGTTTTCAGTCTGCAGGCGGCGAGAGATAAACAATTTGAATTACACATTAATCACCTCCGATGACGCGCTGGCCGAGGTTTGTCAGGCGGCGCGCCAGTTTTCTGCCCTGGCGCTGGATACCGAGTTTGTCCGCACGCGCACCTACTATCCGCGTTTAGGTCTGATCCAGCTGTATGATGGTGAACGCGTATCATTAATCGATCCGCTGGCCATCAGCGACTGGGCGCCGTTTGAAGCGTTACTCAGTGACCAGCAGGTGATCAAGTTTTTGCATGCCGGCAGTGAAGATCTGGAAGTTTTTATCAATGAATTCGGCGTGATGCCAGACCCGATGATTGATACGCAAATCCTCGCGGCTTTCAGCGGCCGACCGCTCTCCTGTGGTTTTGCCACCATTGTCGAATCCTTTACCGGCATCGCGCTGGATAAGAGCGAATCCCGTACCGACTGGATGGCGCGCCCGTTAACCGAACGTCAGTGCGAATACGCCGCCGCCGATGTGTTCTGGTTGCTGCCCATCGCCCATCAGCTGGTGGCAGAAACCGAAGCTGCCGGACAAATGGCCGCCGCGCTTAGCGAGTGTCAGCTACTGTGCCAGCGGCGTAGCGATATTCTGCTGCCGGAAGATGCCTGGCGTGAAATCAGCAATGCGTGGCAGCTGCGCCCGCGTCAGCTGGCGGCATTGCGGCTGATGGCCGCATGGCGTCTGGATCTGGCGCGGGAAAAAGATATGGCGGTAAACTTTGTGGTCCGTGAAGAGAATCTGTGGAAAGTGGCGCGTTTTATGCCGGGTTCGCTGGGTGAGCTGGATCATCTGGGCTTAAATGGTCATGAAATCCGCTTCCATGGCAAAACCCTGGTTGGCTTTGTGGAGCAAGCCAACGCATTGCCGGAAGACGCGCTGCCTGAACCGCTGAATAATATTATCGATCAGCCGGATTATAAGCGGGCATTTAAAGCGCTGAAAGCGCTGGTGCAAGAGGTGAGTGAAAGCTCTGGCCTGAGTCAGGAGCTGCTGGCTTCACGTCGGCAGATTAACCAGTTATTAAGCTGGCACTGGCGTATCAAACCGCGTGAGCGCTTGCCGGAACTGCTGGCGGGCTGGCGTGGTGAACTGATGGAACAGGGCATTAAACAGCTGCTGGCGGAGTATTAAGACGTGATAAACGCTTTCCCCTGCAATATTGCAGGGGAAATTTAAGAGTAATGAAAGATCATTTCGTCGTTTCTTCCACTTCCGGTAGCGTCACGTTCAGCTCCAGAATCGAAATATCATCCCCTTTATGATCCAGTTGTACGGTAACCATTTCTGGATCAATCTTCACGTATTTGCAAATCACTTCCAGTATGTCGCGCTTCAACTGGGGAAGATAGTGGGGCTCGCTATCACCCCTTCTACGTTCCGCCACGATGATTTGCAGTCGTTCCTTGGCTATGTTTGCAGTGCCCTTTTTACGGGATAAAAAGAAATCGAGTAAGGCCATGGTTTATCCCCCGAACAGGCGTTTCAGGAAACCCTTCTTCTCTTCTTCAATGAAGCGGAAGGGACGTTCTTCGCCGAGTAATCGATCCACGGTATCGGCATAGGCTTTGCCCGCATCGGACTCGCCATCAAGAATCACCGGTTCGCCCTGGTTGGACGCACGCAGCACAGACTGATCTTCCGGAATAACGCCAGCCAGAGGAATGCGCAGAATTTCCAGCACATCTTCCATGCTCAGCATATCGCCACGATTAACGCGGCCCGGGTTGTAGCGGGTTAACAACAGATGCTCTTTGATCGGATCCTGACCATTTTCGGCACGACGCGATTTCGAGGCGATAATGCCAAGAATACGGTCGGAGTCACGCACCGAAGAGACTTCCGGGTTAGTGGTAATAATAGCTTCATCGGCGAAATAGAGCGCCATTAACGCACCGGTTTCGATAC
Source organism: Pantoea sp. B65 (assembly GCF_047308185.1). Classification (NCBI taxonomy): domain Bacteria; kingdom Pseudomonadati; phylum Pseudomonadota; class Gammaproteobacteria; order Enterobacterales; family Erwiniaceae; genus Pantoea; species Pantoea sp. B65. The sequence goes on from NZ_JAHXPU010000045.1 coordinate 82,339, forward strand.
CTGCCGGAGAGTCACAGACAATAAAGTCAAACTCCATGGTGCCGAGGTCGTTCAGCACTTTCTCCACGCCGTCGCGCGTCAGCGCGTCTTTATCGCGGGTCTGCGAAGCAGGCAGGATAAACAGATTTTCAGTGCGTTTATCTTTAATCAGCGCCTGGTTCAGTGTGGCATCGCCCTGAATCACATTAACAAAGTCATACACCACACGGCGTTCACAACCCATAATCAGGTCAAGGTTACGCAGACCGATATCAAAATCGATCACGACGGTTTTTTTGCCCTTCTGCGCCAGACCAGTAGCGATGGCCGCGCTTGACGTGGTCTTACCAACGCCCCCTTTACCCGATGTAACTACAATAATGCGTGCCATATTGATTAATTCCTTAACAAAGGGGCTGAGTCTATTCCAACAGGCTTTTTACTCGTCGAGCGTCACGACGCGGTAAAAACAGGCCTAATTCAGTGTCTGTATGGTCAGCGCGCCATCTTTCAGACAGAGACGCGCGGCTTTTCCAAAAAATTCAGCAGGGATTTGGTCCATAATCCAGTATTCACCGGCAATCGAGACCAACTCTGCAGTTAAACTGGTACAAAAAATCTGGCAATCACGGTCACCGCTGGCGCCGGCAAGGGCACGTCCACGCATCATACCGTAGATGTGAATGTTGCCGTCGGCGACCAGTTCTGCACCGGCGCTGACGCTGTTAGTGACAATCAGGTCGGCGTTACGCGCATAAATCTGCTGTCCGGAGCGAACCGGCGTATTCACCACTCGGGTTTTTGCTACCAGAGGTTCAACCGGTGGCGCCGCCTGAATCAGCGGGGCGGTTTCCGCTGCCGGTTTCTGTTCTTTCCCTTCGGCCAGTACCGGTAAACCCGCGCGCGTGATCATGCGCTTCAGGTTTTCATCTTTACAGCCGCTGACACCGATAACGCGCAAACCTGTTGAGATCACTGCCTGCTGCATCTGTTTCCAGTTAACATCACCAGAAAGCGTCGCAACATTGAGCACCACCGGCGCGTTTTTCAGGAAGGCTGGAGCCTGGTCAATTTTGTCCTGAAGCGCCTGGCGAACCACCTCGGGTTGAGTATGGTGTAAATGAACGACAGACAGTGTAAAACTACTGCCTTTTAACTCGATTGGCGTTTGCGACATCTGTCCTGACTCAGTCCTGTTGTGTCTCACCCGACTAAATTAGGCCTAAATATATCATCGCTTAATCAAGGCGGGACATTATTCCGAAGTACTGCAAGCATGTTATAGTTACTGTTATATTCAGGCAAGCCACCATCCCGGTTAATTCGAGTAAAAAATATGTTTTGTGTGATCTATCGTAGCCCGCAACGCGACCAGACTTATCTGTATGTAGAAAAAAAAGACGATTTCTCGCGTGTGCCCGAAGAACTGCTCCGCGGTTTTGGTAAACCGCAGCTGGCGATGCTGTTACCGCTTGATGGCAGTAAGAAACTGGTCAATGCCGACCTGGCGAAAGTGACCCGCGCTTTGCAGGAACAAGGCTATTATTTACAGCTGCCGCCACCGGTGGAAAGTCTGCTCAAAATGCATCTGGGAAATAGTAAATAAAGTGAATTAAGAATCATCTGTAAATATCTCCGCCGCATGCTGTGAGCGATGCAGATTATTATTTGCGACGGATAAACCTGATTTAAAAGGATGCCCGCATGAAGCAGACAGCCCTCAGTGCTCTTACCCTCGCGCTTTTGCTCAGCGGATGTGCCAGCAAAAACAGCGCCGCTCCGATGCCCGCCGCCGCTCAGGGCGTGACCGGCGCCGCCGCCAGTAACGGCGCCAGTAATAATGATCGTTTTCTGAATCCCGCTAGCGGCGGCAGCACGCTGGCTGAACAGGGACGCAACCCGGCGGAGTTCCCGGCTTATATCGCGCAATTAAAGGCTGAGGCCCGCGCACAGGGGATTAATCCGGCTACGCTCGATAGCGCGTTTGCCGGGGTGCATTTCGTGGATCGGGTGATTACATCTGACCGCAACCAGCTGGAGAAAAAGGTCACGCTGGATGATTACCTCGCGCGGACCCTGACGGCGACGAAAATCAGCGAGGCGCGGGATAACTTTCAGCGCTATCAGCCGGCGTTGCATCGCGTCAGCCAGCGCTATGGCGTAGCGCCGCAATATATTGTCGCGCTTTGGGCGATGGAGAGTAATTTTGGCAAGATTCAGGGCCGGGAAGATATTATTTCGGCGCTGTCGACACTGGCGTTCGAAGGGCGTCGCGAAGCCTTTTTTACCAAAGAACTGATTGCCGCCCTGCAGATTATTCAGCAGGGACATATTAGCGCGGCGGAGATGAAAGGTTCCTGGGCCGGCGCAATGGGCCAGAATCAGTTTATGCCCAGCTCTTACCTGCGCTACGGCGCTGACGCCGATGGCGACGGTAAAATCGATATCTGGAACAATGTCGATGATGTGTTTGCTTCCACCGCCAATTACCTTGCTACAGAGGGCTGGCGCGGTGGGGACAGCTGGGGGCGCGAGGTAGCGTTACCCGCTGATTTTATTAAACAGCAGGCGGGCCTGAAAGATTCACAGGCCAAAAGCGTCGGTGAATGGCAGCAACTGGGGGTGCGTATCACCAACAGTGTGGCGTTGCCGGATAACACACCACGCGCCTGGATCATCATACCGGATGATCTGCAAGGGCGTGCATTTATGGTTTATGACAATTTCCGCACAATAATGCACTGGAATCGGTCTTATTATTTCGCTATTAGTATTGGCAAAATGGCCGATGCTATCGTGCAATAAGTGATTAACTGATAAACGCTGGCAGAAGCTGGCGTTGCCACTCAACAGCAAGCAGGGGAAAAGCATGTATCAGCATCGTAACTGGCAGGGCGCACTGTTAGATTTTCCGGTCAGCAAGGTGGTTTGTGTCGGCAGTAACTACGCGAAGCACATTAAAGAAATGGGTAGCGCGACACCGCAAGAGCCGGTGGTGTTTATTAAACCGGAAACCGCACTGTGCGATCTGCGCCAGCCGATCTCTATCCCGAAAGCCTTTGGCTCAGTGCACCATGAGATTGAACTGGCGGTGCTGATTGGTTCGACCCTGAAGCAGGCATCTGAAGAGCATGTGGCGAAAGCGATTGCCGGTTATGGTATTGCCCTTGATTTGACGTTGCGCGATCTGCAGGCCGGATTGAAAAAAGCGGGGCAGCCATGGGAAAAATCAAAAGGTTTTGATAACTCCTGTCCGCTGTCGGGTTTTATTCCGGTCAGCGAGTTTGCCGGCGATCCGCAAAATACCGAACTGAAACTGGTGGTCAACGGTGAAGTGCGTCAGCATGGCAGCACCGCCGATATGATCACGAAAATTCTGCCGCTGATTGCCTATATGAGTCAGTACTTTACCCTGCGCGCTGGCGATGTGGTGATTACCGGTACGCCAGAAGGCGTCGGCCCGATGGTCTCGGGCGATACGCTGGAGTTGTCGCTGGGCGGTCACGGCGTATCAACGCGCGTGCTGTAAAGGTTGCATCTGAAGCCCGAACTGTTTATAAGGTGCGGTTAATTTACGACAGTCATTAGCTTTCGCGTTGCAGCCCATGGCGCTGTGGCGTGAAAGATAAAGACCATAAACAGGATATCCCCATGACTGACACCTCCGATACTCCTTTCTGGCAGCAAAAATCGCTTGAGCAAATGACCGATAAGGAATGGGAATCCTTGTGTGATGGGTGTGGCCAGTGTTGTCTGAATAAGTTGCAGGATGAAGATACCGATGAAATTTATTTCACCAATGTCGCCTGCGACCAGCTGAATATCAAAACCTGCCAGTGTCGTAATTATGAGCGTCGCTTTGAACTGGAAGAAGATTGCATCAAGCTGACTCGCGATAACTTGCCGACCTTTTCCTGGCTACCGCCGAGCTGTGCTTACCGCCTGCTGGCGGAAGGCAAATCACTGCCGGTATGGCATCCGTTGCGTAGCGGCTCAAAAGCGGCCATGCATGCGGCGCGGATTTCGGTACGGCATATCGCGGTACGCGAGAGTGAAGTGGTGGACTGGGAAGATCACATCATGAATCGCCCGAGCTGGGCACAATAAAAAACGGGCCTGAAGGCCCGTTGTTTATTTTCGCGCTTAGCGTGAAAACAGATCGCGACGTTTAGGTTTCAACGGCTGGGAAATCAGAACCAATACCGCAACCAGCAAAAAGGCGGCAAAGATAATTACCAGCCATTGCGGCATACCTAAAGTCAGGAAAGACCACTGCTTCTCGGCGCAGTCGCCACTGGCGACAAACATTGATGGCAGCCATTTATCCAGCGGTAACCAGTCCGGAAAACGTGCGGCGAAATCGCAGGTGACAAAAGGGTTAGGGTGCAGCTGGATCATCGTATGCTGATAAGCTAAACGAACCCCTTCCCATGAACTGTAAATCCAGCCCGCGATCGCCAGCAGGCGCAACGGACTTTTTGGCGCAATCGCCCCGACAATGCCTGCCGCCACAATGCCCCATAATGCGCAACGTTCATAAATACACATTACGCAAGGCTTGAGCATCATTACATGCTGGAAGTAGAGTGCCACCATTTCCAGAGCAAAAGCGATTAGGGCCATTAATAGCCAGGCACCGCGTCCTCTGGAGCATTGATTTAAAAATCGCAACATAGTCTTTCCATGCAAGAAACCTTGATAGCGCAGTGTAAACCAAAAGCGATTCGCTGCCAGCCTCGATAGCGAAAAAATTAATCAGATAAATGACTTAAATTAAGCAAGCGTCAAATATCTCTGTCAGGGGTGCGGCAGGGCGATCCAACCCTGCAGGGTAAACCAGTGTGTCATCGGTTCCAGAGCGTAGATAATGCAGAACAGACCGACCAGCGACAGCACTACAGTAAAGGGTAGCGCCATCCATACCATGCGGCCATACGACAGGCGAATTAATGGCGCCAGCGCCGAGGTCAGCAGAAACAGGAACGCCGCCTGGCCATTCGGTGTGGCCACCGACGGCAGGTTAGTGCCGGTATTGGTCGCCACCGCCAGCAGTTCGAACTGCTCAAGACCGATCGCGCCGCTGGTGAAGGCATTTTTCGCTTCATTAATATACACCGAACCGACAAATACATTATCGGAAATCGACGACAGCAGGCCGTTAAACACATAGAACCAGCTGAGCTGTGAGGCGGCATCGGCCTGCAATACGAAATTAATCAGCGGACTGAATAGCTGTTGTTCGACAATTACCGCCACAATCGCAAAGAACACCGCCAGCAGCGCGGTAAACGGCAGCGCTTCTGAAAAGGCTTTACCGATAGCATGTTCATCGGTAACGCCGCAGAGTGAGGTGGCAAGAATAATCACCGACAGGCCAATCAGGCCCACTTCCGCCAGATGAAACGCCAGCGCGACAATCAGCCAGATACCGATCACTGCCTGTACCCACAGCCGAACCCGCTCCTGACGGCTGCTCTGTGCCGTGGAGCGACGATCGTAGTCCAGCAGGATCTCCCGTACCGGCGCCGGCAGCGGTTCGCCATAGCCAAAAATTTTAAAACGTTCCACCAGCAGCGAGGTGAGAATGCCGCAAATCAGTACCGGTACCGTTACCGGCGCCATGCGCAGAAAAAATTCTGTGAAATTCCAGCCGGCCGCTTTGGCGATAATCAGGTTTTGCGGTTCGCCCACCATGGTCATCACGCCGCCGAGAGCGGTACCTACACCCGCCTGCATCATCAGACTGCGCAGAAATGAGCGAAATTTTTCCAGGGTCTGACGTGAGTCGCCATCGGCAATATCGCTGTCGTCATGGCGGGCTTCTTCATTACCATTTGAGACAACACGATGATAGATGCCATAGAAACCTGTTGCGACGCTGATTACCACCGCGACCACGGTCAGCGCATCGAGAAACGCTGACAGGAATGCTGAAGCCAGACAGAATGCAACGCCCAACCAAATCTTAGAGCGAATATTCAGTAACAATTTGGTAAAGACGAACAGTAATAACTGCTTCATAAAAAAGATGCCGGCTACCATAAAAATCAGCAGCAATAACACTTCAAGGTTACCTGCCAGCTCCTCTTTAACGCTTTCAGCTGTTGTCATACCGATGGCAACAGCCTCCAGTGCCAGTAACCCACCAGGTAATAGCGGGTAACATTTCAGCGCCATGCCGAGAGTGAAAATAAATTCGGCCACCAGCATCCATCCCGCCAGAAAAGGGCTGACGAAAAAGAATAACAGCGGATTTAGTAGCAGAAATCCCAGCAGAGTGAGTTTATACCAGTCCGGAGACTGACCAAGAAAGTTACGTATCATTGCGCGCGTGACAGAAATATCCATCAGTATATCTGACCTCATTTGGTATTATGCATTTTGAATATAAAACAAAGGGTAAAGCGCTTCGGGTAGCCAGGCAATATGATTATTGTGCTGGCGCGTGCGAGAATTTTGTTATTTTCTCACCGCGATCGCTTTTTCAGCGTCTGACAGGCTATGTCCTGCCTGGGGCGTCTGGTATGATGAGCTGAATTTTTTTGCTGTATATGAAAGCGACGAGAAAAATTGCTATGGTCATTAAGGCGCAGAGCCCAGCGGGTTTCGCTGAAGAGTATATTATTGAGAGCATCTGGAACAGTCGTTTTCCGCCCGGCTCGATTTTACCCGCAGAACGTGAGCTTTCTGAACTGATCGGCGTCACCCGTACCACACTGCGTGAGGTTTTGCAGCGTCTGGCGCGTGATGGCTGGTTAACTATTCAGCACGGTAAACCTACCCGGGTGAATAATTTCTGGGAAACCTCCGGACTGAATATCCTGGAAACCCTGGCACGTCTCGACCATGACAGCGTTCCACAGTTGATTGATAATTTGCTGTCGGTACGAACTAACATCTCCTCGATTTTTATTCGGCGCGCCATTCGTCATCATGCGGACAAAGCACAAGAGGTGCTGGAGACCGCTAATCATGTAGAAGACCATGCCGAAGCCTATACCGAGCTGGATTACAATATTTTCCGTGGCCTGGCCTTTGCTTCCGGCAATCCAATTTATGGTCTGATTCTGAACGGGCTGAAAGGACTGTATACCCGCGTCGGGCGTTATTACTTCTCTAATCCCGAGGCACGTAAGCTGGCGCAGAGTTTCTATCAGCAGTTGATGGTCATCAGCCAGAAACAACAGTTTGAGCTGATTGTCGATAGCGTACGCGATTATGGTCGTCAGAGTGGGGAGATCTGGCATAGCATGCAGAAAGCGATGCCTGCCGATTTAGCGCATCAGCAGCGGCGCTAAAAAGAGAAAAGGCGGCATAAGCCGCCTTTTTTATGGCTACAGGGCAGAGGGACGCGGCGGAACACGGTCAAGCATTTCGATACTACCATCCTCATTTTGCTGCTCAAGATGGATATCAAAACCCCACAGACGATGCACATGCTTCAGCACTTCACGCCGACTTTTATCCAGTGGCGCGCGATCCTGCGGCACGTAGCGCAGGGTTAATGAGCGATCGCCACGCAGGTCGACGCTGTACACCTGAATATTAGGTTCCAGATTACTGAGATTATATTGCGCTGACAGCTGCTGACGGATGGCGCGATAACCCGCCTCATCATGAATCGCGGCAATTTCCAGAAAGTTATTGCGATCATCATCCAGAACCGTAAACAGGCGGAAGTCACGCATCACTTTTGGTGACAGGAACTGGCTGATAAAACTCTCATCCTTAAACTCACGCATGGCGAAATGCAGGGTTTCCAGCCAGTCCTTGCCGGCAATGTCCGGGAACCAGTAACGATCTTCTTCCGTCGGTGACTGACAGATACGTTTGATATCCTGGAACATGGCGAAACCGAGGGCGTACGGGTTAATGCCGCTGTACCACTGGCTGTTATAGGGTGGCTGATAGACCACGTTAGTATGGCTGTGCAAAAACTCCATCATAAAGCGTTCGGAGACTTTGCCCTCGTCATACAGGTGATTAAGAATGGTGTAGTGCCAGAAAGTGGCCCAGCCTTCATTCATCACCTGGGTCTGTTTCTGCGGATAGAAATACTGGCTCACCTTACGCACGATACGCAGAACTTCACGCTGCCATGATTCCAGCAACGGCGCATTTTTTTCCATAAAGTACAGCAGGTTTTCCTGTGGCTCGGATGGATAACGCGTGGCTTCCGCCTGTACTTCCTCTTTCTCGCGCCGCGGCAGGGTACGCCACAGGGTATTCACCTGGCTTTGCAGATACTCTTCACGGCTCTTCTGCCGCGCTTTCTCTTCCTGCAGGGAGATTTTTTGCGGGCGTTTATAGCGGTCCACGCCGTAGTTCATTAGCGCGTGGCAGGAGTCGAGCAGGCGCTCCACCTCTTCCACACCGTAACGTTCTTCACATTTGGTGATATAGGTACGGGCAAACAGCAGATAATCGACGATTGAGCTGGCATCGGTCCAGCTGCGGAACAGATAGTTATTCTTAAAGAAGGAGTTGTGCCCGTAGCAGGCATGGGCCATCACCAGGGCCTGCATGGTAATGGTGTTCTCTTCCATCAGATAGGCGATACAGGGGTTGGAGTTAATGACAATTTCATACGCCAGCCCCTGCTGACCATGCTTGTAACGCTGTTCGGTCTCGATAAATTTCTTACCGAATGACCAGTGGGCATAGTTAATCGGCATGCCGACGCTGGAATAGGCATCCATCATCTGCTCAGAGGTAATAATCTCAATCTGGTGCGGGTAAGTGTCGAGCCGGTAGAGCTTTGCCACACGGTCGATCTCTTCCAGGTAGACGTCAAGCAATTCAAAGGTCCAGTCCGGACCGTCACTGAGTCGTTTATTGTGCCTGATGGTATCGTCAAAAATAGTCGTCATAGCGCACCCCTCTTATTTGAATCTCCCAGCGTCATCCCCAGGATGAGCACTGAAATCTATTCATCGTGACCTGCGTTTTCTCTGTTATCAGTTACGACAAAGAAAGCCCGAAAATCTGAGCGAATACTTCAATGATAGTTCACTCTCACTCATCCGAAACAGGAACACAAATGAAATCTTTGGAAGAAAATAGAGCGCTCACGAAAAAAGAATTTTCAAATATTGAAAAATGCGAATAAATAACGAAAGATTAGCATAATATGCTGTTTATAAGTCTTTTTTATGAGCGGTTTCTTTTCTGCTGGCAAGCTGTGAATAATGCGGATTTGTTATTATTTGCTGCTGAAAACCTTTGTATTGCAATATTTTATTCCAAATTGGACCCCCCATCTTGTTTTTACTTACCCATAAGGTAAAAAAGATGTGAAATAGTTCGCGGTGATACTGATGGGTTTCACCAGTATCATCATCCGAAGCAAAGCTGTTAAAACAGTATATTGTTCTTTTATTAACTGCCGTGGAGTGGTTATGCGCGTTGTCATTCTTGGAAGTGGGGTGGTTGGCGTCGCCAGCGCCTGGTATCTGGCGCAAGCGGGACATGAGGTGACGGTAATTGACCGCCAGCCGGGCCCCGCGCTGGAAACCAGTGCCGGTAATGCGGGGCAGATCTCACCAGGCTATGCCGCTCCCTGGGCGGCGCCTGGCGTTCCGTTAAAAGCGATTAAATGGATGTTTCAGCGCCACGCGCCGTTGGCAATCCGTCTTGACGGCAGCAGTTTTCAGCTGCAATGGATGTGGCAGATGCTGCGTAACTGCGATATGCGCCACTATCAACAGAATAAAAGCCGCATGGTGCGCATTGCTGAATACAGCCGCGACTGCCTGAAGGCGTTGCGGGCGCAAACCGGCATTGCCTACGAAGGGCGACAGGGCGGTACGCTGCAGCTGTTTCGCACTGAGCAGCAGTATCAGAGCGCGGCAAAAGATATCGCGGTATTACAGCAGGCGGGAGTGCCTTACCAGCTGCTGGAAGCCAGTGAACTGGCCAGCGTCGAACCCGCGCTGGCGGCTACCTGCCACAAACTGACCGGTGGCCTGCGTCTGCCAAATGATGAAACCGGTGACTGCCAGTTATTTACTCAGCGGCTGGCGGAAATGGCGGCCGCGGCGGGGGTGACCTTCCGCTTTAACACCTCCGTGGATCATATTCTGCGTGATGGCGATCATATTTTTGGTGTGAAGTGTGGTGAAGAAGTGGTCAAGGCAGATGCCTGGGTGGTGGCTTTCGGCTCTTATTCCACTTCGCTATTGCATAATATTCTCGATATTCCGGTTTATCCGCTGAAAGGCTACTCGCTGACGATTCCGATTCATAACGAAGCTGGCGCGCCGGTTTCCACGGTACTGGATGAAACCTATAAAGTGGCGATTACCCGTTTCGATAAGCGTATCCGTGTGGGTGGCATGGCGGAAATTGTCGGTTTTAATGATCGTTTGCTGCCGGCGCGGCGCGAAACGCTGGAAATGGTGGTGCGCGATCTCTATCCGACCGGCGGTGATATTGCGCAGGCGACTTTCTGGAGCGGTCTGCGCCCAATGACACCAGACGGCACGCCAATTGTTGGCCGCACGCCGCTGAGAAATCTTTTTCTTAATACTGGTCACGGAACACTCGGATGGACCATGGCATGCGGTTCAGGCCAGCTACTTTCTGATATTATTTCCGGACAAACCCCGGCCATTGCCGCTGACGATCTGTCGGTAATGCGCTATCTGCCGGGTTTTTCCGCACCGAGCGGCACCCCGTTACACAGTGCCGACGTCACGCGTTAAGGCTTTACAAGGAGAGGTTATGTCACGTCCGATTGTCGCAACCATTGATACTGCCGCGTTGCGACAAAACCTGGCGATTGTTCGCCAGGCTGCACCTGATTCACGCATCTGGTCCGTGGTTAAGGCGAACGCCTACGGCCATGGTATTGAACGGGTATGGCAGAGTTTGTCAGAGACTGACGGTTTCGCGCTGCTGAATCTGGAAGAGGCGATTCTGCTGCGTGAGCGCGGCTGGAAAAAGCCGATTCTGTTGCTGGAAGGTTTCTTTCACAGCGATGAGCTGGCGATCCTCGATCGCTACCGACTGACCACCAGTGTCCACAGTAACTGGCAGATTCAGGCGATTGCTAACGCCCGGCTGTCCGCTCCGCTTGATATCTACGTTAAAATGAACAGCGGCATGAACCGCCTCGGTTTCCAGCCCGGGCAGGTGCACAGCGCCTGGCAAAAGCTACGTGCGCTGGAGAACGTGGGTGAGATGACCTTAATGGCGCATTTTGCCGAAGCGGAAAAGGCAGAGGGCATCGTCGCGCCGATGCAGCGCGTAGAGCTTGCGGCAGAAGGACTTCATTGCCATCGTTCACTGGCAAACTCCGCCGCGACGCTGTGGCATCCACACACTCACTTTGACTGGGTGCGCCCGGGTATCGTGTTATATGGCGCATCCCCCAGCGGTCAGTGGCAGGATATCGCCGGCAGTGGTTTGCGGCCGGTGATGACCCTGAACAGCGAGATTATTGCCATTCAGCCGTTGCAGGCGGGAGATTGTGTCGGTTATGGCGCCAGATATCAGGCGCAGGGGCAACAACGTATCGGTGTGGTCGCCTGCGGCTATGCTGATGGCTATCCACGCCATGCGCCTACCGGGACACCGCTGGTGGTGGATGGGGTGCGCACGCAAACGCTGGGGGCGATCTCAATGGATATGTTGATGGTCGATCTGACCCCCTGCCCGCAGGCGGGTATCGGCAGTAAAGTGGAACTGTGGGGCAATACGGTGAAAATCGATGATGTCGCCAGTGCCGCCGGTACGGTAGGCTATGAGCTGATGTGTGCTCTTGCCCCACGCGTACCGGTAAACGTTGGTTAAATTCAGAGCGCGGTGATGCGGCCGCGCACTGATTTACTGCACCGCCAGGCGGTGAATGCCAATACCGCCCCCACCAGCATCATCAATGCCAGCGCGGTTTTCTCGCTTAGCGGCAACGCCATCATTAACAACCCTGCGGATGACCCCCCGGCCATCTGGATAAATCCTGCCAGTGCCGATGCCACGCCAGCCTGCTGCTGATAGGGTTCCAGCGCATAGCTGGTGGCCGGCCCCACGGTAAATGCCAGACCCGCGACTGAAATCGCGACCGGGATCATATACAGCGCCCAATGGCTTTGCCATGCGACCGGCAGCAGGGTGGCGCCGCCATACAGCAGAATGGCACCGACAATCATGGTGATACTGCCGATCGCCAGACAGAACGGGCGGCCGACTTTGCGAATGGTTTTATTCACCAGCACGCTGACCAGCATAATCCAGAAACCATTGGCGCCGAAGGCAACGGAGAACTGCAGCGCGCTCAGTTTGCCTTCGGACATCAGTACCTGCGGCGCCAGAGAGACATAGGTCAGCACCATCCCCAGCGCGCCGGCATTGGCAAAGGCAAACGCCAAAAAACGCGGCTGCTTCAGGATCTGCCAGTACTGGCGCAGCGGCAGCCCTTTTACCGGCCGGGTATCCGCCGGGCGGGTCTCCGGCAGGAAAAACACCACAATAACGCCGATCAACAGCGCATAGCTGCTAAGGAACCAAAAAGGCGCGCGCCAGCCAAAGGCTTCCGCCAGAAATCCGCCGAGCATCGGCGCCAGTGCCGGTACGATATTCAGCGCGCCGTTAAGAAAACCGTAGGCGCGTGCCGCGTCCTCGCCATTCAGGCGGTCACGTACGCCGCTGAATGCCACGACGGCAGTGCAGCAGACCGCAATGCCCTGGATCAGCCGGGCAACCAGAAACATTGGCCAGTTCACCGCCGTTGCGCCGATCACGCTGCCGGTGAGATACAGCAGCAGACCAATGATAGCGATCGGTTTGCGGCCAAAGTTATCAACCAGTGGGCCGGCGACAATCTGACCTAATCCCATCACCAGCAGAAACAGCGGGATGGTGGTCTGAATATTGCTGACCGGTGTGGCCAGACCATCGGCAATTTGGGGCAGGGTAGGCAGATAAAGATCGATGCCCAACGGAGCCAGCAGAACCAGGCTCAGCAGCAGCAGGGTGAATTTTTGCATAACAGGGTGCGACTTCCGATAACAACAGGCCGCACAGGGTAGAGTTAACTTACAGAAAAGAAAAGGGGTATTTGTTGTTAATTGGTGCTGAGGCGGTGATGTTAATGCACATTTTCATAACATGCATTAACATCAGCGTGAGAAGGCGCGTTACTGTGATTCTTTACCACGTACCAGTTCGCTGGCGGATTTACACAGAATACGGCTGTCTGCCAGCACGTTCCAGTTCTTGACGTACAGTGCATCAAAATGTGCACGGGTGGCATAATCATTGCCTTTACGGCCACTTACCTGCCACAGACCGGTAATACCCGGTTTCGCCAGCAGATAATAGTTAGCGTGGCCGGCATAGCGCTCCAGCTCAGCGGCAGTGATCGGACGCGGACCGACCAGACTCATCTCGCCGCGCAGCACATTCCACAGCTGCGGCAGCTTATCCAGACTGGTGCTACGCAGAAATTGTCCGGTTTCGGTAATGCGCGGATCATTATCCAGACGGAAATCCTGTTCCCAGTCCACACGCAGCTGCTCGCTGGTTGCCAGCAGTAATTTCAGGCGCTGTTCCGCATCAGGCACCATGGTGCGGAATTTAAAGCAGGTAAATAGTTTGCCATTCTGACCAACACGCTGATGGCGATAAATTGCTTTGCCACCGTCACGCGATGCCATCCACCCCAGCGCCAGCAGTGCCGGGGCAAGGAACAGCAGTAATAACGCCGAAATCAGCACATCAAAGGACCGTTTCATCAATTGCGAAGAGGACCGGGAGAAGCCGTAGTTGGCTCCGGACGTCCCTTGCGGGCCATCATTATGACGACGGCTGTGGTTGATGATATTCATATCATCCATAATAGCGACTCTCTTAATTGCGACTAAGGGCTATCCTGAACTCGCGGACTCTTCAGGAACCATAAGGTTATTGTTAACATTCGTTCTGTTGCGCGTTATTTGCGGCGAGCCATACCGGTTGGGGTCATTGCGAAGGCAGTGATTTCTTTCACTTTCCTGCCAACAGTGCAAACAGTATGCAGGATCCGTTTGGGTTAGTTAATAGGGAAATAATCCTAAAAGAAATAACCGGTGATCTAATAAATAGTAAGATTGTTAATATTATCCACATTATTCAGCGTATTGACTTTGCCAGTGGAAATTAATTAGTGCAAAAAAAAGCCGCCATAATAATTATCAGGGCGGCTGCAGGCGATCAGGCCGGTTTCTTCAGGATCCAGCGGTCCTGTTGTTTGTCGTAATGTCCGACATCCAGGTCTACCGGGTTGCCGTCAATCCAGGCAGGAACGCTGGTCTCTGTGTCCCAACCATCCAGTTGGTAGCTGAGACCGGGATTGGTTTGACAGGGAATACTGACGGTATCCAGATTTTCAGTATCCATCTCGGCATCAATAATCTCGTAGCGACCAATTTTGACTACATGACCCATGTTACTTCTCCCATCAGGAAAGACGTGAATAGTAAGCTTAGTCGCTCAGGTGAGAAAATCGAGTCTACGGTGCCAGGATTATTCTTTCTCTTGCGGCACACGTACGCCGATCTTAATCACACGATTATCCTCTTTCTCCGCCACGGTCCATACCAGCTCTTTCCACTCGACCTGATCGCCTACCACCGGTGCGCCACCGATCATACCCAGAATCAGATGACCCAGGGTCTGCTGGTCATCAATCTCCGGATCCAGTTCGAGGCCATAGATTTGCGAAATATCGCGCAGGCGAGCATCGGCTTCAAGAATAAAGTCGCCGAAGAAACGTTGATCGAGAGAAACCGGCGGCGACTGGCTAAAGAGTTTGCCTAACGCGGGCAGATCGCGATCGCGGCCAATTACGCAGAGCACATCCCCCTCACGTAGCCGGGTGTTGCCGGTGGGGTGTAGCAGCTGGTTCTGGCGGAATAGCGCGGCGATAAGCGTCTCTCGCGGCATCTGCAGGTCGCGCAGTGCCGCGCCGACACACCATTTGTCCGCACTCAGCTGATAGACAAACTGTTCCCAGGGATTTTCCGGATGAATATCCAGCCCAACCCGGTTGATCGGAACCCCGGTTGGCGGCACCACCACCCGCGCTTTGCGCGCGGCTAGGCCAAGTGATGTACCCTGTACCATCAGTGAGACCAGCACCACGAAAAAGGCGATATTAAAAAACAGTCTGGCGTTATCCAGCCCGGCCATCATCGGGAATACCGCCAGAATAATCGGTACCGCGCCGCGCAAACCGACCCAACTGATAAAGAAGCGTTCGCGAATATTAAAGCCACGGAATGGCAGCAGTCCGACCAGGATTGACAGCGGACGCGCCACCAGAATCAGCCACAACGACAGCAGCATCGCCGGCAGGGCGATCTGCCAAAGGTCAGAAGGGGTCACCAGCAGACCGAGCACCAGGAACATGCCAATCTGGCTAAGCCATGCCATACCGTCGAAAGTCTGCAAAATACCGTGACGGTTACGAATCGGACGATTACCCAGTACAAAGCCACACAAATAAACCGCGAGAATACCGCTGCCTTCCAGTACCGTCGTCAGGGCAAATACCAGGATGCCGCCACTCACCGCCAGTAATGGATAGAGACCATTGGCCAGCGAAATTCGATTAACCAGCTGCTGTAGCGCCCAGCCGCCGCCCAGACCTAACACTATTCCCAGACCAAACTGTTGAACCAGATGTACCACAAACATCCAGCTCAGGCTGGTCTGCCCCAGTTGAATCATTTCGATTAAGGTGATGGTGAGAAACACCGCCATCGGATCGTTACTGCCGGATTCGATCTCCAGCGTTGCGCTGACGCGCTCATTGAGCCCTTTGCCGCCCAGCAGAGAAAACACCGCCGCGGCGTCGGTAGAGCCGATAATCGCTCCTACCAGAAAGCCCTGCATCAAATCGAGATGAAATAACCAGGCGGCGACCACCCCGGTTAATCCGGCGGTGATCAGCACACCGACTGTCGCCAGCGACAACGCTGGCCCTAAAGCGACTTTAAAGGAGCTGGCCTGGGTACGCATACCGCCATCCAGCAAAATAACCGCCAGCGCCAGGTTGGAGATCAGGTAGGCGGCCGGGTAGTTATCAAAAGCAATACCGCCGATGCCGTCAATCCCGGCCAGCATGCCGAGTGCCAGAAAGATCACCAGAATGGGGATGCCGAGGCGTGAGGAAAAAGAACTTAACAGGATGCTCGACGCGACCAGCACGGAACCGATAATAAATAGACTATAAATCGCGCTGGCTTCCAATGGGCGGGTCTCCTGAAATAGTGGGTATTTTTACAGTGTGTAAAACGTGGCGGCAAATGTCAAAAGCTATTCATAGTGCGATGTTTTAAACCGGGAAAATGCGCTACACAGAACAAAATACCAGATTCCTGCGGTGATCAAATGGCTTGCGACGGATAAATTTTGTCGGGTATTTTCGGGATTGGTACAGAAAGGAGTAAAAAGTAACCAGGCCAGACCGTGGGTCTGGCTTATAAAGCCGTTCTCACCCGTGAACCGTCGCTATTGAAGGGGCTTAAACGTTTGATAAAATTCATAGCCAGCAAACAGCAGACCGGGTACGCCGAGGATCCACAGGATAATGGCTGTTTTTTGTTCCTGCAGCTTGCTATCAAAGGTAATTGCCTGATTTTCAATGGCGGAGGTTAACTTTTGCGACTGGAGTTCAAGTGCCGAAGTGAACTTTTCAGACTGATGTTCCATGGCTGAAAACACCCGTTCTATATCGGAAGCGTGTTTCTGCGACTGATGCTCTATGGCTGAAAACACCCGTTCTATATCGGAAGCGTGTTTCCCCGACTGATGTTCTATGGCTGAAAACACCCGTTCTATATCGGAAGCGTGTTTCCCCGACTGATGTTCTATGGCTGAATACACCCGCTCTATATCGGAAGCGTGTTTCTGCGACTGATGTTCTATGGCTGAATACACCCGTTCTATATCGTAAGCGTGTTTCTGCGACTGATGTTCTATGGCTGAAAACACCCGCTCTATCCCGGAAGCGTGTTTCTGCGACTGATGCTCTATGGCTGAAAACACCTTTTCCGACAGGCGCTCCAGTGCTCCACTCAGTTTCGTCGTGTGCAGATCAATTTTCGCATCGAGCCGAATCACTGTTTCGTTGAGGTGCGAAAGGTTTGATTCGATGGCGTCAGTTTTTAATTCCAGGCGATCTAATCTTGCTAACATGCTGCCCCCTCTGCCGTTCCTGTGCGGTAGGTTAACATCATTGTTGGGTAAAACTTTAGCAGCTGAACCTGCTGTAAAACGATATGCATGAAAACTGTATAACTTCTTCATCGTGAATCCTTTCGCCAAACCTGCCATCTTTCCCCGGGAAATGGCGGCTGCTTTACTCTTCGATTGGGTTGTCGCAATACTGCGATTATTTCTTCAGGTTGCGCTTCCTGATGAATAAACACTCTATCCTGGATTTTATTTCAGGAAAAGATGTTTTTTATCAGTTAGTTGAATGATTAAACTGTTGGATTAAACCATGGTTATAACAATAAAAAACCAGCCGGGCGGCTGGTTATAATTATTTAACCGGTTGAGGTCAATCAGTAACTCTCTTCGGCCTGTTTGTGAAACAGTTCGCGGAACACCGGGTAAATATCTTCCGGTTCGCGAATGTGCTGAATGGCAAAGTTGCCAAAATTAGCCTGCAGATGCTCGTATTCGCGCCACAACGTCTGATGAGCACGTCGGGTAATCTCGATATAGCTGTAGTAGCGCACCATTGGCAGAATATTTTTCGCCAGAATCTCATGACATAACGGTGAGTCATCCGCCCAGTTATCGCCATCAGACGCCTGCGCCGCGTAGATATTCCACTGGGCCGGGTCATAACGTTCTCTCACCACCTCATCCATCAACTTCAGCGCGCTGGAAACAATGGTGCCGCCGGTCTCTTGCGAGTAGAAAAACTCCTGCTCATCAACCTCTTTCGCCTGAGTATGGTGACGAATATAAACCACCTCGACATTTTTATAGGTTCGGCTCAGGAACAAATAGAGCAGAATATAAAAACGTTTGGCCATATCCTTGGTCGCCTGATCCATCGAGCCGGAGACGTCCATCAGACAGAACATGACTGCCTGGCTGGAAGGTTCCGGACGTTTTTCAAAGTTTTTGTAGCGAAGATCAAAGGTGTCGATAAATGGCACCCGGGCAATGCGCGCGCGCAACTCGGCGATTTCATGGCGCAGGCGCTCCTCTTCCAGCAGTTGCGCCGGCTCGGCTTTCTCCACCGCCGCCAGCGTCTCTTCAAGTTCATGTACCATACGGCGTTTACCCGCCGTCATTGCAGTACGACGCGCCAGTGAGTTCTGCAGCGAACGCACTACGCTGATATTGGCCGGTACTCCGTTGGCGGTATAACCCGCACGATGGGTTTTGAATTCATTGAGCTGGCGATGCTGGTTTTTACGCAGATTAGGCAGAGCGAGATCTTCGAACAGCAGATCGAGGTATTCATCTTTAGAGATCTGAAAGACAAATTCGTCCTGGCCATCACCGTCCTGACTGGCGTTGCCCTGGCCACTACCGCCGCCGCCGCCGCCTTGTGGTCGTTCTACACGGTCATTTTGCACGAAGTGATCGTTACCGGGATGAACGCGATGACGATGGCCGCCGCGCCCCTGATGGAATATCGGTTCGTGGATATCGTCAATCGGAATTGAGACGGACTCACCACTTTCAACGTCGGTAACCGAACGCTTGTTAATGGCCTCGGAGATCGACTGCTTGATTTGCGACTTATAGCGGCGCAAGAAGCGCTGACGGTTAACCGCGCTCTTGTTTTTGCCGTTAAGTCGCCGATCGATAAAATAGGCCATAGTTCCCCCACACAACATTGCAAGCAGGTCGGGCGAACCCGACCTTTCCGATTTCGCTTCCATGCGCGTTCTGAGCTTACATGACAGTCAAGTTAAGACGATTTACGCACTCGCAGATACCATTCGCACAGCAGGCGTACCTGCTTACGTGTGTAGCCTTTCTCCATCATGCGGTCAACAAAATCGTCGTGTTTCTTCTGTTCGTCCGTGGACGTCTTGGCATTAAACGAGATCACCGGCAGCAACTCTTCGGTGTTCGAGAACATTTTCTTCTCAATAACCGTACGCAGTTTTTCGTAACTGGTCCAGTTAGGGTTACGTCCGTTATTGTGCGCGCGTGCACGCAACACAAAGTTGACGATCTCATTACGGAAGTCTTTCGGATTACTGATACCGGCAGGCTTCTCAATTTTTTCCAGTTCCGCATTCAGCGATTCGCGGTCAAACAGCTGACCGGTATCCGGGTCACGGTACTCCTGATCCTGGATCCAGAAATCAGCGTAGGTGACGTAGCGGTCAAAAATATTCTGCCCGTACTCAGAATAGGATTCCAGATAAGCGGTCTGAATCTCTTTACCGATAAACTCGGCATACTTCGGAATCAGATAACCTTTCAGGTGCTCCAGATACTTCTCGGCCAGATCCTGTGGGAACTGCTCGCGCTCAATCTGTTGCTCCAGCACGTAGAACAGGTGTACCGGGTTGGCCGCGACTTCCACATGGTCGAAGTTAAACACCCGTGAAAGGATCTTAAAGGCGAAACGCGTCGACAGACCGTTCATCCCTTCATCAACACCGCCATAATCGCGATACTCCTGGTAGGACTTCGCTTTTGGATCGGTATCTTTCAGGCTTTCCCCATCATAAACGCGCATTTTTGAATAAGTGCTGGAGTTTTCCGGCTCTTTCAGGCGCGACAGGATAGAGAAGCGGGCCAGCGTTTCCAGCGTGCCAGGGGCGCATGGCGCATGGGTCAGCTCACTGTGATTAAGCAGTTTCTCGTAGATTTTGATCTCTTCCGAAACCCGCAGGCAATAAGGCACTTTGACAATGTAAACACGGTCAAGGAACGCCTCGTTGTTTTTGTTGTTGCGGAACTGCACCCACTCAGATTCGTTGGAGTGCGCCAGAATAATACCGTTAAACGGCAGGGCGGAGATGCCCTCGGTACCGTTATAGTTCCCTTCCTGCGTTGCGGTCAGCAGCGGATGCAGCACTTTAATCGGTGCTTTAAACATCTCAACGAATTCCATAATCCCCTGGTTAGCACGGCAGAGTGCGCCGGAGTAACCGTAAGCATCAGGATCGTTCTGCGCGTGGTTTTCCAGTTTACGGATGTCCACTTTACCCACCAGCGCCGAGATATCCTGGTTATTCTCATCGCCCGGTTCGGTTTTGGCGATCGCCAGCTGTTCCAGAATCGACGGCCAGACTTTCACCACTTTAAAGCGGGTAATATCGCCACCAAAGTCATGCAGGCGTTTTGCTGCCCACGGCGACATAATGGTGCCAAGATAGCGACGTGGTACACCGTACTCTTTTTCCAGAATATTGGCGTCTTCCTGCGGATTAAACAGACACAGCGGGTGATCATTCACCGGGCTACGTTCGCCATCCGCACTCAACACATAAATAGGCACACGTTGCATCAGCGATTTCAGCCGCTCGGCCAGAGATGACTTACCGCCACCAACCGGACCCAGCAGGTACAGAATCTGTTTCTTCTCCTCGAGCCCTTGCGCCGCATGTTTCAGGTAAGAGACGATCTGTTCAATCGCTTCCTCCATACCATAAAACTCTTCAAAGGCCGGATAACGTGCCACGACGCGATTGGAAAACAGGCGGGAAAGGCGTGGCTCCAGAGCAGTATCGACCATTTTTGGCTCTCCGATAGCCATTAACAGTCGTTCTGCCGCGTTGACGTATGCACTACGATCTTGCTTACAGATAGCAAGAAATTCCTGCAGTGTGAACTCTTCGTCCTTGGACGCTTCATAACGCTGGCGATAGTGATCGAATATATTCATAACGATGCCCGTCCTTTCGTTTTTAGCACAGGTAAAAGGAGCCTAAAAAAAGATCTGGGTGCTCCCGGAAGATATTCTCTATTGTGAGTACAGCAACCCTTATGCCAACCTGATGTTTTTTTATCGGGATACACAATGCTTATGGTTACTCTGCTCGCTCAAAATTAGCGTCTTACATTTAACTGTAGAAGGCATTTAAGAATTTTCCTCAGCTGCCTGCACTTTTTGATGAAATTTCAATAACAAAGTTAGAAACCATCTAACGCAAATCCCTCAGCTGACGCGGGCTGAGAGAAAATTGTAAATTAATTAACCAAAGTCTATCCGCCGATTAAAGGCATTAAATTGATTCTAAGTGCTACCGAATATGTAAATTTTTCAACTGCACGTCGGGCAGTGGTTACACTGTGTAGCCTGATTGTTATATTTATGGGATGAATAAATTGTGAACCATTTCAAAGTTAGCGCGCTTGCCCTGCTTTTACCTTGTTGTTTTGCGGCTTTTTCCACCAATGCAGCCCCTCTGAGCGTGGGCGCTTCGGTTATTTACTCCGAAAGTCCATATAAAAGTGGTCAGGATCGCTACTACCCGGTCCCAATCATCAACTATGAAGGGGAGAGCTTCTACTTCCGCAGTCTGCAGGCCGGTTACTATCTGTGGAAGGACCAGCAGGACCAGCTGTCGCTCACCGTACTCGGTTCACCGCAAAGTTACGATCCCGACCAGAGCGATGATGGCGACATGCGGGCGTTAGATAAGCGTCATATGACGCTGATGGCTGGCGCGTCATACCGCCATACCGCTGACTGGGGCATTGTGCGCACCACGCTGGTGGGGGATGTGCTGAATAACAGCAACGGTATCGTCTGGGATTTAACCTGGCTCTATCCGTTCAAATTTGGCGACGATTTCAGCCTGACGCCAGGCCTTGGCGTGCTATGGAACAGCGCCAGACAAAACCGTTATTACTACGGGATCTCCGCTGCTGAATCGGCGCGTAGCGGTCTGGATAGCTACCATCCGGACGACAGCTGGAGTCCGTATGTGGAACTGAGCGCTGACTACAAAATTAGCGCAAACTGGCGCGCCAGTGTGGTAGGACGCTATACCCGCCTGGCTGATGAAATCAAAGACAGTCCGATGGTCGATAAAGATTCACAAATACTGGTGTGGACCGGCTTGAGTTATAGCTTCTGATGAAAAGCTATGCACAAGAAAGGGGCGTAACGCGCCCCTTGTTCGATCGTGGGGCACCATTTTGGTGCAAGGAGCGAACATGAGTAAGACAGTCACTTTCCCGCAGGCTATCACTTTACCGGCTATTGGTCAGGGAAGCTGGTATATGGGCGAAGATCCCAGTCTGCGTAAAAAAGAGATAGCCGCATTACAGGCAGGACTGGAGTGCGGTCTGAAACTGATCGATACCGCAGAAATGTATGCGGACGGTGGCGCGGAGCAGGTGGTGGGTGAAGCGCTCAGCGGACGACGTGACAGCGCGTGGCTGGTATCGAAGGTCTATCCATGGCATGCCGGTGAGGTCGATGCCATTGAAGCCTGTGAGCGCAGCCTTAGCCGCCTTAAAACGGACTACCTTGATCTCTATCTGCTGCACTGGCGTGGTAGCGTGCCACTGGAAGAGACCATCCGTGCCATGGAAACGCTGCAACAGCAGGGCAAGATCCGCCAGTGGGGGGTCTCCAACTTTGATATCGATGATATGCATGAATTGTGGCAGGAAGCTGGCGGTAACGCCTGCGCCACCAATCAGGTGCTTTATCACCTGGCGTCGCGTGGCATTGAATATGCACTGTTGCCCGAGTGTCAGCAGCGTCAGATACCGCTGATGGCATACTGCCCGCTGGCGCAGGCAGGCCGCTTGCGGCGCGACTTGCTGCACAATGGCGCCCTGAATCAACTTGCACAACAAAAGGGCATTAGCATTGCCCAGCTGCTGCTGGCCTGGGTGATCCGCAAGGAGGGGGTGATTGCCATCCCGAAAGCGAGTTCGGTGGCACATGTGCAGGAAAATGCCGCGGCGTTAAACGTCAGTTTTAGCAGTGAGGAGCTGGCGACGATTAATCAGCAGTTTCCGCCGCCAACCGGTAAATTGCCACTTGATGTCGTATAACCAGAGCGGGCGGCATTAATCCATGCCGCCCGTGATATCAGGCTTTGTTACGCAAACGCAGGGTAGTACCAAGACGTGCAGGTTTTTCGCCGGCGCTTTTCATCGGCTTACTGACGTGGGCCGTTTCGACGCAGACAAAGGTTTTGTAACCGTCATTCGCCATATCCGCCAGGCTGCAGGACAACTCTGCGCCCGGATTCCATGTGACAACGTCACTTTGGTAATGGTGGTACACCTCAATTACCCGGTTACCGGCTTTATCATGAATCAGGCTGCAGTCTTCGGGTTGCGTGTGAATGCGATCCACGCGTGACGGATAAGTCTGCCTGCCGTTTTCGGATACGCCGGTGACGCCGTTATTCACTTTATCGATAAAGTGATTACCGAGACCACTGACTTCAACTCCTGCGATATCTTCTACGGCAAAATAGCTGTGCAGCGCTGCGGTAGCTTCATAATCACCGTGAGCTTCCAGTTCCATCTCACAATGTTCGCCGAAGCGGAAGCGGGCAAACAGGGTGAAATCGTGCGGCCACAGTTTTTTGGTCTGCTCGTTACTCTCCAGCACCAGCGTCAGCATCACGCCATCTTCATTCTCGTCGTGCGCGGACAGCGTCCATGGCAGGATACGGGCGAAACCATGTGCGGGCTCACCGGCCGGACCAAACCATGGCCAGCAAATCGGTACGCCGCCACGAATCGCCTTACCGGCGGTAAAGGGGGTTTTTTCGCTCAGCCAAATCACCGCTTTCTCGCCACTCGGTTGCCAGGCAACAAGGTGTGCGCCCTGCAGAGTGACGGCGGCACGTACTTTGGGATGGCTGATGACAATAACCGGTAGTTGATCGATCTGGCGCAGGGAGATGTAAGGGGTGACCTGGTTAACCACGGGCAGGGTAAAAAGTTTTTCGTTCATGATGAATCCTGTTTTATTCAGGTTCCGACGAAGAAAAAAGGGCGACCTGAGTCGCCCTTCATAATCAGCTTGTCATCATCACTTATTTAGCGATGTGAGCAACCAGATCCAGCACCTTGTTAGAGTAGCCAGTTTCGTTGTCGTACCATGAAACCAGTTTCACAAAGGTGTCGCTCAGAGCAATACCGGCTTTCGCATCAAAGATAGAAGTCAGTGTTTCGCCGTTGAAATCGGTAGAAACCACTTCGTCTTCGGTGTAACCCAGAACGCCTTTCATTTCGCCTTCGGCAGCAGCTTTAATCGCAGCACAAATTTCTTTGTAAGATGCTGGTTTAGCCAGACGTGCAGTCAGGTCAACAACAGAAACGTTAGGGGTAGGAACGCGGAACGCCATACCAGTCAGTTTGCCGTTCAGCTCAGGGATCACTTTACCTACCGCTTTAGCAGCACCGGTAGAAGAAGGGATGATGTTCTGAGATGCGCCGCGGCCGCCGCGCCAGTCTTTGTGAGACGGGCCATCAACAGTTTTCTGCGTAGCGGTAGTTGCGTGAACAGTGGTCATCAGCGCTTCAACGATACCGAAGTTGTCGTTGATAACTTTAGCCAGTGGTGCCAGGCAGTTGGTGGTACAAGATGCGTTAGAAACGATATCCTGGCCAGCGTATGACTTGTGGTTTACACCCATAACAAACATTGGGGTGTCATCTTTTGATGGGCCAGTCAGTACAACTTTCTTCGCGCCAGCTTCGATATGTTTACGAGCAGTTTCGTCGGTCAGGAAGATACCGGTAGCTTCAGCAACGACGTCAACACCCACTTCACCCCATTTCAGGTTAGATGGATCACGTTCAGCGGTAACACGGATGGTTTTGCCGTTCACAACCAGATGGCCGTCTTTGACTTCCACAGTGCCGTTAAAGCGGCCATGAGTTGAGTCATATTTCAGCATGTATGCCATGTACTCTGCGTCCAGCAGATCGTTGATTGCAACGATTTCTACGTCAGAACGCTCCTGAGCAGCACGGAAAACAATGCGACCGATGCGGCCAAAACCGTTGATACCTACTTTGATAGTCATATATTCCACCAGCTCGTTGTTAGTGAATAAAAGGTTGGCTGTAAAATTACAAAAACCATACCAGGCGTCAAGCGGAATCGTGTCAATTATTGCGACAAATCAATCCAGTGACCAGGAATTATTCAACGCCAAACCAACTCCGCGACGACAGATAGTTCTACATAATGGGGCTTGATCCCTGAATATAAAGGGGCGCGGGTGGTAAATGGTGACCTGAATCACAATTTTAACTGCGCCTGAGGTTGTGACCGGTTCAGGCACGAAAAATTCACCTGAACTTGTTAAGTGTTTGTTAGAATAGTAGCTGAAGTTTTCAGAATAACACTGCCAGAGACCAGCAAAATGGCTAAAGAAACGACACACCCGATAACACCCGCGACAGAACTGACCGAAATGCAGCGCTATGTGACGCAGCAACGCGGTACTGAACCACCGTTTTCTGGTGCATTATTGCACAATAAAGATGAAGGTATCTATCACTGCCTGGTGTGCAATGCGCCACTCTTTTTATCCGAAACCAAGTATGATTCCGGCTGCGGCTGGCCAAGTTTTTATCAGCCCTACAACGATGAGGCAATCCGCTACCTGGAAGATAACTCGCATGGTATGCAGCGTGTTGAAATTCGCTGCGGCAGCTGTGATGCCCACCTTGGGCATGTTTTCCCTGATGGCCCGCAACCGGGCGGCGAGCGTTACTGTGTTAACTCTGCCTCACTCAGTTTTACCGACGATGACGGCAGGCAAACCAAAGGCTGATGATGAGATGCAAAAAGATCTTAATGAGATAATTGCGGCTATGACGCCAGATGTTTACCAGCGGCTGGCGACCGCGGTTGAACTCGGCAAGTGGGCAGATGGCGTGGCTCTGACCGCGGAGCAGAAAGAGAACTGTCTGCAACTGGTGATGTTGTGGCAGGCAAAGTATAACGACCGGCCGCAGCATATGAGCATCGGGCAGGATGGACAGATCGTCACCCGTACCCGGGAGCAACTGAAAGAAGAGTTTGGCATTAGCGCTGAGGTGACGCGCATAAATCTGCAGTAAGCCTCCGCGAATCCCACGAGCCGGACGATCCCGGCACGTGGGCTCTACCGGGCCTCAGATTAGTTGATCAGCGCGCCTGCCGCTGCCATCGCGGCAAACGCCTGTTCACTGTCGTCAGGATGCAGATTGACGCCGCGGCAGCCTTCGCGCAGCACCTCAACCTGATATCCCAGCGCCAGCGCATCGAGAACGCTGAATTTCACGCAGTAGTCGGTGGCCAGCCCGATAATCAGCAGCGAACGGATACCGCGTTGCGTCAGCCACTCATCCAGCGCCGTTTTGCGGCGATGACCGTTATCGAAGAAAGCGCTGTAGCTGTCTACCGTCGCATCCTCGCCTTTGTGAAATACCGCATCGATTAAGCTGCGATCCAACTGCGGATGAAACTGAGCGCCTTCAGTGTGGCTGACACAGTGATCCGGCCACCAGATCTGCGGCAGCCCGTTTAGCTTGCCCTGGGTGTTAGGCTGCTCGCCAGCCACCGAGGCGAAGCTGCCATGGTTCGCCGGGTGCCAGTCCTGAGAAGCGATTACCGCTTCGCCACGCTGGCGGAACGCCTGAGCCAGCCGATTAGCCACGGCGATAGTGGCATCGCCGTCGGTTACCGCCAGCGCACCGCCGGGGCAGAAGTCGTTCTGCAGGTCGATCAGCAATAAAGCGCGTTTCATCGGCATCTCACCATCTCAGAGGGTTAATTCACCACGCAGATTACTTTGCATCTGCTGGCGTACTTCAGCGCTGGTGAGGTTCTGGCTCAGCAGAAAATGCAGTTTGGTCAGCGCCGCTTCTACCGTCAGATCGAAGCCGCTAATCACCCCGGCATGCGCCAGCGCGTTACCGGTGGCATAGCCGCCCATATTCACCTTGCCAGACATACACTGCGTCAGATTCACCACCACGATACCGCGTGCGGCGGCGTCTTTCAGTTCATTGAGAAATTCAGCATTCTGCGGCGCATTGCCGACGCCATAAGAGCGCAGGATCAGCGCTTTTACCGGCTGACGCAGGAAGTTACGCACCACTTCGGCGGAAATTCCCGGATAGATGGTCACCACGCCGATCGGCTGCGGTGAGGTCGGATGGACAATTAACCGTCCGCTGCCCTGGGGCGCTGCCGGGGTGTTCAGCCGGCGAATATGGATACCCGCCTCCAGTAGCGGCGCCAGGTTCGGCGAAGCAAAGGCATTAAAGCCATCGGCATGGGCTTTAGTGGTCCGGTTGCCGCGAAACAAGGTGTTATTAAAAAACAGCGTCACTTCATTGATCGGATAATTTGCGGCGACAAACAGCGCATTCAGCAGGTTTTGCTGACCATCGGAGCGCAGTTCGGCCAGCGGAATTTGTGACCCGGTGACAATGACCGGCTTCGCGAGGTTCTCCAGCATAAAGGAGAGGGCGGAAGCGGTAAACGCCATGGTGTCGGTGCCATGCAGGATCACGAAGCCATCATAATTGTCGTAGTTTTTTTCGATGTCTTCCGCAATCGATTGCCAGTCCTGCGGCGTCATATCCGACGAGTCCATCAATGGCGCGTATTCGTGAATGGTAAAATCCGGCATCTCGGGACGGTGAAACTCAGGCATCTTCGCCAGCTGGGTCTGCAGATGGCCGGACACCGGGATATACCCCTGTTCAGAACGCTGCATACCAATGGTGCCGCCGGTATAGGCAACGTAGATCGATTTTTTTTGCATAAAGGTCGTCATTATAGTTGGTACAAATTACAGGCAGGGGCGGCATCAATGCCGCCCCTGCGTGGGAGTAGCTAAAATAGGGCGGGGGGCGTCATTACCGCCGCCCGCGTAACTTAACGCACGTCACCGCAGGTAAGGCAGAGTGCGTAACGGTTTTGCGGATCGTTAAGATCGTCGAATAACCCCGGTTGCTTTTTCATATCCGCCATAATATCGGCCATTGGCGCCGGCAGATAGACTTTCAGAGCCGCCGGCAGCGAGGCGCGGACAGAAACGTCCACCTGGCTGAGCAGCGCCTCAAACAGCGTTGGTTCATCCTGCGACCACTGCAGCTGATAATCTTTCAGTTTTGCCAGCTCCGCCGCCTTGACCACCGCATCATCGAAGTCGCCCAGAGCATCAACCAGACCGTTGGCTTTCGCCGCGCTGCCGGTCCAGACGTGCCCCTGGGCGATCTGGTCAATCTCCTCAGGCGTCTTGTTACGTGACTTCGCCACCAGACCGAGGAAGTTTTTATAACCGTTTTCGATACTTAGCTGCATCAGTTGCTGAACTTCGCCTGGCAGCGCTTTGGTCGATGCGATATCCGCCAGCGGCGAGGTTGCCACGCCGTCAGTATGCACGCCAATGGCATCCAGCGAATTTTCCACCGTGTTGATCACGCCGAAGATACCAATCGAACCGGTCAGCGTGCTTGGGCTGGCAACAATATAGCTGGCCGGGGTAGAGATCCAGTAACCGCCGGATGCCGCCATACCGCCCATCGATACCACCACCGGCTTACCGGCATCACGTGCTGCCGCCAGTTCTTCACGAATCACTTCGGAGGCGCTGACGCTACCGCCAGGGCTGTTCACGCGCAGTACAATCGCTTTGATTTTTGGGTCAAGACGCGCTTCACGGATCTGCATGGCGGTGGTATCGCCGCCGACTGAACCCGGTGCCTCTTCGCCATCCATAATCGCGCCGTTCGCCATTACCACGGCAATATTGCCATCGTGGCTGGTGTTGTCCTTCAGCGGATAATCATAGATGCTGATATTGTTGTAATCATGCTCCTGCTGATTGAAGCCAAACTTTTTCGTCAGTTGCAGATCAACCGCGGCGCGCGACGCCAGTTCATCGACCAGTTTATTGTCTTTGGCATACTGAGCGGTATCACCGCCCACTTTCTGCAGACCGTCCAGCAGACCTTGCGCGCCAGGGAACAGCTGCTGCGTGGTAATCTGGCGGTTGGCGGCGATGGTATTAAGGTAATTTTGCCACAGTTCACCAATCCAGCGGCTGTCGGCATCGCGCGCGGCCGGGGACATATCATCACGCAGGAAGGGTTCTACTGCTGATTTGTAGGTGCCGACACGAAACACATGCGACGTCACTTTCAGCTTATCCAGCAGTGATTTGTAGTAAAGCGTGTTGGTGGCGAAACCGTGTAAATCAACGGTGCCCTGCGCGGAGAGATAGACGGTATTGGCAAAACTGGCGAGATAATATTGCGCCTGGCTGTAGCTGTCGCCAGTGGCGTAAATCGGTTTGCCGCTGTCACGAAATTCCCGCAGCGCTTTACCGATATACTGCAACGAAGGCTGGTCCGCGCCGGCGAAATCGCGCAGATCCAGCACCATGCCGGTAATGTTTTTATCATCTTTTGCCTGACGAATGGCGTTAACCACGTCAAACAGCGAGTTCTCTTTCAGACGGTCGCTGCTGGCGCCCAGTAACTGACGGCCAATTTTGCTCAGACGGTTGCTGACGGAAGGTTTATCCACCACCACCCCGGTAAGATCGACTTTAAGTGCGCCGCGCGGCACATCGGCTGGCGCACTGGAGCTGTTAATCTGGAAATAGATGCCGGTGCAAATCAAAATTAAAAAAATTAAAAACAGGTTGAGAATGAACTCACGGATAAAGTTCACCGCACGCCATGTCCATTTAAAACAACCAGCGATAATTCGCCACAAAGTGCGCATGTCATCTCCATATTCGCAGAGTAATACCCGCAAGCGACTGGCTTGCGGGGTGATGGGCTCATCCTAAAGAGCGCCAGCGCAATTGTCAGCAGGAAAAAGCACTATGCTGTAACAAAAGATCAGGCTGTGTTAGTTTGCCGGGTAATAAATGCTACTCATTTTCAGGAGGCGTTAATGGATGCTCTCGATTTACTGCTGAACCGCCGTTCGGCATCCCGTCTGGCAGAACCGGCCCCGCAGGGCGAGGCGCTGGATAATATTATCCGTGCGGCAATGCGTGCGCCGGACCATGGCGCAATGCAGCCGTGGCGTTTTATTGTGATTGAAAAAGAGGGGCGTGAGCGCTTCAGCGCGCTGCTGGAGAACGCCGCGCGCGATGATGGCCTGGATGCTAAGGCGATTGAGAAAGCGCAACAGGCGCCGTTCCGTGCGCCAATGATTATTACCGTTGTGGCTCACTGTGAACCGCAGGCGAAAGTGCCGCGCTGGGAACAGGTAGTATCCGCTGGCTGTGCGGTGATGGCGATGCAGATGGCGGCCGTTGCGCAGGGGTTTAACGGTATCTGGCGCAGCGGCGCATGGACGGAACACGCGGCAGTGCGTGACGCGTTTCACTGCCGCGAACAGGATGCCATTGTCGGTTTTCTCTACCTCGGCACACCGCAGTTGAAATCCTCTACCACCGTCATTCCTCCCGATAGCACGCCATTTGTCAGTTATTTCTGAGTGACTTTTTGCATTGCTGCCTGCAGGGTTGTGAGCAACCCTGCATTTCGTCGGCATTATGAGCGAATAAGCCGTCAACAGTGACGATAAGCTTATCACTGTCGGTTGAACACGCTAACATAGCCGCCAGAATGCGACGATAGAGTAACTGATGAACAATCATATGGAATGGCTGCCCGCCCGCGCATCTGTCGGATTGAACCGTGAAGCGCCAGGGGTTAAAACGAAATAATGCGTCTGTTTATTGCCGAAAAACCGAGTCTCGCGCGCGCCATCGCCGATGTATTGCCCAAACCGCATCGTCGTGGCGATGGTTATATTGCCTGCGGCAACGATCAGATGGTCACCTGGTGTGTCGGACACCTGCTGGAACAGGCGCAGCCGGATAGCTATAACAGCCGTTATGCGCGCTGGTCGCTGGCAGATTTACCGATTGTGCCGGATAAGTGGCAGTTGCAGCCGCGTCCTTCCGTCGCCAAACAACTGAATGTGATTAAAGGCCTGCTGGCGCAGGCCAGCGAAGTGATCCATGCCGGCGACCCGGATCGTGAGGGGCAGTTGCTGGTGGATGAAGTGCTGGACTATCTGTCGTTGCCAGCGGAAAAGCGCGAAAAAGTGCAACGCTGCCTGATTAACGATCTTAATCCGGCGGCGGTGGAGCGGGCGGTAAGTCGCCTGCGCGAGAACCGCGAGTTTATCCCTCTGTGCGTCTCGGCGCTGGCGCGCGCGCGCGCTGACTGGCTGTACGGCATCAATATGACCCGCGCCTATACTCTGCTGGGACGCAATGCCGGTTACGACGGCGTGCTCTCTGTCGGGCGGGTGCAGACGCCGGTGCTCGGGCTGGTAGTGCGTCGTGATGAAGAGATTGAAAACTTTGTCGCGAAAGATTTTTTTGAAGTCAAAGCCTATATCGTCACGCCGCAAGAAGAGCGTTTTGTCGCGCTGTGGCAGCCCAGTGACTCGTGTGAGCCTTATCAGGATGAAGAGGGGCGTTTACTGCATCGCCCGCTGGCGGATCATGTGGTGGCGCGTATCGGCGGTCAGCCCGCGCTGGTCACGCAATATCAGGATAAGCGGGAAAATGATACCGCGCCGCTGCCGTTTTCGCTCTCCAGCCTGCAGATTGAAGCCGCCCGTCGTTTTGGTCTGAGTGCGCAAGTGGTGCTCGATACCTGCCAGAAACTGTATGAAACCCATAAGCTGATTACCTATCCGCGTTCCGACAGCCGTTATTTGCCGGAGGAACATTTTGCCGGACGTCATGCGGTACTGAACGCGATTAACGCTCATCAGCCGGACTTAACGCCACCGGCGGATTTTGACCCGGACCGCAAAAATCGCTGCTGGGACGATAAAAAAGTCGATGCGCACCACGCGATTATTCCCACTGCGCGTAGTAGCCAGACCCGTCTCAGCGAGAATGAGGCCAATATTTATGGGCTGGTGGCGCGCCAGTACCTGATGCAATTTTGCCCGGATGCGGTATATCGCAAATGTGTTATCGAACTCGATATCGCCGGCGGCAAGTTTGTCGCCAGGGCGCGCTTTCTCGCTGAAGCGGGCTGGCGCGCCCTGCTGGGCAGCAAGGAGCGAGATGAAGAGAATGACGGCACGCCGTTGCCGGTGGTGGCGAAAGGTGATGAGCTGCTGTGTGAGCGCGGCGAAGTGGTAGAGAAGCAGACCCAGCCACCACGGCCGTTTACCGATGCCACGCTACTTTCGGCGATGACCGGTATTGCACGCTTTGTGCAGGATAAAGATCTAAAGAAAATACTGCGGGCGACCGATGGTTTAGGAACTGAAGCGACACGCGCGGGTATCATTGAATTACTGTTCAGACGTACATTCCTCTATAAGAAAGGTCGCTATATCCATTCCAGCGAGGCCGGACGAGCGTTAATTCACTCGTTACCGGAAATGGCGGCGCGACCGGATATGACGGCGCAATGGGAATCAACGCTGACTAAAATTAGTGAAAAGCAGTGTCGTTATCAGGATTTTATGCATCCGCTGGTCGAGACGCTCTACAGCCTGATTAATCAGGCGCGTCAGCAGCCTGCAGCGCACGCTTTTCGCGGCTTACCTGCGGCGGCCAGTAGTAAAAGCAAAAAACCGCCGCGTAAATCGGCGAAGGCAAAGGAGACCGGATAATGAAACTTTCAGGCGTGTTATTTTGTGCCGGATTACTGCTAAGCACTGGCGCACTGGCGCAGGGGCAACAGGAAAGTCGCCCGCACAATGGCGGTGATACGGATGTGGTGGTGAATCTGCCTGCGGAGGCCTGGACACAGGGCAATAATAGCCAGTCGGCTCCTCCCTGTGCGCGCTGCTGTACCTATGGCAACCAGAACTACACTGAAGGCGCGGTGATTAAAGCGGTAGGGGTGTTACTCCAGTGTACGCGCGATAAAGCATCGCTGGGCACCAATAACCTGATCTGGCAAGTGCTGAAACAGTAACTCTGACCGCATCGCGCGGTCAGAGCCGGACGATCAGAGGGTAAACTGCGCCCAGATTGGCGCATGGTCAGAAGGTTTTTCCATGCTGCGAATAGCATAATCAATGCCGGTCGCCACACAGCGCTCGGCCAGCGGCTTACTCGCCAGAACCAGGTCGATACGCAGTCCACGGTTGTCGTCGAAGCCTTTAGAACGATAATCAAACCACGAGAAGCGGTCACTGGTCTCCTGATTTTGTGCCCGCCAGGTATCGACTAACCCCCAGTTCATCAGACGATCCATCCACTCGCGCTCTTCCGGTAAGAAAGAACATTTGCCGGTGCGTAGCCAGCGCTTGCGATTCTCTTCGCCGATGCCGATATCCAGATCGCTGGAGCTGATATTCATATCGCCCATAATCAGTACCGGATTTTCCGGCTGCAGATGTTGTTCAAGGTAATCCTGCAGATCGCGGTAAAACTTATCTTTCGCCGGGAATTTGGTTGGATGGTCGCGGCTTTCACCCTGGGGAAAGTAACCGTTAATTACCGTCAGATTGCCGATTGGCGTCGCCAGTTCCGCCATAATCAGCCGACGCTGTGAATCGTCATCATCACCGGGGAAGCCACGGCGTACCATAATTGGCGGCTCTTTGGTCAGCAGCGCAACGCCATAGTGGCCTTTTTGTCCGTGATAAAAGACGTTGTAGCCCAGCTTGCTGACATCTTCCAGCGGGAACATATCGTCATGGACTTTGGTTTCCTGCAGACCGATCACGTCTGGCTGATGCTGTTCGATGATAGCTTCAAGCTGATGTGGGCGGGCGCGTAGCCCATTGATATTAAAAGAAACAAATTTCATTTCAGTTGCCGTTTCACGAGGGAAAAGATGGCCGGATGGTAGCAGACTCGGGTAGTGGCTGTCATTACGGCTGGTGCAAATTAGCGGAAATGTTGCGAGTTTGCAGTAATCTGAATGGTGGTGCTAAATGTAGCCTCTGTGCGGGAAGGATTACCGCCGCAGGCGGCGTTGTCTCGCTGTCGCTCGACCCGAACCTTCGAGGTCGAAGCTTCTCATCCTTCCCCAGCGGGAATTTGCAGATAGCGGGGATATTGCGAGTTTGCAGTAATCCTGAATGGTGGTGCTAAATGTAGCCTCTGTGCGGGAAGGATTACCGCCGCAGGCGGCGTTGTCTCGCTGTCGCTCGACCCGAACCTTCGAGGTCGAAGCTTCTCATCCTTCCCCAGCGGGAATTTGCAGATAGCGGGGATATTGCGAGTTTGCAGTAATCCTGAATGGTGGTGGGGGAAGGATTCGAACCTTCGAAGTCGATGACGGCAGATTTACAGTCTGCTCCCTTTGGCCGCTCGGGAACCCCACCAGGGGAAGCGTATTACAAGTTCGTGCTGTACCCGCTAATAGTACCTTACCACCGGGTGGGAAGGATTATCGCCGCAGGCCTCGACCCGAACCTTCGGGAGCGAAACTGCTTATCCTTTCCGGTCGACAACGTCTCTATTCCGGGAAAGTTGCATGCATGGCGCAATGCAAAATGGTGGTGGGGGAAGGATTCGAACCTTCGAAGTCGATGACGGCAGATTTACAGTCTGCTCCCTTTGGCCGCTCGGGAACCCCACCACTGGCCTTACTACTATGCTCGTAAGCGGGGCGCATCATATCAAATGAACCGCAGCTGTAAAGCACTGGATAGCGGAAAGTTTATCGTTTGCCGCTTTTTTGCCCGTAGCGCTGCTTTACCCGGCATTAGCTGCGCTGAAAATCAGCGCTGAGGGGCACGTCGGGCGGAATAAATCCCCACCCCTGGAGCCAAATCACCGGTGCAGGGGAGCCATTAATGGCTCCCGAATAGCATGCACGGTTAAAGAATAATGGTGCGGTTGCCATACACAAACACGCGTTGCGCCAGCACCTTATACAGCGCGCGACTCAGCACATTTTTTTCCACATCGCGACCGGCACGCATCATATCTTCCGCCGTATAGGTGTGATCGACATTAATCACATCCTGCATAATGATCGGACCTTCATCCAGATTATCATTCACATAGTGCGCGGTGGCGCCGATAATCTTCACACCACGCTCGTAAGCCTGATGATAAGGGCGCGCGCCAATAAAGGCTGGCAGGAAAGAGTGATGGATATTGATAATCTGATTCGGATAACGCTGAACAAAGGCCGGCGTCAGTACGCGCATATACTTGGCCAGCACCACATAATCCGGCTGGTAGCGATCGATCTCGGCCGCCATATTGTTATCGTGCTGCTCGCGCGTCATCCCCTCGTGGCTAACCAGCACAAACGGAATATCGAAACGCTCAACCAGTGTGCGCAGCGTTTCATGGTTGCCAATCACTGCCGCAATTTCTACGTCCAGCCCGCCATAAGTGCTTTTCATCAGCAGATCGCCAAGGCAGTGCGCCTCTTTGGTCACCAGAATCACCACCCGGCGCCGACCGGCAGAGCCCAGTTCGCGCACCGACCCTTGTGGTAAAGCGCTGTCGAGATCGGCCAGCAGGGTATTATCGTTAAAGATCCCTTCCAGCTCGGTGCGCATAAAGAAGCGACCGGTGCGATGGTCAACAAACTCATTGTTTTGCACGATATTCAGCTCGTGCTTGTAACAGATGTTGGTGATCTTGGCGATCAGCCCTTTTGCATCAGGGCAAATAGTACGTAAAACTTTTCGTTGCAGTGTTTGCGCTTGCATCTCGTTAGGGATCCTGTCGAAGCGTTTATGTCATCAAATCTAAACGGCAATAGTACGTTACCCATGCATCATGAATGCTGTTGGGTTACTGGCCGCAACATTTTTTGTATTTTTTCTCGGAGCCGCAGGGACAGCGATCGTTTCGACCCACCTGCGGAGCGGTTCCGTCAATATAGTACCAGCGTTGATCGTCCCGAAGAAAGCGCGAGCGTTCATGGATAGCCGATGGGTGCTGATTATCGGTAAAACGAGCAAAGAAAGTGACATAACTTTCGTTGTCATCGCGTCCCGCTTCCTGAGCAATAACAGTCAGGCCAAGCCAGTGGGTGTTGGCAAAACTTTCTGCAAGCATACTTTGCAATTGTGCGTGGCGCGCACTACTGTGCCATGTCGCGACCAGATAAGCCGCATCCTGTTTAACATAGGCGGTATAGCGTGAACGCATGAGTTGCGCAGCGGTGGACGGAATTGCCGTCCCGTTCAGCCACGGCTCGCAACATAGGCTATACTGCATTCCGCTACAGCACGGACACTTTTCAGACACATTAACTCCGGGTTGTCAGACAACAGTCAGACCCGTCATACTTCAGGCTGCAGCAGCGTTAGCGCCACGGGCGGCATTAGGCCATCCTGGCCCGGGGCATCTGAAACATCGCCGCAGAGCCGTTAATGGCTCCTGCTCATCGGGCCTGGTTCATTTGCCGCCTTCCTGCAATCCGAAGTCGTCAGGGCAGATAAGTAAAAACACGCGTTATGTTAACCGAGCTGCAGGCGGTTAGCCATTTGCACGTTGAGTTATCACCAGAGGTTGAATGAGACAGGTAAAAATTGGACTGGCGTTGGGTTCTGGCGCCGCCAAGGGATGGGCCCATATCGGAGTGATTAATGCTCTGGAGCGCGCAGGGATCAAGATCGATATTGTCGCCGGCTGTTCCGTCGGTGCCCTGGTGGGCGCGGCTTATGCCAGTGAACGTTTGCCGATGATGGAAAAGTGGGTACGCTCATTTAGCTACTGGGATGTGATCCGGCTGATGGATTTCTCATGGCGTCGCGGTGGTCTGCTGCGCGGCGAACGGGTGTTTAACCATGTCCGTCGCCTGGTGACCCACGAAGATATTGAGCAGTGTAAATTGCGTTTTGGCGCGGTTGCCACCAATCTTAGCACCGGCCGCGAGCTGTGGCTGACGGACGGTGATCTCCATCAGGCGGTGCGCGCCTCCTGCAGCATGCCGGGTCTGCTGGCGCCGGTAGCCTGGAATGGTTACTGGCTGGTCGATGGTGCGGTGGTGAATCCGGTACCGATTTCGCTGACGCGCGCATTAGGCGCCGATATTGTTATCGCGGTCGATTTACAACACGATGCGCACCTGATGCAGCAGGATTTACTGTCTGTCACGCCGCAAACGGCGGCGCAGGAGAGTGAACCCGCGACCAGTTGGGGCGGAAAACTGCGCCAGCAGTTGTCAAAAATGGCCATCCGGCGCGTGAATCAGACGCCAGGCGCGATGGAAATTATGACCACATCCATCCAGGTGTTAGAAAACCGGGTTAAGCGAAACCGTATGGCGGGTGATCCGCCTGATGTGTTAATTCAACCTTTTTGCCCGCAGATATCGACGCTCGATTTCCATCGTGCCGACGAAGCGATAGCCGCGGGCCGGGAGGCCGTCGAGAAAAAAATGGATGAGCTTTTACCGCTTGTTCGAAACAGGTAATCCAGCCTGTCACTGCTATTGAGGTGACTTCAGGCAATTCTGACAGGCATAAGTGCGTTTTATGAACCACTATTGAATTATCTGGCGCACAAGGGGGAGCAATGGAAAAACCATTAATCGGGAAGCAGATACTCATCGTGGAAGATGAGGTAGTTTTCCGTACCCTGCTGGAAAACTTCCTTCAGGCTTTAGGGGCGGTGATTATCCCGGTTGGCGATGGGCTGGAAGCGCTTGATGCCCTGCAACAATCCACGCCCGATATGATGATATGCGACCTGGACATGCCGCGGATGAATGGTATCAGGTTGGTAGAGCATCTGCGCGCCCGTGGCAATACTTTGCCGATCCTTATCGTCTCCGCTACGGATAATATGGCGGATATCGCTCATGTGCTGCGGCTTGGCGTGCAGGATGTGCTGTTGAAGCCGGTGAAGGATCTCGAACGGCTGCGTGAGGCGGTATATGAGTGTCTCTATCCTTCGATGTTCACTTCGAAAGTGGAAGAGGATGAACAGCTGTTTCAGGACTGGGATGCGCTGGTACGTGACCCGACCGCAGCCGCTAAATTGCTGAAGCAGCTCCAGCCGCCGGTACAGCAGGTTATTGCAAATTGCCGCATTAACTACCGACAGTTAACCATGGCGGAACAGCCTGGCCTGGTGCTGGATATCGCCGCGCTTTCCGAAAAGGATCTGGCCTTTTACTGCCTTGATGTCACCCGTGCCGGGGATAATGGCGTTCTTGCTGCACTTTTATTACGCGCTTTGTTTAACGGTTTACTTCAGGAACAGTTATCGGGGCAGGGGCCGCGCTTGCCAGAATTAAGCGGGTTGCTGAAACAGGTTAACTTGTTATTGCGCCAGGCGAACCTGAACGGTCAATTTCCATTATTGGTGGGCTATTATCATCAGAGCCTGAAAAACCTGATCCTGGTTTCTGCCGGATTGAATGCTACGCTTAACATCAATACCCATCAAATCCAGCTAAATAATGGTGTGCCGCTGGGAACCCTTGGCAGCACACATCTTAATCAAATAAGTCAGCGCTGTGATGCATGGCAATGTCAGGTCTGGGGCGCGGGCGGCAGGCTGCGGCTGATGCTGTCGACTGAATAATAGACAGAAAAATAATATTGTTTCTACGGCTAAAGACAGCATCAACTATAAGCTTTACACTTGGGTAATAGTCTTAATTTCACTGGAATTTACCTAACCAGGATAAATCCTGCGTCTCCGAACTGATATACTCATTTCGTTTTTTTAAATCGACATATCAAGTAATAACTTGAACGGCCTAAAGAGAGGTATCTTGATGTCTGCCTATAAGTCAAAAGTAAAAAAAGCGGTAATCCCGGTAGCAGGTTTGGGAACACGTATGTTGCCAGCTACCAAAGCTATTCCTAAAGAGATGCTGCCATTGGTTGATAAGCCGTTAATTCAGTATGTCGTTAACGAGTGCATCGCAGCAGGAATTAACGAAATTGTGCTGGTAACGCACTCTTCCAAGAATGCCATCGAGAACCATTTTGATACCAGTTTTGAGCTGGAATCGATGCTGGAAAAACGCGTTAAGCGCCAGTTGCTGGATGAAATTCAGTCTATCTGCCCACCACACGTCACCATTATGCAGGTGCGTCAGGGTATCGCTAAAGGTCTGGGCCATGCGGTTATGTGCGCGCACCCACTGGTCGGCAATGAACCATTTGTCGTGATCCTGCCAGACGTCATTATTGATGAGTACGAATCTGATCTGACCAAAGAAAACCTCGCCGATATGCTGAAACGTTACGACGAAACCGGTCACAGCCAGATTATGGTTGAACCCGTTGCCGATGTGACTGCGTATGGTGTTGTGGATTGCGAAGGCCGCGAACTGAACCCGGGCGACAGCGCCCCGATGGTCGGTGTGGTAGAGAAGCCAAAAGCTTCTGAGGCGCCATCAAACCTGGCGGTTGTCGGTCGCTACGTGCTCTCTGCGGATATCTGGCCTCTGCTGGCAAAAACTCCTCCGGGAGCGGGTGGCGAAGTTCAGCTGACTGACTCCATCGCGATGCTGATGGAAAAAGAGACGGTTGAAGCGTATCACCTGAAAGGTATCAGCCACGACTGTGGTAACAAACTGGGCTATATGCAGGCATTTGTGGAGTACGGTGTACGTCATGAAACGCTCGGCAGCGACTTCAAACAGTGGCTGGAAAGCACCGTTGGTAACAAAAAGTAATTCATTTAAAAGCGGGATAACTCAATGAAAGTCACCGTATTTGGTATCGGCTATGTTGGTCTGGTTCAGGCTGCAGTACTGGCCGAAGTCGGACATGACGTTCTTTGTATCGATGTGGATGAGAACAAAGTTGAAAACCTTAAGAAAGGAATTATTCCGATCTTTGAACCAGGTTTGACGCCTCTCGTCATGCAGAACTATGAAGCTGGTCGTCTGAAATTTAGCACCAACGCCGAAGATGGCGTCAACCACGGCGTAATGCAATTTATTGCGGTTGGTACTCCCCCAGACGAAGATGGCTCAGCAGATCTGAAATATGTTACCGCCGTAGCGCGCACCATTGCGCAGCATATGACCGAGCATAAAGTGGTTATCGACAAATCAACGGTGCCGGTAGGGACTGCTGAACGTGTGCGCTCAGTGATGACCGAAACGCTGAAGGCGCGTGACCACAATCTCTCATTTGATGTGGTTTCCAATCCAGAGTTTCTGAAAGAAGGGGCTGCGGTCAGCGACTGCATGCGTCCTGAGCGTATCGTTGTCGGTACCGATAACGAGGATGTGGTGGAACTGTTGCGTGAACTTTACGAACCGTTTAACCGTAATCACGATCGTATGATCCTGATGGACATCCGTAGCGCCGAGCTGACCAAGTATGCGGCTAACTGCATGCTGGCGACCAAAATCAGCTTTATGAATGAGATGTCCAACCTGGCGGAACGTCTGGGTGCCGATATCGAGAAAGTGCGTCAGGGTATTGGCTCCGATCAACGTATCGGCTACCACTTTATCTATCCTGGCTGTGGCTACGGTGGTTCCTGCTTCCCGAAAGACGTGCAGGCATTGATCCGTACCGCTGAGTCGATTGGCTATACTCCACGTCTGCTGCAGGCTGTGGAAGAAGTTAACGACGCGCAGAAGACCAAACTGCCAACCTTTATTAAGCGCCATTTTGGCGACAATTTGCAGGGCAAAACCTTTGCCGTTTGGGGTCTGGCATTCAAGCCGAACACTGACGATATGCGTGAAGCCTCCAGCCGCGTCCTGATGGAAACCTTATGGCAGGCGGGCGCTACGGTTCAGGCGTTCGATCCTGAAGCTATGGATGAAGCTCAGCGTATTTATGGTCATCGTGCCGATCTGAAATTGATGGGTACGAAAGAAGCGGCGCTGCAGGGTGCTGATGGCCTGGTTATCTGTACGGAGTGGAAAAACTTCCGCGCGCCAGACTTTGATGTGATTAAAAATGCCTTAAAAGAACCCGTGATTTTTGATGGTCGTAACCTGTATGATCCAGAAAGAGTCAGCAAACGCGGTTTTGTTTATTATGCAATCGGCCGCGGAGCGTCTATTGAAATTGCATAATTAATGAGGAAAGTATGAAATATCTGGTTACCGGCGCAGCAGGCTTCATTGGTTTTCACGTTAGCCAACGGTTGTTGTCAGCCGGTCACCAGGTTGTTGGAATCGACAACCTGAATGATTACTACGATGTAAACCTCAAAACCGCCCGCCTCGATCTGCTTAAATCTCATCCTGAATTCTTATTTGTCGCCTGCGATCTCGCCGATCGCCAGGGCATGGCGCAATTATTCGCCAGCCAGGGTTTTGAGCGGGTGATTCATTTGGCGGCGCAGGCAGGTGTGCGTTATTCCATCGAAAATCCTCATGTCTACGCTGACGCCAATTTAGTCGGACATTTAAATGTTCTTGAAGGATGTCGTCACCACAGCATCGGGCATTTGTTATATGCATCTTCCAGTTCGGTGTATGGACTAAACAGAAAAATGCCGTTTTCTACCGAAGACTCGGTTGACCATCCGGTTTCACTTTATGCGGCGACCAAAAAAGCCAATGAGTTGATGTCGCATACCTATTCTCATTTGTACGGAATTCCAACAACTGGTTTACGTTTCTTCACCGTATATGGCCCCTGGGGCCGTCCGGATATGGCGTTGTTCAAGTTCACCCGCGCTATTATCGCTGGTGAAAGTATCGACGTTTATAACCATGGCCAGATGCGTCGCGATTTTACTTATATTGACGATATTGTGGAGGCGATTATTCGCATACAGGATATCGTACCGGCAAAAGATCCAGCCTGGACGGTTGAAACCGGTTCGGCCGCCAGCAGTTCGGCGCCGTACCGTGTATATAATATCGGCAATAGCCAGCCGGTTACCCTGATGGCGTACATTGAGGCGCTGGAAAGCGCTCTGGGAATGAAGGCGCGTAAGAATATGTTGCCAATGCAACCTGGCGATGTACTGGAGACCAGCGCCGATACACAGCCGTTATACGCTGTTACCGGCTTTAAGCCACACACAACCGTGGAAGAGGGGATTAAACGCTTTGTAGCGTGGTACAGAGCGTTTTACCGGGTCTGAGATGGCCATTGTGTCTGTCTGTACCCGTCCCATTTATGGCCCCGGCTCATCCGGCAACAAAACAGGCAACAAAAAAAGGAAGCCACTGGCTTCCTTTGCTTTAT
Organism: Pantoea sp. B65; assembly: GCF_047308185.1. Taxonomy (NCBI): domain Bacteria; kingdom Pseudomonadati; phylum Pseudomonadota; class Gammaproteobacteria; order Enterobacterales; family Erwiniaceae; genus Pantoea; species Pantoea sp. B65. The sequence goes on from NZ_JAHXPU010000045.1 coordinate 124,325, forward strand.
GTGTTTCCCGGTGGAACAAATGTTCAATAAAGATGAAAAATAAAAAACCCCATTTTTAACAAATGGGGTTATTTGGGAAGCACCCTGAACCGCTATTACAGCAGGAAATCATCCAGCTGTTTGCCTTGCTCTTCGATAGCTTTTTTGATCACGGCCGGAGTACGACCCTGGCCTGTCCAGGTTTTTGATTCGCCGTTTTCATCAATGTATGAATATTTAGCCGGACGTGCAGCGCGTTTTGCTTTGCCCGCCGCTTTAGTTGCAGCCATAGTCTGCAGCAATTCATTTGGATCAATACCGTCAGCAATCAGCATTTCACGATATTGCTGCAGCTTACGGGTACGCTCTTCAATCTCTGCCTGAGCCTGAGTATCTTCTTCGCGACGTTCGTTAACGACGACTTCCAGTTTTTCCAGCATCTCTTCCAGAGTCTCAAGGGTGCATTCTCTGGCTTGTGCACGCAGAGTGCGGATGTTGTTCAGAATTTTAAGTGCTTCGCTCATTGTCCTAACTCTCGAAATTATATTGGGTGGGAGAAATGTTCTGCCTGATAATAATAGAGGCCGAAAATAGGAACTGCAATAGTTAATTTTGTAAGAAACTCAAAATAACTATTTAAAGTGCGATTAGCATAACGCTATTTGCGAAAATTTAAACCCCGTTGTCGCAGAAATATGCCATTTGATAAAAAATAAACCACTGCAGCCGGGTGCAGTGGCGGTTTTTGCTGCAGGAGATAAGTCAAATAGGGACGGCCGTCAGGTAAGAATGGCCTTACAGACCGGCTGACAACAAACTAAAATAGAGAAAACTCTGAGGATATAAACGTGTTAAAAATTGCATTTTTACCGTTTAATGCGCTTTTGCCTGCCAGGAAAAAGCCGCTGATTTAAACAGCAGCAGTGGGAATTAGCCTCGGGTCTGGCGGATGAGACGCGGTACTACCTCTGGGGTGCCAGCAATATAGCGTGACACTGTGATACAATCCTGCCAGACCTTTCAGTTAACCTTTCATGGAGTTCAGCCTGATGGCTCAGCTTTATTTTTATTATTCGGCGATGAACGCTGGCAAATCCACCGCACTGCTACAGTCCTCTTATAATTATCATGAAAGAGGGATGCGCACGCTGATCTATACCGCAGAGATCGACAACCGCTTCGGGGCGGCAAAAGTGAGTTCGCGCATTGGTCTTTCTTCTCCAGCAAAACTTTATAATAACCGCACTTCACTGTTGCAGGAAATTAGCGCGGAACATCAACTGCAGACGGTGCACTGCGTGCTGGTGGATGAAAGCCAATTTCTTACGCGAGAACAGGTTAAAGAACTTTCTGACGTCGTGGATAATCTCGATATACCTGTACTCTGCTATGGGTTACGTACAGATTTTCGTGGCGAACTGTTTAGCGGCAGTCAATATTTATTGGCGTGGTCGGATAAACTGGTGGAGCTAAAAACAATCTGCCACTGTGGCCGCAAGGCCAGTATGGTATTACGGCTGGACAGCCAGGGAGCGCCATATAAAGAAGGAGAGCAGGTGGTGATCGGCGGGAATGAGCGCTACGTCTCGGTCTGTCGTAAGCACTATAAAGAAGCGTTGCAGAGTGGCGCCCATAGCGCAATTTATGGCGAACGTGTCCCATCGGTATAAAGCGCCGTTAATGCCGCTGTAGCGGCGGTAAGCGGCTAATACCTGGCATGACGTTACTC
>NZ_JAHXPU010000045.1:126053-204729 GCF_047308185.1 Pantoea sp. B65
AAAAAAACCCGCCGTAGCGGGTTTTTTATCATCTTACTCTGCGTTTACTTTTTTACTTTCTTTTCAACTTTTTCTACTTTTTCGATTTTCACTGGCTGGGCTTTAACTGCCTCAGCAATGTTAGCGAAAGGTTCGACATAATCGCGACCGTAGAAGCTATCCAGCATAATCTGTTTCAGTTCAGCAATCAGCGGATAACGTGGGTTAGCACCAGTACACTGGTCGTCGAACGCATCGTCAGCCAGTTTGTCCACTTTGGCGAGGAAGTCTGCTTCCTGAACGCCCGCTTCACGGATAGATTTTGGAATGCCCAGTTCAGCCTTCATCTCTTCCAGCCATGCCAGCAGTCTTTCAATCTTCTGCGCGGTACGGTCGCCTTCAAGGCTTAAGCCTAAGTGGTCAGCAACCTCAGCATAACGACGACGTGCCTGCGGACGGTCATACTGACTGAAAGCGGTCTGTTTGGTTGGGTTGTCATTGGCGTTATAACGAATAACGTTACAAATCATCAGTGAGTTAGCCAGACCATGAGGGATGTGGAACTCAGAACCCAGTTTATGGGCCATTGAGTGACACACACCGAGGAAGGCGTTAGCAAACGCAATACCGGCGATGGTCGCGGCATTGTGCACACGTTCACGGGCAACCGGGTTCTTGGCGCCTTCGTTGTAGCTGGCCGGCAGGTTGTGTTGCAGCAATTTCAGTGCCTGCAGCGCCTGGCCATCAGAATATTCATTCGCCAGTACAGAAACGTAAGCTTCCAGGGCGTGAGTTACCGCATCCAGACCACCAAAGGCGCAGAGTGATTTCGGCATATTCATCACCAGGTTGGCGTCGACAATCGCCATATCAGGTGTTAACGCATAATCTGCCAGCGGATATTTCTGACCGGTAGCATCATCAGTCACGACCGCAAACGGCGTCACTTCAGAACCGGTACCGGAAGTGGTGGTGATGGCGATCATCTTCGCTTTCACGCCCATTTTCGGGAATTTATAGATACGTTTACGGATATCCATAAAGCGCAGCGCCAGCTCTTCAAAATGGGTTTCCGGATGTTCGTACATTACCCACATGATTTTTGCTGCATCCATTGGTGAACCACCACCCAGTGCGATAATCACGTCTGGTTTAAAGGAGTTCATCTGTTCAGCACCCTTACGCACAATACTCAGCGTTGGGTCAGCTTCAACTTCAAAGAATACTTCAGTTTCAACGCCGTTCGCTTTCATCACATTAATGATCTGGTCAGCATAACCATTGTTGAACAGATAACGGTCGGTCACGATAAAGGCGCGTTTTGCACCGTCAGTCGCCACTTCTTGCAGGGCGATAGGTAGTGAACCACGACGGAAGTAAATAGACTTCGGAAGTTTGTGCCACAACATATTCTCTGCTCGCTTAGCCACGGTTTTCTTGTTGATCAGATGTTTAGGTCCGACGTTTTCAGAAATGGAGTTACCACCCCAGGAACCGCAACCGAGCGTCAAAGATGGCGCCAGTTTAAAGTTGTACAGGTCGCCGATACCACCCTGCGAAGCCGGGGTATTGATCAGAATACGGGCGGTTTTCATCTTGTCGCCAAAATAGTTGACGCGTTCGCGCTCGTTATCCTGGTCGGTATACAGACAAGAGGTATGACCGATACCCCCCATGGCAACCAGTTTCTCTGCCTTGCTGACGGCATCTTCAAAATCTTTGGCGCGGTACATAGCAAGAGTAGGAGACAGTTTTTCGTGAGCAAAAGGTTCTGACTCATCAACCAGTTTAACTTCGCCAATCAGAATCTTGGTGTTGGCAGGTACGGTAATGCCGGCGATTTCAGCAATTTTCACTGCCGCCTGACCCACAATGGCGGCGTTCAGCGCGCCGTTTTTCAGCAGAATATCCTGCACTGCTTTCAGCTCTTTGCCCTGCAGCATATAAGCGCCGTGGCTGGCGAAACGTTCGCGTACGGCTTCATAGGCTGAATCCACCACGATAACCGACTGCTCAGAAGCACAGATCACGCCATTATCGAAGGTTTTTGACATCAGAATGGAAGCAACAGCACGTTTAATATCAGCGGTTTCATCAATGACGACCGGAGTATTACCCGCACCAACACCAATTGCCGGTTTACCGGAGCTGTAAGCGGCTTTCACCATGCCCGGACCACCGGTTGCGAGGATCAGGTTGATATCAGGGTGATGCATCAGTTGGTTAGACAGTTCAACCGACGGGACGTCAATCCAGCCGATGATATCTTTTGGCGCACCGGCAGCAATAGCGGCCTGCAGCACAATGTCTGCGGCTTTATTGGTGGCGTCTTTGGCACGTGGGTGTGGAGAGAAGATAATACCGTTACGGGTTTTCAGGCTGATTAATGCTTTAAAGATGGCCGTTGAGGTTGGGTTAGTGGTTGGCACGATACCGCAGATAATACCGGTAGGTTCAGCGATGGTGATGGTGCCGTAAGTTTCATCTGTTTCCAGAATACCACAGGTTTTTTCATCTTTATAAGCGTTGTAGATATACTCAGAAGCAAAGTGGTTTTTGATCACTTTATCTTCGACAATACCCATGCCTGATTCAGCAACAGCCATTTTGGCCAGCGGAATACGGGCATCTGCAGCAGCCAGAGCGGCAGCGCGGAAGATTTTGTCTACTTGTTCTTGAGTGAAGTTGGCGTATTCGCGCTGGGCTTTTTTAACACGTTCAACAAGTGCGTTAAGTTCAGCGATATTCGTAACGGCCATAATACATCTCCTGATAGAAGTTAAACTTTTTTAGTAAACAAACCTGAACTACGGAGTATAGTCAGGGGGCAGCCGCCTGTCGCTGAGAATGCTCACAGCCTGAATAAAATGCCCTTGAAAATCATGTTCGTTTACTAAAAGAGTTTTACGTGATTTGGCGTCTGATGTTACGCTTTACCCGCTTAATTACTTTACTTTCTTAATGTCACTGAGCTTACCCCTACACAGGGGTAAATTTTATGATCTGCATCAAGAATTGTGCAAGCTGACTCCATTCAGCAATGCTGTTTTTTTGATCCAGCGCAAAGAATTAAATATTTCCTCTGCAGGGGTAGATGCGGCAACGCATTGAACTGCTCATGCGCTTGATGTCTGGTGAGTTATGCTGGATTTGCCTTTAAATCAAGACGAGTATGCTAATGTAACCGCTGGCAACCGCCACACTTTTCCATTAAATTAAGCGACTGAAATTGGCTCAGGTGTGGAGCGCTGAGTGAACCCCGCAATTCTTGATTTATCCGGCTATATTAAATTTTTTGTTGGGCTATTTGCACTGGTCAATCCTGTCGGGATTATTCCGGTGTTTATCAGCATGACCAGCTATCAGCCGGTCGCTGAACGCAATAAAACCAACCTCACCGCCAATCTGGCGGTGGCGATTATTTTATGGACCTCGCTGTTTCTTGGCGACGCCATTCTGCATGTATTTGGCATTTCCATCGATTCCTTCCGCATTGCCGGTGGCATCCTGGTCGTGACCATTGCGATGTCGATGATCAGCGGCAAACTGGGTGAGGACAAGCAGAACAAGCAGGAGAAATCTGAGACTGCCATTCGTGAAAGTATTGGCGTGGTCCCGCTGGCATTGCCGTTAATGGCCGGCCCGGGGGCGATCAGTTCGACCATCGTCTGGAGTACCCGTTACCATAACTGGCAGAATCTGCTCGGTTTCAGCCTGGCGATTGCACTGTTTGCCGGTTGCTGCTGGTTGCTGTTTCGTGCGGCGCCATTAATGGTGCGTGTGTTAGGACAAACCGGAATTAACGTTATTACCCGTATCATGGGCCTGCTATTAATGGCGCTGGGAATTGAATTTGTCGTTACCGGGATCAAAGCGCTGTTTCCCGGGCTGGTTAACTAACCCTTTCTCCCGATCTTCCCGCCAATATAAGCGCACATTGTGCGCTTATTTTTTACTCTTAAATGCATTAATGCCCCGCTTTGGTGCGATGTGTCAATATTTCGCACTTTTAAGGTGCAATTATTCATTTCTCTTAACAGGGGGTGGCTGATATTAGAATAATTTCTTTTCCGCCAGCTTCTCCCGCCTCGCCGCCAGCCATCTGTTATTTTTTTCACATAATTGTCTGGCGTCTAAATGATGTTTAACGGTTTTGTTGCCAGTAATTATGCATTTAATGCAGAGCTTTATGCTAAAAAGTGGATATTTCAGAAATATTTGTGCATTTTGTGCGTTCGGAGATTTTTTTGTCAACATTTAGCACATGGTTTTTTAATCTAAGGTGTTGATTTAAGGCATATATATAGTTAATTCAGGTCAATAAATAACACTTTTATGCCGTCCGGGAACATGATAAAAGAGAATTAGTTAACATTTTCGCTATTTTGCTTTGGCACAGATTGCCACCTTCTGTTAGTTTCCGACGCATCGTTAAAAAAAATTGGATCTGTTGGCCAACTGAGAACGAATTTTGCTTATACCTTTCGTAGCTAAAGTATTAGCACGGTTAAGTCACCTGAATTACTGACTTCCGTCAGCTTCCAGGCATCAGTTCTCATGTAGCCTTGCGGTAGTGCCGTTGAGCAGTTGATAGCCGCAAGCCGATCCACTAATAAGGATAAATAAACGTTTCATGAAATTGATCAATGCGTCGCGAAAAGGCTTTGCGCCTCTGGTTATCCTGTCATGGAACCTGATGGGTTCTGCCACTGCCGCAACCGTTCCTGCGGGAACGCAACTGGCGCCACAGCAAGCTATTGTTATTAATAATGGTACCGAAGTGGCCTCGCTGGATCCTCATAAAACGGAAGGCGTGCCGGAAAGTAATATCATCCTCAACTTACTGGAGGGTCTGGTATCCAGCGACAATAATGGTCAGCTGGTACCAGGCGTTGCCGAACACTGGGAAAATAGCGCGGGTAAAGTGTGGACTTTCTGGCTGCGTGCCGATGCTAAATGGAGTAACGGGGAACCGGTCACGGCGCAGGATTTTGTCTATAGCTGGCAGCGGCTGGTTGACCCGAAAACCGCTTCACCTTATGCCAGCTATGTGCAGTATGCCCATATTGAAAACGTCGATGAGATTATCAATGGTAAAAAACCGCCCGGCGCGCTGGGCGTCAAGGCACTGGACGATCACCGCTTACAGGTAACGCTCAGCCAGCCCGTGCCTTATTTGCTGGCGATGCTGGCGCACACCGCAATGAAGCCGGTTAACCGCCACGCCGTTGAAAGCTTTGGCGAACAATGGACCCGGCCGGAACACTATGTCGGCAATGGCGCCTACAGCCTCGATAGCTGGGTGGTAAATGAGAAGATTGTCCTGAAGCGTAATCCGCATTACTGGGATAACAGTAACACGGTGATTGAGCAGGGGACATTTCTTCCGATTGCCTCGGAGAGCAGTGACGTCAACCGTTTCCGCAGCGGTGAGATTGATATCACCAACAGTGCCATTCCGCCGGATCTCTATCCGATGCTGAAAAAAGAACTGGGGCAGCAGATGCATGTCAGCCCTTACCTCTGCACCTTCTATTATGAAATTAATAACCAGCGCGCACCTTTTACCGATGTACGTGTACGCACCGCGCTGAAGTTAACCCTCGACCGCGAGATTATCGCAGACAAAATTATGGGGCAGGGGCAGATCCCGGCTTATGGTCTGACACCGCCTTTTACCGCCGGCGCCCGGCTTACGCCGCCCGAGTGGTTTACCGTGAGTCAGTCAGAGCGCAATGCGCGGGCGAAAGCGCTGCTGGCGGAAGCCGGGTACAGCGACAGTAAACCGCTGAAATTTACCCTGCTGTATAACACTTCCGATCAGAATAAAAAGCAGGCGATTGCCGCCGCCTCAATGTGGAAAAAGAATCTGGCTGCGGATGTTACTCTGCAAAATCAGGAGTGGAAAACGCTGCTGACCACCCGCCACAGCGCGCAATATGATGTGGTGCGCGCCACCTGGTGTTCGGACTATAACGAGCCGTCCACCTTCCTCAATATGTTGTTGAGTGATTCATCGACCAATACCGCTTTTTATAAGAGCAAAGCCTTTGATCAATTAATGATGCAGTCGCTAAACGCGCCTGACGATAACGCGCGGGCGTCGCTATACCAACAGGCCGAAAGCCAGCTGGATCGTGATTCGGCAATTATTCCGGTCTATTACCGGGTTAGCGTGCGTCTGGTGAAGCCATGGGTTGGCGGTTATACCGGTCGCGATCCGCAGGACCAGACCGACTTACATTATTACTACATCACTAAACATTAATTTGCCGCGCACCGGGCGATACAGTCCGGGCGCAGCGAACGATGGTTGATCCCGCAAGGGGTCACAAGAACGCTACTGAGGAGTTTTATTCGTTCCGATCTCCTCAGTGGTTTACCCGGGCAACGGGGGATCGCTGAAAGCTCACTGCATCAGCAATGATAATAACTGGAGTATTTAGAGTATGACCAACATCACGAAGAAAAGCCTAATCGCCCTTGGGGTGATGACTGCGCTGGGCGCCATGGCCGGTAACACCGCGCTGGCGGCAAAAGTACCGGCAGGCGTTGAATTGGCCGCCAAACAAGAGCTGGTAAAAGGCAACGGCGCAGAACTGCAGTCACTTGACCCGCACAAAATTGAAGGCGTGCCGGAATCCAACGTTAGCCGTGATCTGCTGGAAGGCCTGATTATCAGTGATGAGCAAGGACATCCAATCCCTGGCGTGGCTGAAAGCTGGGACAATAAAGACAGCAAGGTGTGGACTTTCCACCTGCGTAAAGATGCCAAATGGTCAAACGGCGAGCCGGTGACGGCGCAGGACTTCGTTTACAGCTGGCAGCGACTGGCCGATCCAGCCACCGCATCCCCTTATGCCAGCTACCTGCAGTATGGTCATCTGGCAAATATCGATGACATTATCGCCGGTAAGAAAAAACCTACCGAACTGGGTGTGAAGGCGATCGATGCCAATACCCTGGAAGTGACCCTGTCCGAACCGGTTCCTTATTTCTATAAACTGCTGATTCACCCATCGATGTCGCCAGTGTATAAACCGGCGATCGATAAATCAGGCGAGAAGTGGACGCAGCCAGAAAACTGGGTGGGTAACGGCGCCTTTAAACTGAAAGAATGGGTAGTTAACGAGCGTATCGTGCTGGAGCGTAACCCTGATTACTGGGATAACGCCCATACTAAGCTGGACAGCGTCACCTTCCTGCCAATTTCTTCGGAAGTCACCGATGTAAACCGCTATCGTAGCGGCGGCAGCGATATGACCTATAACAATATGCCTATCGAGCTATTCCAGAAGCTAAAACAAGAGATCCCGAAAGAGGTGCATGTCGATCCTTACCTCTGCACCTATTACTACGAAATTAACAACCAGAAAGCACCGTTTACCGACCCACGGGTGCGTGCGGCGCTTAAACTGGGTATCGACCGCGATATTATCGTCAACAAAGTGAAAAACCAGGGCGACCTGCCTGCTTACAGCTACACCCCACCGTATACGGATGGCATCAAGCTGACGCCACCGGAGTGGTTTAAGTGGTCACAGGAAAAACGTAACGCCGAAGCGAAGAAACTGCTGGCTGCAGCTGGCTATACCGCCGATAAACCACTGAGCTTTGATCTGCTGTATAACACGTCCGATCTGCATAAAAAACTGGCTATCGCCGTTGCGTCTATCTGGAAGAAAAACCTCGGTGTGGATGTTAAGTTGCAGAACCAGGAGTGGAAAACCTTCCTCGATACCCGTCATCAGGGGAACTTCGATGTGGCGCGTGCTGGCTGGTGTGCGGACTACAACGAACCGACCACCTTCCTGAACACGATGCTGTCTGACAGCAGCAACAACACTTCCCACTATAAGAGCGCGGATTACGACAAAGCCATCGCCGCCGCGTTGCAGGCGCCAAACGAAGCGAAACGTGGGGAACTCTATGCTGAAGCTGAGAAGATCCTCGATAAAGACTCTGTCATCGTACCGGTCTACTATTATGTGAATGCGCGTCTGGTGAAACAGTATGTAGGCGGCTATACCGGCAAAGATCCGCAAGATAACGTTTACGACAAAAATCTGTACATCATTAAACATTAATTGACGGTGGCAGCAATGCCGCCCCGATTTCCTGAGCGATCAGGGTAAGAGCTAATAGTGGCCGGATAACACCGGCCACTGGATTGATACTGTAGTAAGAGCCAGGTAGGTACGGGCAATGTTAAAGTTCATATTACGTCGTTGTCTGGAAGCGATTCCGACGTTGTTTATTCTTATCACTATTTCCTTCTTTATGATGCGTTTAGCGCCGGGCAGTCCTTTTACCGGTGAACGCACTCTTGCGCCGGAAGTGATGGCGAATATTGAAGCTAAATATCATTTAAACGATCCGATCATGACGCAATACTTCAGCTATCTGAAGCAGCTGGCACATGGCGACTTCGGCCCGTCGTTTAAATATAAAGACTATTCAGTAAACGATTTGGTCGCCGGTTCATTCCCGGTATCGGCCAAACTCGGCGCTGCGGCGTTTATTTTTGCCCTGGTTCTTGGCGTCAGCGCCGGGGTGATTGCCGCACTGAAACAAAATACCAAATGGGATTACATGGTAATGGGGGTCGCCATGACCGGGGTGGTGATCCCCAGTTTTGTGGTGGCGCCGCTGCTGGTGATGGTATTCGCCATTATGCTGAAGTGGTTACCGGGCGGCGGCTGGAACGGCGGGGCGTTGAAATTTATGATCCTGCCGATGGTGGCCCTGTCGCTGGCCTATATTGCCAGTATCGCGCGTATTACCCGCGGATCGATGATCGAAGTGCTGCACTCTAACTTTATCCGCACCGCGCGCGCCAAAGGCCTGCCGATGCACCGTATCGTGTTGCGCCATGCACTGAAGCCTGCGCTGCTGCCGGTTCTCTCTTATCTTGGCCCGGCATTTGTCGGTATCATCACCGGTTCTATGGTGATTGAGACCATTTACGGTCTGCCGGGAATTGGCCAGCTGTTTGTTAACGGCGCACTTAACCGTGACTATTCACTGGTATTAAGTCTGACCATTCTGGTCGGTGCGTTAACTATTCTGTTTAATGCGATCGTTGATGTGCTGTATGCCGTTATCGATCCAAAAATTCGTTATTGATCCTGGAGCTCGCCATGTTTTTAAGTAAGAAAAATAGCGTAGCTCTCGATGCATTCAGTGAACAGCTGGAAGTGGAAGGGCGCAGCTTGTGGCAGGATGCGCGTCGTCGTTTTATTCATAACCGTGCCGCCCTGACCAGCCTGTTTGTGCTGTTACTGATTGCACTGTTTGTTATTCTGGCGCCGATGTTGTCACCTTTTACCTATGATGATACCGACTGGGCAATGATGTCGGCGACGCCGGATCTGGCTTCAGGTCACTACTTTGGCACTGACTCATCGGGCCGCGATCTGCTGGTGCGCGTCGCTATTGGCGGACGTATTTCGCTGATGGTTGGTATCGCCGCCGCTCTGGTCGCGGTGCTGGTCGGGACGCTGTATGGCTCGCTGGCCGGTTATCTTGGCGGTAAAACTGACTCGGTAATGATGCGTTTGCTGGAGATCCTCAACTCCTTCCCATTTATGTTCTTCGTCATTCTGCTGGTGACCTTTTTTGGTCAGAATATCCTGCTGATTTTTGTGGCGATCGGGATGGTTTCCTGGCTGGATATGGCGCGTATTGTGCGCGGGCAGACGCTGAGCCTGAAGCGCAAAGAGTTTATCGAAGCGGCACAGGTGGGCGGCGTCTCGACATTTAATATCGTGGTGCGTCATATCGTGCCAAACGTACTGGGCGTGGTGGTGGTTTATGCCTCGCTGCTGGTTCCCAGCATGATTCTGTTTGAATCCTTCCTGAGTTTCCTTGGCCTGGGTACGCAAGAGCCGCTGAGTAGCTGGGGGGCGTTGCTCAGCGACGGCGCCAATTCGATGGAAGTGTCACCCTGGCTGCTGCTCTGGCCGGCGGGTTTTCTGGTTGTCACGCTATTCTGTTTTAACTTTATTGGCGATGGCCTGCGTGATGCCCTCGACCCGAAAGATCGTTAAGGAGTTTCCCGATGAGTATTGTTGAAACACAGCCAGTCATGGCGACGACTGCGGGAAGCGCAGCACTGCTGGATGTTAAGGATCTGCGCGTCACTTTTGCGACGCCGGATGGTGATGTTACAGCGGTAAATGATCTCAACTTTAGCCTTAGCGCCGGTGAAACGCTGGGGATTGTGGGTGAATCAGGCTCCGGCAAGTCGCAGACCGCCTTCGCCCTGATGGGACTGCTGGCCAGTAATGGTCGCATCGGCGGTTCGGCGCTGTTTAATGGCAAAGAGATCCTCAATCTGCCGGAAAATCAGCTGAATAAACTGCGTGCCGAGCAGATTGCGATGATTTTCCAGGACCCGATGACCTCGCTGAATCCCTATATGAAAGTCGGCGAACAGCTGATGGAAGTGTTGCAGCTCCATAAAGGTATGAGTAATAGCCAGGCGTTTGAAGAGTCGGTGCGGATGCTTGACGCAGTAAAAATGCCGGAAGCACGTAAGCGGATGAAGATGTATCCCCATGAGTTTTCCGGCGGTATGCGTCAGCGCGTGATGATTGCCATGGCGTTGTTATGCCGTCCGAAGCTGCTGATTGCTGATGAGCCGACCACCGCGCTGGATGTGACGGTGCAGGCGCAGATTATGACGTTACTGAATGAGCTGAAACGCGAATTTAATACCGCCATTATTATGATCACTCACGATCTGGGCGTAGTCGCCGGTATCTGTAATAAAGTGCTGGTGATGTATGCCGGACGTACCATGGAATATGGCCAGGCGCGCGATGTGTTCTACCAGCCGGCGCATCCGTACTCCATCGGTTTGCTGAATGCCGTCCCACGTCTCGATAGAATTGAAAATGCAACGCTGACCACCATTCCGGGTAATCCGCCGAACCTGCTGCGTTTGCCAGCCGGCTGTCCGTTCCAGCCGCGTTGTCCGCACGCGATGGATATCTGCGCCAGCGCACCGCCGCTGGAAGCCTTTGGTCAGGGGCGCCTGCGCGCCTGCTTTAAGCCGGTGGAGGAGTTGCTATGAATGTGGTAGCTGAGAAAAAAGTACTGTTGGAAATCGCCGATCTTAAAGTGCATTTCGATATTAAAGATGGCAAACAGTGGTTCTGGCAGCCAGCGAAAACCCTGAAAGCGGTCGATGGCGTTAGCCTGCGCTTGTATGAGGGGGAAACCCTTGGGGTGGTGGGTGAGTCTGGCTGTGGCAAATCGACGCTGGCGCGCGCGATTATTGGCCTGGTCAAAGCCACCGAAGGGCGGGTTGCCTGGTTAGGCCGCGACCTGCTGGGACAGAGTGCGGAAGAGTGGCGTAAAGCGCGCAGTGATATTCAGATGATTTTCCAGGATCCGCTGGCTTCGCTGAACCCGCGTATGACCATCGGTGAGATTATTGCTGAGCCGCTGCGCACCTATCATCCGAAAATGCCGCGTCAGGAAGTCAAAGACAAAGTTAAAACCATGATGATGAAGGTGGGCCTGTTGCCTAACCTGATTAACCGCTATCCTCACGAGTTTTCCGGCGGTCAGTGCCAGCGTATCGGTATTGCCCGCGCGCTCATTCTCGAACCCAAACTGATTATCTGTGATGAACCTGTCTCGGCGCTGGATGTCTCGATTCAGGCGCAGGTGGTGAATCTGCTACAGCAGTTGCAGCGTGAGATGGGGCTGTCGCTGATCTTTATCGCCCACGATCTGGCGGTAGTGAAGCATATCTCGGATCGGGTACTGGTTATGTATCTCGGTCATGCCGTTGAGTTGGGCACCTATGACAATGTCTACAGCAACCCACAGCACCCGTACACCAAAGCGCTGATGTCGGCGGTGCCGATCCCCGATCCCGATCTGGAGAAGCATAAGGTCATTCAGCTGCTGGAGGGGGAGTTGCCTTCGCCGATTAATCCGCCGTCAGGCTGCGTGTTCCGTACCCGCTGCCCGATTGCCGGGCCGGAGTGCGCGCAAACGCGTCCACTGCTGGAAGGCAGCTTCCGCCATGCGGTTTCCTGCCTGAAGGTTGATCCGCTGTAATTAATCTAACCGGGGGGCCATAGATGGCCCCCCACCGCGTTGCCGGCGGCTTATTCACGCCACAGAATATGACATAGCTTATGGTCTTTTTCACGGCACAGCAGTACCCGTGCAAACACATCGGTGATCGGCTCGCCATCAGCTTCCCCCAGACCAATGATCACTTCCGAGAAGAAGTCAGGGTTCAGATCGAAATCGACATGCTCAGACCAGTCTTCACCCGGATCATGTAGCTCGGCGCCGCCGCGTTCTTCAAACTGCAGATTGAAGATAAGAATATCGGCTGGATCGAGATTATCGCCTGCCAGCTCCAGAAAAATATCGTAAGCCTGTTCCAGGGTTTCATCTTCGGTAAGACGGTTATTTAAGTCCATGATTGATCCCATTTGCCCTGCGGGCAGATTGCAATTTCGCTCGTTTTACAGCAACGGACTGAAGAAGTAAAACAGTCGTTCAACGATACGTTGCCACCAGGCGCGACGTGACCAGCGTTTGGCATCGACCAGGCGCGAGCGTGCGATATAATCATCCTGCACACAGGCTAAATCGCTGCCGAAACCGTCGTCATCGATCACCAGAGTAATTTCAAAATTAAGCCACAGGCTGCGCATATCCAGATTAACCGTGCCGACCAGACTAAGCTGACCGTCAACCAGTACGCTCTTGGTATGCAGCAGGCCGCCCTCAAACTGATAAATCTTCACCCCGGCTTCCAGCAGCTCGGCGAAGAAAGCACGACTTGCCCAGCCCACCAGCACGGAATCATTGCGGTGCGGAACAATCAGGCTGACATCCACCCCCCGGTGCGCGGCAGTACAGATCGCATGCAGCAAATCATCACTCGGCACAAAGTAAGGCGTGGTCATAATCAGCTGGCTACGCGCCGAGTAGACCGCGGTTAACAGCGCCTGGTGGATCATATCTTCCGGGAAGCCCGGTCCGGAGGCGATTGCCTGGATAGTATGGCCGCTCTCCTGTTCGAAAGGCATGACATTATCATCCGGCGGCGGCGGCAAAATCCGCTTACCGGTCTCAATCTCCCAGTCGCAGGAGTAAATAATGCCCAGCGTGGTGGCCACCGGACCTTCCATTCGCGCCATCAGATCCACCCACTGGCCCACCCCGGCTTCTTGCTTAAAGAAGCGGGGATCCACCAGGTTCATACTGCCGGTATAGGCAATATAGTTATCGATCAGCACCACTTTACGGTGCTGACGCAGATCCATGCGGCGCAGAAACACACGCAGCAGACTGACTTTTAACGCTTCGATGACATCAATGCCGGCATTGCGCATCATTGCCACCCACGGGCTGCGGAAGAAATCAACACTGCCAGCGGAATCCAGCATCAGGCGGCAATGCACCCCGCGCCGCGAGGCGGCCATCAGCGATTCCGCCACTTCGTCAGCCAGGCCGCCGG
The DNA here is from genome assembly GCF_047308185.1 of Pantoea sp. B65. Classification (NCBI taxonomy): domain Bacteria; kingdom Pseudomonadati; phylum Pseudomonadota; class Gammaproteobacteria; order Enterobacterales; family Erwiniaceae; genus Pantoea; species Pantoea sp. B65. The sequence goes on from NZ_JAHXPU010000045.1 coordinate 139,528, forward strand.
GCTGCCAGATATAAAACACCATCTCAATATTATGGCGCGCCAGCTGGATATCGCGGATCAGCGCTTTCATGGTGTCTTCAGCGCTGGTTAACAGCTGGAGCTGATTACCTTTAACGCCGGCGATGCCCTGGCGATTCTCACACAGCTGAAACAGTGAGCGCGCGACATCGCTGTTTTCCGTGGCAAAAATATGTTTGCAGACTTTCAGATCGTTCAGCCAGCGTGCCGTTGACGGCCACATGGTGCGCGCGCGCTCCGCACGGCGCTTACCAAGATGCAGTTCGCCAAACGACAGGTAGGCAATAATACCGACCAGCGGCAGAATATAGATAATCAGCAGCCATGCCATTGCCGAAGGCACAGCCCGACGTTTCATCAGAATACGTAGCGTCACACCGGCAATCAGTAACCAATAGCCAAACAACAGTAGCCAACTGATTAAGGTGTAAAAAGTTGTCATTAAGTGGAAGTCCTGTTCACGCTCATGGTTCTGGGAGTGTACGTGCAGATGGCATCCGGCGAAACCCTGTAGCCGATTTTTCAGTGTTTAACACATCGGACCTTGATCGGCAGTACAAAGGACTATAATGCCGCGCGTGTTTTTATTAGCTTGTGAGGGTGAGATGAGACGAAGCAGAAATGAAGTGGCTCGTTGGCGGATGCTGCGCCAGACACAGCGTCGCAGAGCGCGCTGGCTGGAAGGGCAATCACGTCGCTATGGTCGCATGCACTCCATTCGTCATCAGCTGAGCCAGCAGCAACGCCGTTCGCTGCTGTTTATTTCTCAGTATATATAACAGTGGGGGCCAGAAGCTGGCCCCGGCAGAAAGCTGCAGCAGGTTTTTCCCGCCGCTAAGCCGGAAATTATCAGCACGGGAGCCATATATGGCCCCAGGGCTGGTTCAGATAGCCCTGGACCCTTAATGATATTAGCCTGCTGTTTTTAGATGGTTTTAATAACAATTAAAACACCCGTTTGAAGAGTTCAATAAGCCGTAGCGTTCAATTTCCATCCGCATACTTCTGTAACCTTTTATCTTTTCTTATTCAGCCGCTTGCTAATCCTCGCGCCTAAATCCGATCCCTATTGTTACCCTTCGTGTATTCACGACTTAAGGCGAACATTCGCAACGATGATGTCGGAGTTGGGCTGTCCGCCTTATGTCGTAGAAAAGATGCCCGGTCATCAGATGATAGGCGTGATGGCGCACTATAACCTGCACGCTTACATGGATGACCAGAAGCATTGGGTGCAGCTGTGGGAAAACAAACTGTCGGAAGTGATGGGGGAGGCGTTCGGTTAATGGATGGCTATCGCTGGTGCGAAACTGGCGAGCTATTACCACGGGCAGTACGAATCCGAAGGTAAGCGCGCTGATGCAGCTGAAACGGTTGCAAAGCAGCTACAGGAAACTATCACAGACTCGCCAACGCGAGGTCGCTGCGCTTGATGCCAAAAGCCGTAAGGATGAAGGTTTGTCTTTTGGCATATCCCACACACTCAGTTGATAAGCTGATTAGGCTCTGTCATGACTCTTAAGCACACCATTGCCATCGAAGATGAATAATATGTTTTTACCCAGGGCATTCTGGCATATCACCCCGTCAGTATTTATCCTGTCAGTTATACCCTGGCAAGCCATATTGCTAACGTAAGGCCTTATCTGACATTTGAGCGTTTTACCATCCACAATCTTGAGATAACCATTATGGACTTCGCTTGCTGCGGGAGTCGGGCATGTTCCATCGCCCCAGTTAACACCATGATGTTTATCAAAAGCTGAACATCCCTGCAGCAATATTGCGCTGGCTATTAGCGTTACCAAGTGAATCTTCATTTTATTTAACTTCCTGTTATGAAATGTCAGATTATCAATTGTACTTTTGACGATTATTTTAGCTATGCGTTTATCCTCATCATTTAAGACAAATCTGATTTGGCCGGGTGTATAGACTGGAAGGTGTTGTAAACCATATTGCCTGGCGTTAGGGGCAGGTCATGGTGCGAATACCGTGGCGGCAGGGGATGACGCAAGGCTCAGTACACTTAACGGCAAAACGGGCGGGACGAATTATCAGCGATCTGTTGGTGACATCAGGCTTTGGGATGGCTAAGAGAACCTCTACCGAGGATAACTCAGCATACCTAACTAACAACTCAGCATCGGTATAAACTACACGCATTACAGCCGGTATGCTGGCTACGTGCGAACCGGCGTTCGCAGAGGTGGCGGATCTGATGTAGACACTGTACGACATATCGGCCTCATTGCGCAGGATGTTGGCGCTATGTGATGATAATGGCAAAGTTGTTGATACTGCCGCCCATGGAAGGTGTGATCAAGGTGGGATGTGCGTGGTGGCCAGCGCTGATGTTCAAGGCAACGATAGCTATACATTAGCTGCGGCAGGTAGGCATTAAATAGAGTGAACGATGAGAGCAAAAAAATTATGTGTACCTTACTGTGTACTTAAATGATTTTCATGCTCTCTATCGTTAATTCAACCAACTGATATATCTGATAAATTAATTATATCAGAACACTCGTTTGAAAGGTTTCACCGCTACCTGCTTATAGACGCCGGCGGCAATATACGGGTCATCTTCGGCCCATGACTGCGCCGCTTCCAGCGACGGAAATTCGGCAATCACTGTCGACCCGCTGAAACCTGCGACGCCAGGATCATTGCTGTCTACTGCTGGCATAGGACCGGCAACAATCAGGCGACCTTCATCACGAAGCAGTTGCAGACGTGCCAGGTGAGCAGGGCGCACGGCGGTACGTTTTTCCAGAGAGTCAGCATTATCTTCAGCGTAAATTACATAGAGCACGTTCAGAACTCCTGTCGGGTCATTGAGATTCGGCGTTTACGTTAAGTCATCGCCAGCCAGAGTGCAATTGAAAGATAAGCCGGGCAACACTAAACGTTGTCCGGCGGCTCAGGAGGTTGCAGACCCAGCTCTTGCCACGGAAAACGTTCTGTATCTTCATGATACATCGCCAGCAGTTCCGACAGAGCCAGTTGATCCGCCAGCGCCGGCGAGGGCGGTCTTAACCGCATCGCCGGTGATTGCTCCGGCTCGCGGCGTATAAGTTGCGTATGCATAAAGAACGCCTTCATTACCGCATCCCATCCCGGCGCATTATCACCTTCCAGTTCTGCCACTGCTGCATACAGGGTAGCAGCATTCAGCTCATCCGGTCGGTCCCGGCGCCGCAGCAGTTGCAGGATGCGCACCTCTGCGCCGTAATTGCCATTCGCCGGCGCCAGATTTGCGCCGACCCATGCTTTCAGGCCTGCCGTGAGCCTGCCCATCGCCTGGAAAACCGCAAAAGCCACGCTGAGGGTGGATAACTTCGGGGCTTTTCTCACCGGCAACTGCTCCAGCGCCGCATGTAATATGGCCGGGCTGAGGGCGGGTCGTGCTGGTTTACGCAGTAGTTGCAGAGTGTTGGCCACCATTGAGATTTTTCTGTCCCATGGCGCTGAATTATCCCGCACCCAGGCCAGTAGCGCCGGACTGATGGCTTCCGGGGCAGAGAATAGCCGGAAGGCGCTGGTGACGGTCGTTAACCCCGGGGCATGGGGGTGCAGCTTCTGACTCAGGGCCGCCTGCAACAGTGTGGCATTCAGTTTGCGTGGTTTTCCTTCGGTCTTTTTCAGTAGTTCGACCACGTTCTCCACCAGCGACAGGTTCGGATACTGCTGCCAGTTATCACTGACCCATCGATAAACCTGCGGATCGCCACTCAGTTTGGCGCGGCTAAATGCGGCTCTGATGCAGGCCTTACCGTAGCGGCCGCCGCCAGGCTGTTGTTGCAGTGCCAGCTGCAGCGTGGTTTGATTTAGCGCCGCCGGCCGGTCCGGCTTTAGCAGGAGTTCTGTTAGCTGGTCTTCAGGCGTTATGGCCCGGAGTTGCGGCAGATGCCGTGCAAGCCACAGCTGCAACTGCCGGTTGCCGCGCTTGCCCGCCGGCTTCAGTGCGTTACATACCGTAGACAGGGTTGGCGCGCTGTCAGGCCACAATTGCTCCAGCACCGCCTGCAATCGTCTGGCATTTAGCCACTCCGGCCGTTGCGGGTGCTGCCACAGCGTCTGGATTATCGCTTTTTTCGCCAGACTTTTGTCCTGCGGCATATTTTGTTGCACCCATAACACCTGCTCCGGGGTAACACGGGTATTGGCGCGGCGGAGAGCGTTACCGATGGTGGTCTTGCCGGGGACTTTGATGCCAGGGATCTGCCGCAGCGCGGCACTTACGGCCGCCGCATTCAACCCGGCCGGCCTGCCCGGTATTTTCACTAACGCAGCGATTTTATCCTCTATGCTGAGCGCACTGACTTGCGATAAATTTTGCCTAATCCACTCACGTCCGCCATCACTGCTGCCCTGCGGCGGCGACAGCGTGGCCGATGCGCGTGGCGGAAAACAGCGCGCAGTCGAAGAAGCCGGCGTGGCGCGACTGTGGGTAACGCTGAGTAGCTGGCCTGATAACAGCGATGAGGTGGACGGGCCAGGGGGACGCGCTGGCCTTTCTCCACTGGCGCTGCTAATAGCTGGCAACTTTGCCATAAAACTCTCCTTGTTATTTATCCGCTTCCCGCTGAGGCCTGAAGCCAGCGCTTTACTGCCCGGGCCAGATCTCCGGGCTTGCCGGCGGCGGCGTGACTGACCGCGAGCGTTGGCGTTTGCGCTGACGATCGCCACTTGCCGTTCTGACGGTGTCATACACCGGCAAATCTTTGCCATACAGTGCTGCAATTGCCGCATGCATGGTTTTGGGATCGAGCAGCGGGGCAGGTATGTCTGGCTGTTCCATCACTGTGCGGATGGCGATCGCATTAAGCTGCTCTCGCGGGTGAGCGGCCAGTTGGTTATGCAGCCAGTGTAGCCACCGGGCATCCAATACCGGGATGCGGCGGAAAAGATTGATGGCATTTCTGATGGTATCGATCCCCGGCGCTTTGTTTCCCAACTCAAATACCAGTGCCAGGCATAACTTCGATGGCGTCAGCCCGGCGGGTTTACCCGCGGTGATCTGCAACAGTTGCAGTAGCCTGGCTTCTATGGTGCGCGCCGAGGTGAGTTTCCAGTTAACCTTTACCCAATTAGCCAGCTGCGTCCATTCTCCGGGGACTTTCTGCAGTTTCTCAAAATGATATAACAGGCTGAATGCGCCACGCACCGCGTTCATCAGCGGGAGTTGCTGGACATTCAGGGTCTGCAGCAGGCTGAACAAGGTTGGCACGTCCAGCCCGGATGGCTTGCCGGGTTGCAGCAGCAGTATCAGAATATTCAGCTCTGTCAGATGTCCGTCGTATTTGAGGAAATTATCCCTGACCCACTGTTGCTGTTGCTGGCTGGTGGTGACCGGCTTTTGCCGGATAAAGGCGTTATTGACGCTGGTCTCACCGGGCGCACTGTCGCCATATAGCCATACCAGCGCCCCGTATAGCATGGATGCGTTGATAATCAGTGGTTTTCCGGGCATCTGCAGTAGCGCGGCAACTTTGTCAGTGGAAGAGATCCCCGCTGCCTGCGGCCAGTGGCTACTGGCCCACTGCGCCACCTCAGCATTAATGCCAAAGCCAGCCTTATAGAAAGCTTTTCTGATCAGCGAAATGCCTGGTGAGGCAGACCTGGCTATCTGTTGCAGCATTGCTGCCATGATCTTCGGACTGATGCCGGCGGGCAGATCTTCCCGCGCCAGCAGGGCGCTAAGTTTTTCCAGCGGCGTGCCTTTGGCCCGCCGCCAGTGACTGCCGAGCCACTGCTGCATCTCGAGGTTGATGCCGTGCGGCGCGGTGAAAGCATTGCGTAGCGTGGTGATGCCTGGCGCCTCAACACCCAACAACTGCTCCAGCGCCTCGTATAGCGAAACGGCATTCAGTTCGGCCGGCCTGTCTGGCAGCGCCTGAAGTTGCATCACTTTTTTGATCGCACTGACCGAGGGCGAGCGGTTCCAGTGGGTATTTACCCAGTTAATAAAATCGTTGCTGATGGTTACCGGCGCCCGGGCGAACGCCAGCCTGATCACGCTCAGACCGGGCACCCCTTTCGGGAAGCCAAGATTGACCAGCAGACCCTGCTGATGCAACAATTTGAGTGCTGCCGCCAGATTTTCAACATTGATGCCGGGAGGCTGTACTGGCAGCTTCAGCAGCGATCTCAGCCGGTCTTCGGTGGTCGATCCCTTTGCCTGCAGCAGATTATCCTGTACCCACTGCACTAACTGCGGCGTGGCATTGTTACTCAGCGCGGTAAAGGCATTACGGATCGTGCTGAGACTCGGTGGCGTGACCTGCGCGGGCCGTTCGTAAGCCTGCAGGGCGTTAAACAGCCGCCGGATAGAGACCGCTTGCGGTTTATCATCGAGACCAAGGATGATCTTTACCCGCTCCAGTCTTGACCTGGCGGTGATATTCCCCCAGTGCTTACTGACCCAGTTATATACCGTGACGGCATCGCGCTGCTCATCGGACGCCGTGCTGTCGGCATCATCTTCTGGCGGCGATCGGTGGTTCTGCTCTCCGGTATCAGCGGATATTGGCCCAAACGGAATCGCCGCAGCCGGTAACCACACGGCGGCGGTGCTGGTGCCTGGTTGCGGGTCCGGCTGCGGGCGACTCGCCGCAGACAAGAACGGTTGGTCAGTCGTCGGTGGCTGATGACGGGCCAGCATTTGTGAGAAAATCGCTTTCGTCTCCATCGCATCCGGTGCGTCAGTGTTATATACCGCGACCAGCGCCTGCTGTAACGTTTCCCAACTCTGCCGGGAGATTCCGCTAAGGAAATCGGGCTCTGCGTGCGGTTCCGGCGAATACAGTGCGCCATTCCGCCGCTGGGGAGTGTCCGGTGCAGCAGGGATGGTACTGATATGGGTGATTTGGTTATAAAAACCGGGTGGGGCAGCCTGCAGAATTATCTGAGGGGATTGCGGCAGTGGGGCGGTGCTGGCTAACACGAGGGGTAACTTGGGCACGATATCCTTCTCCTTTTTTATCCGCAGCCATCGTCACCGGCAGTATAGTATGGCTAAGCGTTTCAGGAGAAAGAGCTGTCCGGTTTATCCGCCGCTTTTAGCCGCGCGCTCCGGCATAACCGAGCGCCGGATAAAATGCGGGTATTGCTCCTCTGTCGGCGAGCCACTGCGCGGCTTTTTGGCGGCGGGTTCTGTGGCTGGCACAGAGAGATGAGGTGGCGGCAGGGCGAGACGGTTCTGCGGGCGCGAATATTTTTTGCTGCTGAATGCGTTTCTCACCGCACACAGATTCGGCGCCTCTGCGTGCAAATGTTGCTCCAGTGCCGCTTGCAGGATAACGGCATTAACATTGGGCGGCCGATCCGGGTCGTGATACAGCTGCTTGATTTGCTCCGGCGTCGGCCCTTCGCCCGCCGGAATCTTGTTCATTACCCACTGCAACACCTCTGGCCTGACCTCAATATCAGGTTGCGCGCGGATAAATGCTTCATGAACCACACGTAACCCAGGTGCCTGTTGCTGACCCCAGATTTGTACCAGTGCCCGTTGCAGCGTTCCCGGAGTCAGTCCTGTCGGCCGATCTTTTTTTAGCAACTCCACCAGTCTCGGCTCAATGGACCGTCCATCGTTGGCTGGCATCGCGTTGCTGACCCAGGTCACTAAATTATCGGTCAGCACCATTGACGCCCTGAACAGAGCGAAGGCATCAGTAACCGAGGTTTTTCCCGGCGCTTTAGTATCCTGTTGTCGTACCAGCGCAGCATAGAGCGTTGACGCCTTTAGCCCTGAACTCAGTTCCGCAGGCATCATCTGCATCAATATCAACAGTTTCTCCTCTACCCGATATTTTTCCCATTCCACATTTTCCTGAATAGCAGACCAGTTGCTGGCTACCCACGGATCCAGCTGTTTGTCGCCGCCATAGCCCGCCAGAATAAATGCCCGGTTAACAATCGATTGCGAGGGCACACTACTGTCCTGCTGCTTCAGCAGCGCGGAACGCAACATCTTTGGCGTCATCCCCGACGGGCGGTCGCTGCGCGCCAGCAGCGCGCTCAGCCTCTGCAGCGATTTCCCCTGCGTTTCCTGCCAGTGCCATGCCCACTCCGCCACCGGTTGCGGAGCGCTACGGCCAGAGAGGATAAACGCCTTACGGACGATGCTGCCGTCCGGCACGTCGGCATCCAGCCGTAGCAGCATACCTTTAAACAACATGGCCGGTGTCAGCTCCTCAGGGGTATCGCCCTGCTGCAACAATGCCACCAGCTTATCTAATTTACCGTCTCCTCTAAGCTTATCCTTATGCTCGTCAAACCACCGGGTATAGCTGGGGGGAATATCGGTATGAGCCCAGGCTGATGCGCAACTCACCGTGGCCATTCCCGGCGCCCGCGGGCCAAGCAACTGTTGCAGCGCTTTAAATATCCCGCTGCGCTTCAGGTCGTCGGGTTTATCCTGCCGGGTCAGCAGCCAGACGACGATGCTCTCTGCGGATTCCAGCCGGATTTCTGCCAGCCTGGTCTCCACCCATTGCAGCGACGCATTGCTGACTTCCGCATCCCGCTCAATAATCGCGTTTCTGATAATTTGAAATGAGGGTGCCTGTTGGCCCTGCAACTGGTTCAGCGCGGCATAAACATTTTCATCGGTGAGCGCTAGCGGCGCATCGGCAACGTTGACTAATGCGCGGACTTTGTCGATTAACGACGTTTTGCCGATTTGCAGCCAGACGCGGGTGAACCACTCCAGTTGCCGCTGGCTGAAGGTAATTTCCTGCGGGGACGGTGGATTTTGCGATTCATGCGCGGGGCTGTCAGTGGCGCTATCACTGGTTTCTGTGCTGCTGTCGCTTGCCTCTGGATCGCTGGCGGCTGGCGATATATCACTGTCCGCTATTGGGCCAGGATGGATCTGTTGCTCCGCTGGTGGCGGCAATAGCGCATGGATCACATGCAAAGCGGGGGCCTGCCTGCCGTAGCGAAAAATCAGCCGCATATAGAGATCTTCTGCCGTTATTCCTGTCAGTAGGTGAAGCTGCGCGCCGAGTGCCTCATACCAGGCCTGATCCCGCTGTTGCGGGACAGACTCTGCCGCCATTACCGGCGGCGTCAGCAAGCTGCTGATATCCGTCCCTGTTGTTTCAGTTTTATCTTGCATCGCGGTGTGGTGCAAATCCTGCAGGTCCGCATACAGTTCATTCCACGCCTCTTCGGAGATGCCGCAGTGGCCGCTAGGCCCGGCGATCGCCTCTGCCGGGCGGTACGTACTGTGCAGCAGTGGAGCGACACCGGCAGCGGATGTGAGCGTGGCCGGGGATTGGCTGGTATTAATTAACTGGCGGAACAGCGGACGGATACTGCTGGTCACCGTGGACGGCACCGCAGAGGGGGATGTGACCGGTAAAATCATGGGTAACTTCGGCATGGCAGAGATCTCCTTAGTTGCGGTCCACCGCCATCGCGCTGGCCGGTCACCACTCAGCAGTGAGGGCAGTATGGTGCAAAAACTACGCAGCTATTCCTGCCGCTCGGGTGGTTGGGGGAGCTGCGCTATCGCCTGCTTCACCTCTTTTTCGGGATAGCCTGGTGGGGTGCCGGCACGTTTGATATGACGTATCCGCCGGTTAATTTGATGCGATAGCAACTGCCTTGCCTGCTCGGTATAATGGGCGTATGCGCTGCAGACAATGCTCCAGCCGGGCGCAGCACTGCCCTGCAGCCTGTTCAGGGCGGCATAGAGCGTCCGTGCATCCAGGCCTTCGGGTTTTGGCTCCCGCTGCAGTAGCGCCAGTAACATTGCTTTTAACGGCAGGTTAGCCACCCGTGGCAGTTGCATTTCTACCCAGTCGGTTATCTGGCGTGGAACGTCAGCGACAGCGCGGGAAAGGGCGAACGCGTGATGGATAGTACTCAGTCCCGGTGCGCTGTCACCCAGTAGCAGCAGAAGTGCCGCATACAGTAGCCTGGCATTCAGTTTTACCGGTGCGTCCACCTGTTGCAGCAGTGCGACAATCTTCTTCTCTGACGACTCTCCCGGCAGTTGCTGCCAGAGATCACTAACCCATGCATTTATCCCGGCATCGACACCAATACCGGCATGGATTAAGGCATTTAGCGTCGGGATAGCACCGGGCGCATGCTCACCGTCCAGATCTCTGATGGCATCATTAAGCGTCACTTCGCTCAGAACGGCAGGTCTTCCCGGCTGTTGCAGCAGCAACCGGAGTTTCTGCTCCGGCGAACCGTCGAGCTGCCGCCAGTATCTCCCGACCCAGGCCTGCATTTCCGCGTTGATGCGATCACCGGCAGATCTGTAGGCATGGCTGATAAACCTAATCCCCGGCGCCGCTCTCTGTTTCAGCCGCCGCAACGCTTCATACAGCGTTTTAGCGTTCAGTTCATCCGGCCTGTCCGGCCGATCGCGCAGTGCCCTGACGGAGCCGGCGGTGATGCGTCCGCCACTGAGCTGCAGATGAGTATTCACCCACGTCACCAGTTGCGGACTGACGATAATATCGACAGCGGAGAAGGCATTCCTGATGGTGCTAATCCCGGGTGGCTTCTTACCCAGTAGCTGTCGCAGTTGTGGTTGCTGCAGGATGGCACACAACATATTGGTCGTCAGTTCTGACGGTCGTCCCGGCCGGTTAAGCAGTTCGACGATGATCGCCTGTTTGGCGCAGCCTGCGAACCCGAGCAGCACTTCGGTCAGGTTTTCTTCGACCCAGCGGGTAACGTCCGGTCTGGCCTCGGTAGCGGTCTCGATTAAGGCGTTTCCGACGGTATCTACACCCGGCGGCGCGATTCCCGGCTGCAGCCCTAACGCTGCCTGCAGCTCAATAGCCGTCGGCTTAAAAGGTATTCCGGGACGGCTCAGTAGCATCCTGACGCAGGCGGCTGCCGATGGGCCGCGATACCACTCGAGGTTTTGTGCCACCCAGTGAAATAACGCCGGAGGGACATCGACAATACTGCTATTGGCGCTGTTGCTGCTCTGTGGCGTGATATATTGCAGCGGCGCGGGGGGCTGGTGAGAGCGTACGGAAGGGATTACCGCCAGCGGCAGTGATGGATTATTCGCCGCAGGCAGTGCGGCGGTGCTCTGTACTACCCTGGTCACATGGCTGGAGAGTACTGAACAGAAGGCTGTGGATGCCGGCGTGGCGGGCCTGACCGAGCAGGTAACGGGAGGAAGCGCATTATCCATAGGGTATTCTCCTTATTCTCCGCGGTGATTGCCATCAGCGACCGCCGTGACTGGCTGTACGGGTTGCCATCTCCGCGATCGGATCTGATAATATCCTCGCGTCTTTTCTGTGATTTATATTATTCGGCTTTTAGCGGCAGGCGGCGCAATGGTTTGGCGACGATCTCGACATCTGACCGTGATTTGGCACTTTTCTCCGGCTTAAACCGGCATGCTTATTGAAATTGATTGCTATTTGCATTTAATATTGTCGCTTGATTTAAAATAGCTGATTAACTATGACGACGCTAATGACTACCTTACCCCGACCTTCGCCTTTGCCGCTGCTGCTCTCAGTTGTGCTGCATGGCTCGGTGATCGCGGGTTTGCTTTATGCTTCTTTTCACCAGGTTATCGATGTGCCTAAAGCGTCTCAGCCTATTAGCGTGACGATGGTTGCCCCTGAAGTGCAACCCGAACCCACGCCTGCGCCGCAACCTGTCGCTCAGCCGGAACCGGAACCAGAGCCAGAGCCAGAACCGATAGTCGAACCAGTAAAAACGGAGCCGGTGCCCATCCCCAGGCCGGAACCGAAGCCAGAAGCAAAACCGAAACCGAAGCCGGTAAAAAAAGAGGTGGTGAAACCGAAGCAGGTGAAGCCTGAAGTCACGCCACGCCAGGTGGCGCCGATAGAGAAAGAGGCGCCGCAGGTGCCGCCGAAAGCCTCAACCGCGCCGAAACTATCGGAGGCGCCATCAAAAGCGGTGTCTACCGGACCGCGGGCGTTGAATGTTGGCAAACCAGCCTATCCGGCACGTGCTTTTGCGTTGCGTGTTGAGGGGCGGGTTCGGGTACAGTTTGATGTCGACAACAGTGGACAGGTGGATAACATCCGTATTCTCTCTGCGGAACCGCGCAATATGTTTGAACGCGAAGTGAAGCAGGCGATGAAGAAGTGGCGCTATGAAAGTGGTAAACCGGGCAGTGATATTACGATGAATATTATTTTCCGCATTGACGGCGGCGCCAGTCTCGAGTAAACCGCGAGGCCTGCAGCAGGGCGGAAAATTCCGCCCTGGGTATTATTGGTATTATGCTTCGCTGTCGTAGCTGAAATGACTTTTACCCTCAGGCAAAGGACGCGCTTTGCCCTCAGGATCCACCGCAACATAGATAAATACCGCTTCGGTGGCGCGATAGCGTTGGCCGATAGGTTCAGATGAGACCTTTTTCACCCACACCTCGACGTTAATGGTAATCGAGCTGCTGCCGGTGCGCATACAGCGTGCATAACAGCACACCACATCACCTACGGCGACCGGCTTAAGAAATGTCATACCATCAACGCGCACCGTCACCACACGCCCTTCGGCGATCTCTTTCGCCAGAATAGCACCGCCCATGTCCATCTGCGACATCAGCCAGCCACCAAAGATATCGCCATTCGCATTGGTATCTGCGGGCATCGCCAGCGTACGCAGCACCACTTCACCCTGCGGGGAGTTTTGTTTGTCGTCCATTGCTTCGCTTCTTATAAGATGTGGCCGGATGGCCCAAAATCACCCGGCAGAGTCACCGGGCAAATGATGATTATTTTTGTTCCTGTGGCATCAGACGGTAGATATAGATCCCGCTGAACAGAGTAAACAACAGCGTTAATCCGGTTAGTCCGAATACTTTAAAGTTAACCCAAAACGCCTGCGGCAGCCAAAAAGCCACGTAAATATTCGCCAGACCACAGGCGAGAAAGAACAGCGCCCAGGCGACATTCAGTTTACGCCAGGCATATGCCGGTAACTGAATTTCTTTACCCAGCATGCTCTGAATTAATGGCTGGTTCATCCAGAACTGACTGAACAGCAGGGCGATGGCAAACAGGCTATAGATAACGGTGACTTTCCACTTAATAAATTCATCATTGTGAAATACCAGCGTCAGAGTGCCAAATATCGCCACCAGCACAAAGGTAATAATGGTCATCTTCTCCAGCTTGCGCCAGATCACCCAGCTGACCACCAGCGCCAGACCGGTGGCAACAATCAATGCGCCCGATGCGACAAAGATGTCGTAAAGCTTATAGAAGATAAAGAAAACAACCAGCGGGAGAAAATCGAGTAACTGCTTCATAAAGGTTTCCAAATCACTGACGTAACATTATGCACAATCCGGCATGCCCGGGCAGGGCATGCCTTTATCATTAACGTAACAGCATATACAGACGTGATAAATAAATAATCAATATGGCGGATACCAGGTTGCTGATAGCGTTAAACACTACTGAGGCCACATTGGCTGGCAACACGGTAAATGACGCCGCCAGCAGCATCAGTACCACCTTGGCCAGCAGCCATAACACCACCGCCGGAGCCACCAGCTTCATCTGGCTCCACACCAGCCGCAGACTGGTACGCATGGCGGCAAATACGCCAATTTTTTCCGTCGCCAGAATAATCGGCGCCAGCGCCAGCAGGATCGCCAGCATGACTCCCGGCACGACCAGCACCATAAAGCCCAGCTGAACCACCAGCGTCACCATAAAGGTTAACAGCAGCAGGCGTGGCAACAGCGGGGCAGAGGCGCCAATCGCGCGCAGGGCGCTGACGCGTTGCCCGGCGGAAACCATCGGGATCAGGCACAGCATTCCGCCTAACAGCAACACATTCCCCACCAGTGACGCGAAGGTACCGGCGGCGGAAGCGCGAAGTAACACCTGTTGTTGCTCGGGTGTCATGTTTTGCACCATCTCAAACAGGGTGGTGGCGCTGCCGCTGTCACCTTCCCCCAGTATTGATAGCTGATCGGCCCCTGGGGTTAGCGCATGACCGATAATCACCGTAATAAATGAGGTCAACAATGCCATCAGTACAATTGTAATCAGCTGATGGCGCAGAAAATTTCCCGTGTCACGGTATAACGAACCCGCCGTGATAGACATGTACTCTCCTTGGGTAAAAAAACGGCTTTATAGACCCGGAGATTGTACATGGTCTGACAGCAGGCTGGCACCCTGACTTACATAACTTTCGGTTAATGGCGGTAACGCCGGCTGAAAAAGCGGCGGCAGACCATATTTTGCCCGTGCGCGATCGCAGGCATCATTGGGTTGGCCATTTTCACCGGACATCTGAAATTCGCGGCATGGGGATGGCCGGTGCTCATAAATAGCACAGGAGACGCAGCTGCCTACTTCGCCCTGTAACGAGTTGCAATGCGGTGTTTTGCTGTTGGTGCCGGACATGGCGCGCAGAAAAGGGGTGAGTGGTTCGGTGAGCTCTGCCGGGACGCCGCCGCCGCCATCATCAGCTTCAGACCAGTAAAATGAAACGCGAAAATAGGCGCAGCAGGCGCCACAGCTAATACATGGATTAAGGTTATCGTTCATGTGATCGCCCGCCCCTCCGAAGCGTCGAACCAAAATCACATCAGACAAGTGAGCAAAGTATCCCCTTGCCAGATTTTGTTCAATGGCTATTTCACAGCGCCGCGCGCCGGTAATTTTGATCTAAATCAATTCATTGTTTTTTAAGGAGTTTGAAAAAAATGATTCGCATGATCTTTATCTTGTTCGGTGTAAATATGTGTTACGAAGCAGATAACGGGCTACCGCAAAAAAAAGGTGGCAGGCGCGCAAATCAATAACAACAGGAGTGACTATGAAGTTGGCGACAGTAGTTCTGGCTCTGGCGGCAGTGCTGCCAGTGGCGGCAAGTGCTCATCAGGCGGGGGATTTCTTTATGCGTGCCGGTTCCGCGACGGTGCGTCCGACGGAAGGCTCTGATAACGTGCTGGGAATGGGCTCGTTTAGCGTGGATAACAATACCCAGCTTGGTCTGACCTTTACCTATATGGCGACCGATAATATTGGCGTTGAACTCCTGGCGGCAACGCCATTCAGCCATAAGGTTGGTCTTGCGGCAACCGGTAATCTGGCCGAAGTAAAACAGTTACCGCCGACGCTGATGGCGCAGTGGTATTTCTTCGACAGCAATAGCAAAGTACGCCCTTATATTGGCGCCGGTATTAACTACACCACATTTTATGATGCCAAATTTAATCAGACCGGAAGTGATGCCGGCCTTAGCGATCTGAGCGTGAAAGATTCGTGGGGCCTTGCCGGGCAGGTCGGCATGGATTATAAAATCAATGATAGCTGGATGCTGAATATGTCGCTCTGGTATATGGATATTGATACCGAAGTGAAATTTAAAGCCGCGGGCGAAGAGCAGAACATCAATACCCGTATCGATCCGTGGGTGTTTTTCTTTGGCGCGGGTTACCGTTTTTAACCCCTGTTGTGCAACCGCGGCACATAAAAGGCCGGGCAGTGCCCGGCCTTGATATTCAGCGATTAACGCTATTTAATCTGCATATTGTTGACGACAGATTTCACTCCTGGCACGCTACGGGTAACCTGCACCGCGCGATTCGCCATCTGCGGCGAAGAGACAAAGCCACTCAACTGCACGCGGCCTTTAAAGGTTTCCACATTAATTTCATTTGATTTCAGTGATTTATCCCCCAGTAGCTCAGCTTTAACCTTGGTGGTCACCACGGTGTCGTCCAGATAGCCGCCGGTTCCTTCCTGCGTTGATGTCGGCGCACAGGCACTGACTGCCAACGCAAGAACTGCAGCGATAATTGCACCGCTGACGACTTTAAATAACTTCATTGTTTATCTCCCTGTCACCATCAATGGATATTTCCGTCACCGATAACGGAAGCCTTAATTAGTGTGGGTGACAAAAGCCGGATTTACCAATGACAGAACGTAAAAAAGAGAAAGGAAAGAGTGCCTTATCTGATGATAAGGCACTCATGCTGCGCCGGTTTACTCTACCCGCGTCCAGGCATCCTGCCAGTGGGAGCCGGCGCCAGGCTCATAATGATTGGCTGAAGGGGAATAAATCCGGCACCAGCCACTGTAGGGGAAGGGTTTGCAGCGATAAATATGCTGATCGCTGCCGAGAACGCGGGTCCCCTCGACATATTTCTCCTTCTGATCGGGGTAACGATAGTCGTACTGCGGCGGAGTTACCGGCTCTTCAGGCGTCGGCGGTGGCGTTACCGGTTCTTCAGGCGTCGGCGGTGGCGTTACCGGCTCTTCAGGCGTCGGCGGTGGCGTTACCGGTTCTTCAGGCGTTGGCGGTGGCGGTGTGACCTCCGGTTCTTCCGGTGGAGGGGTGACGGGTGGCGCTGCAACAGTTTCCACCGCGACGGTTAACTGCCGCCGCTGCGCCAAAGGCACCCACAGCCGATTACGATAATATGAGCCAACCACTGGCACGATGCTGCCATCGTCTTTCATTTCGCCGGCACGAATCACCAACGGTGCGGTGCTATTGACCACATTCGACAGATGATAAGGCCACATATAGCGCCCGTTATTGCTGCTGGTGATCGGCATGGAGATGCGCGCCAGCTCCTGCTGGCTGGCTTTGTCGCGTAATACCACCTGTTTTTGCGTACCTGGCGTGGCATCTTCCAGTCCCTCAATACTGCCGATGGTGAACCATTTCTCATTATTCTCTTGTGCATAGCTATAGCGGGTAATCTGCAGCTGGCGCTGGCCTGCCAGTGTGTGATAAAGCCAGAGTTTATTTTTATCACCTGACCATTCTGCGACCCTGATATCACCATTACTGTCCATTTCGCCGGCGCGCACCACATTTTCGGGGAAATGGCTGTTAATGGACTCAGCAAGGCGCATTGGCCATTCCAGTTGTCCGGTGCTGGCGACGGAATCAAATGCCGACAGAACCTGGTTACTGGCGCTATCTTTTAACTGCACTTCGAAAAACTGCCGGGCGGGTAAATCTGAATTGGACAGCAATTCACCGACCTGCAGCCAGTGACTGGGCGGCGGATAAAAATTGGCCACGATCTCTTTGCGCTCGTTAAGCAGCCGGGCATTATCATTTTTACTCGCGGTGCCGGCCGGCAGATGCAGGTACTGCTTATTCGGATTAGACCACATATTGATGATGCCGCAGGGCGGCGTACAGGGGTAGGACATAATAGTACGCCAGCGTGGTGTCTGAGCGGTTTGCCGGTAGCCGTAGCCGTAGGGGAAGTAGGTCAGCGTGGTGTTTTCCGGGTTATGAGTGGCACCCAGGTTATGGCCGATCTCATGAGCAAAAGCATGGGAACTGATACAGTTATGAGCGACAACGCTGAAGGCCCAGGATCTATCGCTACCGGCCAGCGTGTAGCCGATGCCACAGCTGGAGGCGGCAGCGGTGGTGCTGCTTTTTAATAACACCACCACATCCGCCAGCTGTTCCTGACGAAAT
The DNA here is from genome assembly GCF_047308185.1 of Pantoea sp. B65. Taxonomy (NCBI): domain Bacteria; kingdom Pseudomonadati; phylum Pseudomonadota; class Gammaproteobacteria; order Enterobacterales; family Erwiniaceae; genus Pantoea; species Pantoea sp. B65. The sequence goes on from NZ_JAHXPU010000045.1 coordinate 156,988, forward strand.
TTATGCACAACCGCGCCTAACTCGGTATCGCTGGTATTACGTAACTGCCCCAGCATATCGAGATTGGCGCCTTTTTCATTGTAATTAACATTGAGGATACCGGCGTTTTCCAGCTCAATCGCAATATCGCTATTTCTGTAGCCGGCATTGGCATCATCAATCGCCTCCTGTACTTTGCCTGCAACATCTTTTAACTGAGCGCGCGTCTGATTGGTGGTGGCGACCATAACGCGAATTTTGGTTAACCCGCTCAGGGTGCCCGGCTGGCCGAAGGGGGGCGCTGACGGCGCTATTTCACTGGCGCCGGGAGGCGCGACCTCATCCTTCTCATCCCACGGTAAACGGTCACTGTCGGTTTTGATAATCGCGTGGTTGCCTTCCCCCAACGGCAGTACCTGATAGAGCTGGCCGTTGTAATTAATACTGCCGGTAATATTGTCGCCATGCCTGACCAGAATCACCTGATTCAGCAATTTGTCGTCAGGAGAGGGGTTTCCGGCGAGGTTTATGGCCCCCTCCCAGCTGGCGATGCCGTCACTATTCAGCGTAAATCCGGTGCGGTAAGCGGCCAGTATCTTACCCGGCTCAACTTCCAGCTGAATATCGGTAGTATCTTCAGCGATTAATTCGGGATGAACCGTCATAATATGAATCGCCTGCGTCGACGGTTGTTGCAGAAAGCTATCGTTGTCAGGGTTTAGCCGGGTTTGCGTGGCGGAAAACAGAGCATTATCTGCAGACCAGACTACGGTGGCAGCAAACAACAGCACGCCTGTGGCAACCCAGCGCATCATCGTTCCAGACCATGAGCTAATCATGATAATACCTCAATAAATAAGGCTGTCGGGGAGGTTGCTTATAAATGTAGGTGTTTTTTTAACCACTACAAGCGCAGCGGGATTTATGCCTCAATTGTCAGCGAGGAATTTAAGCGCTGAGCGAATCGGTAAGCTAATTTTTTATTTTGTATTAATAATCGATAACCGATGATAATGCGAAAAAATAGCCTGAAAAATATCGGTTAATAAGGAATTTTGCCCGAAGAGTACCTTAAAATAATGGGAGTAATCACCGGGCGCAGGCGTATGAGGTGAAAAGAAGAAACAGAATAATGCCTTATCGCACGATAAGGCATGATTAAACGGTGCCCGCTATTGCTGGCTGGTTTTAGCGGTAATTACTCCACTTTTGTCCAGGCGTCCTGCCAGTGACTGCCGACTCCCGGCTGATACTGACTGGCGGCGGGTGAATAGATGCGGCACCAGCCGCTGGCCGGATAGGGTTTACACTGATAAATATGCAGGTCAGGGCCGAGCACCCGGGTGCCCTCCTGATAGTGTTCTATCTGGTCGGGGTAGAGATAATCGTAATTATTTTCCACTGGCGTAATACCGCGTCTGATGGCCGCGGCGGCACTGAGCGTTTCCACCGTAGCCTAGATATTCTGCCGCTGGTCCAGCGGTACCCATACCCGATTACCGTTATGGTCTGCTACGGGTTGTACGCTGCCATCATCCTGCAACTGCCCGGCACGTACCGGCTGCTGGCTGTAAAACAGATTAACCAGCTGCGCCAGTTGTCGCGGCCAGACAGCTGAAGCCTTATTGCTGTCGCTAATAAACAGCGGGAAACGGGCCAGTAGATGGTTACTGTTATCGCGCAGCACTAACTCTTTGGCGGTGCCCGCTACGGCGTCTGCGCTGGCGCTGATATTGCCGATGCTGAACCATTTTTGTTGATTAAATTCTGCATAGGTATAACGGGTAAAATTCAGCTGTTTGCCCCACTGCGCAGCATTAAGCCAGAGTTTGTTGCGATAGTGGGATCCGGGGTAAATATGGATGGAGCCATCGGTGCGGCGTTCGCCGGCGCGCAGTGTGTTGGCCGGAAAGTAATTGTTTATGACTCTGGCAATTTGTTCCGGCCAGCGGTGTTTTTCCGGGTCCACCACCACGATATCCAGTGATGTCTCTATCTGGCCGCTGGCTTGGTCCTGCAACTGCAGCTGAAAGAATTGTCGGGCGGGTAAATCATTGGGTTCATACAGTTCACCAACCTGTTGCCAGTCAAAAGTTTCCACACTGGCGTTTAACTGACGATATTGCGCCAGCGGCACCCACAGCAGATTAAGATAGGAGCTGCCGGGTACCACGCTAATCGAACCATCGGCCTCGCGCTGGCCGGCGCGCATTTTGCTGGTGTGCTCATTGACCAGACCGGCCAGCCAGAAAGGCCAGCGCCACTGATCCTTATTGTTGTCGTTAATCGGCAGCGAAATCCGTGCCAGTACCTCATTACTGCCCGCATCGCGTAGCACGACTTCTTTTTGCGTTCCGGGAGTGGCATCGGCAAACGACTGGATTCTGCCGATATTAAACCATTGCTGATTTAGCGCTTCGGCATAGGTATGACGGCTGAGCTCCAGCTCTTCTTTACCGGTGTAGTTAATCCAGATTTTATTGTTTTCTGCTGAGCCTTCAGCCACTTTAATCTCGCCATTGCTTTGCAGTTCACCGGCCCGTACCACGTTGTTGGGCAAATGCGCGTTAATTGCCTGCGCCGCCTGCGCAGGCCAGAGATTGATATCAACGCTTGCCACCACCCAGTCATAAGCGCTGAGCAACTGGCCGGTAGAAGTATCTTTCAACTGCATCTGGAAAAACTGGCGCGCAGGCAGGTTACTGCTGCTTTTCAGCTCGCCACGCTGCTGCCAGCCAACGGTTTCGACGCTGGCGCTTAAATCACGCCGCCCGGCCAGCGGAACCCAGATAAGATTTCTGTAAGCGCTGCCGACGGTGGCGACCGACCCATCAGCCAGCAGTTCACCGGCGCGCATGCTAACCTGTGAGGCGTTATTAAGCGTATTCGCCAGCCGGAATGGCCACGTCCATTGTCCCTGATTGTCGGCATTCAGCGTCATTGAAATTCGCGCCAGCTCCTGGCCGGTATGGCTATTACGTAGCACCACCTGTTTCTGCGAGCCGGGTATGCCGGCCTCTTTCGCCTCAATTGCGCCAATTGGCAGCCATTTATCATTCAGCATGACGGCATAGGTGCGCCAGGCGGTATCCAGCTGTTGTGCGTCTTTTAAGCGTGAAGCAAACCATAGCGAGTTACGATAGTGAGAGCCGTTGATAAAATGGATATCCCCCGCCTCGTTCATCTCTCCGGCGCGCAGCACGTTACTGGCAAAATGCGCATTAACCGCGCGCGCCACTTGCGAAGGCCAGTCGTTCTGACCGACTTTATCGATAATGACGTCAAGGAAGTCGATTGGCCGTTGGATTGCGCTATTTTTTAAGTCGATCTGATAGAGCTGTCGCGGCGGCAGGTCGCCATCGCCGTAGAGAATACCCAATGGGATCCACGGTGGATCGGGCATAAAATCGGCTACCTGTTGCCGCCGTTGATTGAGCACCAGCGCGTTATTGGCCGCTGCGGTGCCGGTAGGTAAGCCATGATAATTAACCTCAGGGTTAGACCAGTAATTAATCCTCTCGCAGGAATAGAGGCAGTTAGCCGTTAGCAGGGTGCCCCATTGCGGATTAGCACTGTTCTGGATATAGCCCCGGCTGAATCCTGCGCCAATAATCAGGCCGATACGCACACCAAGGCGGTGTACGAAATTTGCGCAACTCCAGTGCGATGGCAGCACCGCAAATGCTTCTTCTTTGCTGGCCCACGAGTAACTGCCGCCACAGCTGCCATTAGCGCTGGCGGTAAGTAAAACAACCACATCAGCCAGCTTCTCCTCACGGAACGCTTTCGCCGCCGCACCAATATTTTGATCGGTGGGATTACTGACTTTTGCCAGCATCTCGATTGCGGTGCCGCTTTCATTAAAATTAGCATTGAGGATGCCGGCGTTCTCCACAATGATATTAACCCTGCTGTTTTTAAAGCCCTGATTGGCATAAGCCACCGCTAATGCTGTCTGGCCGGGAATATCCGCCAGCGTACTGCGTACCTGATTGGTGGTCACTACTGCCACGCGGATCACGGACGTAGTACTCGACAGGTTACGGGATAGCGGCAGTATGCCTGCTGTCTCCTGCTCATCGCCGATAGCCAGTTCATCACCGCCATTTTGCATACTGGCATCCATTTCCGTTAGCGCGTGCTGACCATGACCTAAAGGGACGATGGCAAATAACCGGCCATTGACGCTGATATCGCCGCTAATATTATTGCCGTCGCGCACCAGCAGCACCGCGTTTTCGCTTTCGGCAGCGGGCTCAGCGTTATCAATCTCAGTTACGTTACCTTCCCACAGTTCAGTACCGTCGGGATTATGCTGAAACCGCTGCTGCCGGGCGACCAGCAGCTCTCCGGACGGCAGGTTAAGCGTCAGCTGGTGGGTCTTATCGCTAACCAGTAAGGGGTTAACCGCAACATAATTAATCGATTTGGTTGCCGGATGCGCGAGATAATGTTCACTGCCGCTGGCCGGCTGAGTCCGGGCGGCTGAAAACAGATAATTATCCTGCGACCAGGCGACCGCGGATGCCAGCAGCAATAACAAGATTAGCAGCCTGCGCAGTGCAATATTAAAACGGTGGTCGATCATAATTATACCTCGACACATTAAACAGCGGGATTGTCAGCCTTAATCCGGCGCAACCGATAAAACTTATTTCCCCGCGGCGGTCGGACCTACGGTTTCCATGCGAATATTGACATTGTTGCGCAATGATTGCGGCACCCACAGCGGATGGCGGCTATTTCCCGCCACCGGCTTTATACTGCCATCGGACTGCACTTCACCCGCGCGGATAACATCGCGACTACTGAGCAGATGAGTAAGCTGCGCCATATGCGATGGCCATAAATTCGGCGATTTATTATTGTCGGTAATTAATATCGGGATCCGTGTCAGAATTTGATTGCTACTGTTACTGGTTAACACCAGCTGTTGTAACGTACCGGCGGTGGCATCCTCGCTGGCGCTAATATTGCCGATGCTAAACCATTTGACGTTATTATATTCGGCATAAGTAAGTTGGACGATTTCAATATATTGTGAACCCACCAGGCGGTAGGGCATCCAGAGATCGTTACGGTCGCGCGATCCGGCAACCAGCTCAATATTTCCTGAGCTGGTCAGTTCTCCGGCCCGGAGTAGATTAGCGGCAAAATGGTCATTGACGGCGCGCGCCACCTGTGTCGGCCAGGCGTTTTGATCAACATTATCAATAATGACTTCAACTGCGGAGAGCGGCTGGTGGGTGGTGCTGTCTTTGACGGCGATCTGAAACAGTTGTCGCGGCGCTAAGTTGCCTTCGCCATACAAGGAACCGACCTGTTGCCAGCTGGGGTCGGGCAGAAAATCCGCGACGACGTTACGCCGCTCGTTAAGCACCCGGGCATTGTCGGCCATGGCATTGCCGGCAGGTAAGCCATTATAGGTAATATCAGGACTGGACCAGTAATTGATGCCGGGGCAGGTCGCAGAGCAGGCATCTGCCATAATGGTGCTCCAGTGGGGAGCGACGGTGGTCTGCTGATATCCTTTGCCCCAGGGGAAGGGAATATTATTGCTGTTGTTATGGTTTGCGCCCATGTTATGACCGATGACATGGGCTAATAACCGCTCATCCATACAACTGGCATCCAGGGATAGCACGCTAAAAGCGTTAGCTTTGTTACTACTCTGATAAGCATCCTTGCAACCGCCATTGGCGCTGGCGGTTAGCAGCACCATGACGTCGGCATGGCGCGTTTCGCGGAATGTATTGGCTACTGCGCCAATATCGCGGTCGCCCGGGCTGCGGATTTTGAGCAGCATATCGGTGATATCACCACTTTCATTAAAACTGGCGTTCAGAATACCGGCGTTCTCAAGCAGCATATTCACCCCGCTGTTGCGCAGTCCCTGATTGGCGGTGGCCAGCGCTAGGGCAACCCGGCCGGGGATATCGGTTACGCTGGCGCGAGTCTGATTGGTGGTCACCAGCGCTACGCGGACTCTTGTCGCGGGTTCGGAACTGCTCCGGGACGCAGGCGCGGTCGTGCTATCGGGGGGCTCTTCAATGATATCGTTATTGGCGACCGGAAAGCGGGCGGCATCCAGTTCGATGATCGCGTGCGAGCCATGACCCAGCGGTAATAGCTGATATAACTGGCCATTTACCCGCACCGTGCCGGTAATATTATCGTTATCGCGCACCAGAATAAGCGAATTTTCCCGTCCGCCAGCGGGGGCGGTATTATTAATGCTGGTGACGCTGCCTTGCCACAGCGCGCTGCCGTCGGGGTTGCGGGTAAAAGAGTGCTGCCGGGCGATAATCGTTTCCCCTGACGGTAAATTCAGCGTCAGCGCGCTGCTGTTTCCGGTAATTAATGCGACGTTAACGGTAATTAATTGTATTGATTTTATCGCCGGCTGCTGCAGGTAACTCAAGTCAGTGGCATCGCTTCCGGTCGTTATGGCTGAAAACAGATTCTCTCCCTGCGCCGCGCAGGCAAGGGCAATAGGCAGCAGAAACGCTGCCAGCCCGCGCAGATTTATTTTAAACCATTTGTCAGCCATAATAACACACCGCAGAAATATAAGGTTGTAGTGACAATATAGATAACTGATGGGCTAATACAAGCTGCAGGGAATTAACGGTGGTGTGTTTGCTGGAAATAATAATATTAGAATGGCTGTCTTTTGCTGTTTAAAACGAATTTACTGTTATTCTTCCGGCAATCTAATAAATAGTTTCCGTCACGAGGGTTATTAAGCTTAATAAAAGAATTAAATCTGGCGGCTGCTGGAAATTCTATTAATGCGCCAGTAACAGAGTGACAGAAAAAAGAATGCCTTACCGTTAAGTAAGGCATTTTTTTCTACTATTGGCGTGAGGCCGCTTTCAGACTGCTGACGAAATTTTTTAGTTCGCTCAGCATCGCGTCCGGATTCGCCAGGTTCTTCTCGATGATTTTTACAATCGCCGAACCGGAGATCGCCCCGGCAGCGCCAGAAGCAATCGCTTCTTTCACCTGGGAAGGTTCGGAGATACCAAAGCCCTGCAACGGCGGAGCGGCATGATATTCACGCAGTTTATCGACCAGATGCTGGAGCGGCAAACTGGCGCGTTTTTCGGCGCCGGTGACGCCGGCACGGGACAACAGGTAGGTATAACCGCGACCATGGGAGGCGATTTCACGCAACAGATCGTCATCGGCGTTGGGCGGGCAGATAAAGATCGGCGCGATATTATGGCGCAGCGCCGCCTGACGGAACGGGGCGGACTCTTCAACCGGCACATCGGCAACCAGTACGGAATCGACGCCAGCCGCCGCGCAGCGGGCATAGAAGTTATCAATCCCACCGGAAAACACCAGGTTGGCATACATCAGCAGACCAATCGGCAGCGTCGGATATTTCTGGCGAATGATCGCCAGCATTTCAAAGCACTGCGCAGGGGTTACGCCGGCAGCAAAGGCGCGCAGGTTGGCGCCCTGAATGGTTGGGCCATCAGCCAGCGGATCGGAAAAGGGGATGCCCAGTTCCAGCGCATCGGCGCCGGCGGCCACCAGGGTGTCGATAATTTTTAGCGACAGTTCCGGCGACGGATCGCCAAGGGTCACGAAAGGAACAAATGCGCCTTCTTTTGCCGCGCCCAGACGGTTGAATAATTGCTGATAACGTTCCATCAGATCTCTCCCTTCGCTTTCAGAATGTCGTGGACGGTGAAAATATCTTTGTCACCGCGACCGGAAAGGTTAACGACCAGTAGCTGCTCTTTTTCCGGGTTTTCACGGATCATTTTCAGGGCATAGGCCAGCGCATGTGAAGATTCGAGCGCCGGGATAATCCCCTCGGAACGACACAGCTCTTTAAATGCCGCCATGGCTTCATCATCAGTAATCGAGACGTAATCGGCGCGGCCAATGCTGTTCAGATAAGCATGCTGTGGGCCGACCGACGGGAAGTCGAGACCGGCTGAGATCGAATAGGACTCTTCAATCTGACCATCTTCGGTCTGCATCATCGGCGCTTTCATACCGAAGTAAATACCGACGCGGCCGTGTTTCAGCGGCGCACCGTGCTCGCCGGTTTCAATACCGTGGCCGGCAGGCTCGACGCCAATCAGACCAACCGCGGCGTCATCAATAAAATCGGCAAACATGCCGATGGCATTGGAGCCCCCGCCGACGCAGGCCACCACCGCATCCGGCAGACGACCTTCACGCGCCAGAATCTGCGCTTTGGTCTCTTCGCCGATCATGCGCTGGAACTCACGCACAATGGTCGGATACGGATGCGGACCGGCAGCGGTACCCAGCATATAGTGCGAATTTTCGTAGCTGCCAGACCAGTCACGCAGCGCTTCGTTACAGGCATCTTTCAGCGTTGATGAACCACTGTGTACCGGGATCACTTCCGCTCCCATCAGGCGCATACGGAATACGTTCGGCGACTGACGCTCGATATCTTTCGCGCCCATATAGATGCGGCATTTCAGACCGAGCAGGGCACTGGCCAGCGCTGAGGCCACGCCATGCTGACCGGCGCCGGTTTCGGCGATAATTTCAGTTTTACCCATGCGTTTCGCCAGCAGGGCCTGACCTAATACCTGGTTCGTTTTGTGCGCGCCGCCATGCAGCAGATCTTCGCGCTTCAGATACAGGCGGCTGCGGGTGCCTTTGGTCAGGTTCTGGCACAGGGTCAGCGCCGTCGGGCGACCGGCATAGTTTTTCAGCAGGTCGGTAAACTGCGCCTGGAATTCCGGGTCACTCCGGGCACTGACAAAAGCAGCTTCCAGCTGTTGCAATGCCGGCATCAGGATCTGCGGCACATACATCCCGCCAAATTCGCCAAAGTAGGGATTTAGTAACGTCATATTATGTCTCTTTTCTCGGTGGAGATCAGCAGCCGGGCGCACCCGGCTCCGACAATTAATAAGCTTTCAGTGTCTGGAATACAGCGGCTATTTTCGCGCGGTCTTTCACCCCCGGGGCGCTTTCCACCCCGGAGTTAAAGTCCAGACCGGCACAGCCCAGCTGCGCGGCAACGACAGAGTTATCCGCGCCTAAACCACCCGCCAGTAAAACATTGCCCAGCGGCTGGCCGTTAAGCAAGGACCAGTCGAAATGCTGGCCGCTGCCGCCGTTGCCGTTATCCAGCACATAGCGGTCGACGTGCTGCCAGTCACGTGCCGGCAGGGTCTCTTTCACGCTTAACGCTTTCCAGATACGCACCGCGGCAGGCAACTGAGCGCGTAAGCTGTCGACATACGCCTGATCTTCGTCGCCATGGAGCTGCACCGCATGCAGCGCCAGCGTGGCGGCGGTGGCAACAACCTCACCGATCGCGGCATTACGGAATACGCCAACATATTTGAGCGGTGCGGCGGCAATGATCGCCTGCGCGCGGGCCACGTCGATTTGGCGTGGCGAACCGGCAGCGAAAATCAGACCGCCATAGATGGCGCCGGCATCACTGGCCGCCACGGCATCCTGTTCCCGGGTTAAACCGCAAACCTTGTTATCGCCAAGGATCACCCGGCGCACCGCGGCATCAAGGTTATCTTCCGACATCAGCGCCGAGCCAATCAGGAAGCCATTGGCAAAATTGCTCAGCTCGCGTACCTGCGCATAGTGATTAATGCCGGATTCGCTGATCACCGTAACACCGTGCGTCAGGCGCGGCGCCAGCTGGCGCGTGCGGTTCAGGTCAATCGACAGATCGCGCAGATCGCGGTTGTTGATGCCCACCACTTTCGCTTCCAGCGCGATGGCGCGCTCCAGCTCTTCTTCGTTACTGACCTCGGTCAGCACCCCCATCTGCAGACTGTGCGCCACGGCGGCCAGCTGACGATACTGATCGTCATTCAGCACCGAGAGCATCAGTAAAATCGCATCGCCCTGGTAGTAGCGCGCCAGGTAGATCTGATAGGGATCGATAATAAAGTCTTTGCACAGCACCGGCTGGGTGATGGCGGCACTGACAATCGGCAGAAAATCAAAGCTGCCGTGGAAATATTTCTCATCGGTTAATACCGACACCGCCGAAGCGTAATGCTTATAGACCCCGGCAATGGCGGCCGGGTTGAAATCTGCACGGATCACTCCTTTTGATGGCGAGGCTTTTTTGCACTCAAGGATAAACACCGTGCGGGTTCCCTGCAGTGCATGATAAAAGCTCCGGCTGGCCGGGGTGACCGCGTTCTGGAAACTGGCCAGCGGCTGTTGTGCTTTACGCGCTGCCAGCCAGACGGCCTTATCCTGAACAATTTTATTAAGTACGGTTTCCTGCTGCATAATTATCCTCTGGCTGCCAGTGCGACCACGCGCTCCCAGGCCTGACCACTGCGAATCGCCTGCAGTGCGCGCTGGGCATTTTCACGTAAATCTTCATGTCCGAAGACCTTCAAAAGCATCGCGACGTTTACCGCCACCGCCTCTTCATGGGCGCGCTCGCCATTACCCTGGAGTAATCGCGCCAGAATGTCACGGTTTTCTTCCGGTGTGCCGCCAGCCAGCGCTTCTTGCGGCTGGAAGCCAAAACCAAAGTCTTCCGGCGTCAGCTGATAGCCGGTAATTTCACCATCGCGCAGTTCGGCGACATGGGTTGGGCTGTGCAGCGCCACTTCATCCATCCCGCCGCCATGCACCACTGCCGCGCGCTGATAGCCGAGCACTTTCAGCGTTCGGGCAATCGGCAGCACCAGTTCCGGGCTATAGACGCCAATCACCGCCAGCGGCGGACGCGCCGGGTTAATTAGCGGCCCGAGCACATTAAACAGCGTACGGGTCTTCAGCTGCTGACGTACCGGCATGGCGTGACGAAACCCGGTGTGGTACTGCGGCGCAAACAGAAAGCAGACATTCAGGTCGTCCAGCGCCTGGCGCGCCTGGCTGGCGGGCATATCAAGATTAATGCCAAAGGCCGCCAGCAGGTCGGACGATCCTGACTTACTGGATACGCTGCGGTTGCCATGCTTGGCGACTTTCAGCCCGCAGGTGGCGGCGACAAAAGCGCTGGTGGTAGAGATATTAATGCTGTTACTGCCATCGCCGCCGGTGCCGACGATATCAGCAAAAGCATAGTCCGGACGTGGAAAGGGTTTGGCATCTTCCAGCAGCGCGCAGGCGGCACCGGCAATCTCTTCCGGACGCTCGCCGCGTACTTTCATCGCAATCAGCGCCGCAGCCAGTTGGGTGGGTTCCAGCTGACCGGTAATGATCGCCGAAAACAGCTGATGGCTCTCTGCCTGGCTCAGGGTTTGCGCCTGATAAAGTTTTTCCAGAATCGTGTGCATCTGATTTTCCTTAGCTTACGCCAGCGCCCAGGCAAGGGTCTGTTCAAGCAGATGCGCCCCCTGGGTGGTGAGAATGGATTCCGGATGGAACTGGAAGCCGCAGACGCGATCGGCGTCGTGGCGCACAGCCATCACCATGCCGTTAAAGGTGGCGTTAATCGTCAGTTCATCCGGAATATTGCTGCCGACCAGCGAATGATAGCGCGCCACCGGTAGTGGATTACTTAGCCCGGCAAACATCGCTTTACCGTCATGAGTAATGGCGGAGGCTTTACCGTGCAGGATTTCACCCGCCTGGCCGACATGGCCGCCCCAGGCTTCGACAATCGCCTGATGGCCGAGACAGATACCGATAATCGGCAGTTTGCCGCGCAGGCGCTGCAGCAGTTCCGGCATACAGCCGGCTTCTGACGGGGTGCCGGGACCCGGAGAGAGCATCAGCACCGGATTCTGCATCTCCTGCAGACGCTCAACCAGGGTATCCGCAGGCATATTGTTACGATAAACCACCACGTTATGGCCAAAGGCACGTAACTGGTCGACGAGGTTGTAGGTAAAGGAGTCGATATTGTCGAGCAGCAGGATATCGGCCATCAGAAAATCTCCGTGCAATGATGAGCGGTAGCGATCGCGCGTAATACCGCGCGGGCTTTGTTACGGCTTTCATCGGCTTCCGCCTGCGGATTGGAATCGAGCACCACGCCAGCGCCAGCCTGTACCGTTGCCACGCCGTCTTCCACATAAGCCGAGCGAATCACAATACAGGTATCAAGGTCGCCGCTGGCGGTGAAGTAGCCGACGGCGCCGCCGTAGCTACCGCGCCGGGTGCCTTCCGCGGCGGCGATCAGCTGCATGGCGCGCACTTTCGGCGCGCCGCTCAGGGTGCCCATATTCATACAGGCGCGGTAGGCATGCAGCACGTCGAGATCGCCGCGCAGTTTACCGACCACGCGTGAAACCAGATGCATAACAAATGAGTAGCGGTCAACTTTGGTCAGGTCTGCCACATAGCGGCTGCCGGGTTCGCAGATGCGCGCCAGGTCATTGCGCGCCAGGTCAACCAGCATCAGATGCTCCGCCAGCTCTTTATGATCGGTGCGCATCTCCAGTTCGATACGGCTGTCGAGGTCGCGATCCAGCGAGCCATCGGCGTGGCGACCGCGCGGACGGGTGCCGGCAATCGGGTAAATTTCAATCTGGCGATCGCTGGCATCATATTTCAGCGAACTTTCCGGCGAGGCGCCGAACAGGGCAAAGTCCTGATCCTGCATAAAAAACATATACGGGCTGGGATTGCTGTTTTTCAGCGTGTCATAGGCGGCCAGCGGCGACGGGCAGGGCAGCGAGAAACGGCGCGATGGCACCACCTGGAAGATTTCGCCGACGCGAATCGCTTCCTGCATCTGACGCACTATCGCGCAGTACTCTTCGTCGCTTTGATTGCAGCTCAGCGCCATATTCTCCACGCCCTGCACCGGCAGCGCCGGTGCCGGCTGCAGCATCTGCGCATGCAGCTGTTTGATACGTCCCTGCAGGCGCTGGAATTCAGTGGTGGAGGGGGCAAACAGACTGGCGGTCAGGCGTGAGGTCCGCGTCTGATGGTCGATAACCAGCAGTGTTTCCGCCAGATAGAAGCAGTAATCAGGGCAGCGCTGCTGATTATTCAGCGCTGGCAGCTGTTCAAAACCCGCCACCAGGTCATAAGCAAACAGGCCACCGAGCAGCATCGCTTCACGCTCTTCTGCCGGCGTAGTAATCAGCGTCGGGATCAGACGCAGTGCATCAAATACCGACAGTGACTGCAGACGTGAATCTTCATCCTGCAGCTGATTGATTTCCGGGAACGTCAGCAGACGACCATCAGGGCGGATTTGGTTATTAACGCTGGCAGGCAGCGCTTCATCAAGCAACGGCAGCAACGCGCGGCCATTTTCTGACAATGCCTGAATGGTAACGGTTTTATCCAGCGCGGTAATGCGCAGCGCGCTATCGACAATCAGCAGGCTTTTCAGGTTACGTTTGCTGTCGATATCTGCCGATTCAAGCAGCAGGGTGGCCGGGCGTGCGCCACATAACTGATGGAACACCGCGGCCGGATCTTCGCGGTAGGGCGCATTGCCGGTAATCAACTTCAATGCAGGTTTCGCAAATGGCATGATGTTTTCTCTGTCTGGTAAGTATCGCTCAAAAAAAAAGCCCGCTTGCGGCGGGCTCGGGTATCAGCACTGATTCTGTGAAATGTGCATGACGACGTCGCCCGGTCAGGGAGAAGTGCGCCACCAGCCATGCAGATTCGTATTTAAAGCAGTCATGATTTTGATACCCTGTACGTGAACTTGTGTACTAGTTAACTGGTTCGAAGGAAAAATGTCAATACTCTTTTTCCCCCGCAGGCGAATTGCCGTTATCATATCGCCTTATTTTCTGATTCTACCGGAGCACTTTTGACAGCAGCAACGCCCCTCAGCAACTTCCCTCTTTACGATCTTCACAGCCATACCTGTGCTTCCGATGGACTTTTCACTCCTGAAGCGCTGGTACTGCGAGCCACCGAGAAGCGTGTGGGAGTGCTGGCCATCACCGACCACGATACGGTGGCCGCTATTGAGGCTGCGCGGGCGGCTATTGCGCAGCATCAGCTGGCGCTGCAGCTTATCAGCGGGGTTGAGATCTCAACGCTGTGGGAGAACCATGAAATTCATATTGTCGGGTTGGGCATTGATATTCAGCATCCACGGCTGACGGCATTGTTGCAAGGACAAAGCGATTGCCGCATGGCGCGGGCGCAAATGATGGCGGAACGGCTGGAAAAGGCGCATATTCCCGGCGCGCTGGAAGGCGCCCTGCGTCTGGCTGCCGGTGGGGCGATTACCCGCGGACATTTCGCCCGCTATCTGATTGAGCAGGGTAAGGGCGCGAATATGGCGCAAATCTTTAAAAACTATCTGGCGCGCGGCAAAACCGGTTACGTGCCGCCACAGTGGTGTACAATAGAACAAGCTATTGATGCGATTCATCATTCTGGTGGTCGTGCGGTGCTGGCTCATCCGGGTCGCTACGGCTTATCCGCCAAGTGGCTAAAACGGTTGATGGCTTATTTTGCTGAATCTGGCGGCGACGCGATGGAAGTGGCGCAGTGTCAACAACCACCTCAGGAACGTAGCCAGCTGGCGCAGTATGCGCGGGATTATCAGCTGGCAGCATCGCAAGGCTCCGATTTTCATCAGCCCTGTCCGTGGATCGAATTGGGGAAAAAACTGTGGTTACCCGGTGGCGTTGACGCTATCTGGACACGTTACCCGGATATTGCGCAGTAACATTCCCGGACATCAGGGGCGACAAGAGGTCTGCTATGAGTCAATTTTTCTATATTCATCCGGAAAACCCACAGCCGCGTCTGATTAAGCAGGCGGTGGAAATGCTGAATAAAGGCAGTGTGATCGTTTATCCGACCGATTCTGGTTACGCGCTCGGCTGTAAGCTGGAGGACAAAAACGCCATGGAGCGGATTTGTCGCATTCGTCAGCTGGATGGCAATCACAATTTTACCCTGATGTGTCGTGATCTGTCGGAGCTCTCCACCTACGCGCACGTTGATAATACGGCGTTTCGCCTGATTAAAAATAACACGCCGGGAAATTACACCTTTATCCTGAAGGCGACCAAAGAGGTGCCGCGTCGTTTGATGAACGATAAACGTAAGACCATCGGATTACGAGTGCCTTCGAATCCGATCGCGCTGGCGCTGCTGGAAGCCTTGAATGAGCCGATGATGTCGACATCGCTGATGTTGCCCGGTAATGATTTCACTGAATCGGATCCGGAAGAGATTCAGGACAGTATTGGTAAAGTGGTGGATCTGATTATTCATGGCGGCTTTTTGGGCCAGCAGCCGACCACCGTGGTCGATCTCACCGAGAATGTACCGGAAGTGGTGCGTGAAGGTGTGGGTGACGTAACACCGTTCCTCTAATGCCGCGCGGGCCGCGATAATGTGCGGCCCTGATATTGCGTTCCTTTACAAAGTCGACTGTGTCAGCCACTCCTTAAAGTCGGCATACGGGATATAGAGCGACACATTTTTCAGTATGTCCTTGCCACTGCGCTTATTTTTTATCGAAGCGGCATAGCCGATAATAACGCCGCCGATAGTGTCATCTTTGTTATATACCGCCCCGCCGGACATGCCTTGCACCACGCCGGCATCTGACGCCATCGCCATACAAGGTGCTTTATTCCAGTCGTTGCTGATACCGGTGCGGGCTAAATTTACCCCGGAGGATTCAACCGGCATGGCGGAAATAAAACTGTAGCCATACATTTTGACCGCATCGCCTACGCTGCCGCTACGAAATTTCGGTAACGTTTTGATGTCATTTTTATGATAAATAATCGCCAGGTCACAGTAAGGATGATACGCCTTGACGTGTTGCACGGAATACTTTGCCACGTGCGCGGCGGTCAGACTGTACTCGGGTGTCAGGGGAATACTGCTACCCAGAGTGCCCAGCCCCATAATAGTGGGAATGCCGGTAAAGTTCATATCAACGCGTTTCATGGCCTCACGGCTGTACTCATATTTGCCTACCGAGCAGCCTGACAGCAATAACACGGCCATTGCTGTCACAATAGTGATATTTTTCATGATGTTTCACTTCATTCAGTGCATATCGGGAAATCCCTGGTGAAGATTTGTGATATGCAAGCCTTGCACTAAATAGATTAGTGTTATCAACGCCCGCCTGCTGCCTGGCGCGGTTATTAAATTCTTTACGAAAAAATTACAATACGCTGTATATCAATCTCATTTATTTATTGATGGAATCTATTTATGCTGCTGATTTGCATTCAATAAATAATATAATTAAATACTACACGCTATTTTACGTGAGGAAAACTAATATAAAAACACCGGGGCAAAAAATTATAATAACCGTGAACTAAGCCAATCTTATATTCGCTTATTCTGTTTATTTGATGTTAAATATATTTATTAAATGGCGCATTGTTGTTATCGCGGTACAAAACAATTAAATATGAATTTAATTCAGTACTAACAACCACTTTTTAGCGGGCTTGCCAGATTTCTTTGCTAATGCTTAGGCTTTTTAACAGGTTAAATGCGAAGAATTCGCCAGGCGGGCGCCCGGTCAGCGAGGGGAATTGCGGGTCGGTGCGGTGGCGGCGGGTTGAGCGCCGGCTATAATCGTTAATCATTATCAATGATAATCAACTTAGTGTAGAATGCTGTTCCCCTGAAAGATGTCGAGTGTTAACACGCTGTTTTTATTAAATTTGCGTAAGCCGGATAGCACTCACTCAGGATCGAATTGACTATCATCCATGACGCCTGTGAAGGCGACAGTGAGGCTGCTCTATGAGCGAAAAGTTACAAAAAGTTTTAGCACGTGCCGGACACGGTTCACGTCGTGAAATCGAAACCATGATCTCTGCGGGACGTGTCAGCGTCGAAGGTAAGCTGGCAACACTTGGCGACCGTATCGAGCTCGATAAATCCCTGAAAATCCGTATCGACGGACATATTGTCTCTATCAATGAATCGGCGACCGAAGTTTGCCGCGTGCTGGCGTACTATAAGCCGGAAGGTGAACTCTGTACGCGCAATGACCCGGAAGGGCGTCCAACGGTATTTGATCGTCTGCCAAAGCTGCGCGGCGCGCGCTGGATTGCCGTCGGTCGTCTGGATGTTAACACCTGCGGATTGCTGCTGTTTACCACCGATGGCGAGCTGGCCAATCGGCTGATGCATCCAAGCCAGGAAGTGGAACGCGAATATGCGGTACGCGTATTCGGCCAGATTGATGAAGATAAGATTCGTCAACTGAGTCGTGGCGTGCAGCTGGAAGATGGCCCGGCAGCATTTAAAACCATTAAGTTTGCCGGTGGCGAAGGGATTAACCAGTGGTATAACGTCACCCTGACCGAAGGACGTAACCGCGAAGTGCGCCGTCTGTGGGAAGCGGTGGGCGTGCAGGTCAGTCGTCTGATCCGCGTGCGCTACGGCGATATTCATCTGCCAAAAGGCTTACCGCGCGGCGGCTGGACCGAACTGGATCTGCAACCGACTAACTACTTACGTGAACTGGTTGGTCTGAAGCCGGAAACCGTCACCAAAGTGGCAGTAGAGAAAGACCGCCGCCGTACCAAGGCGAATCAGATCCGTCGTGCAGTGAAGCGTCATACTCAGGTAAGCGGCACCAACAATCGCCGTTCTACGGCGAAAACGGCGAAGCCAACCGGCAGAACCCGTCAGGGTTAAATCTTTTCCGGGCGGCATGCCGCCCGGTAGTCCTTACCAGTCGATCCCTTGCCGGGCCTGAATCCCGGCATCAAACGCATGTTTCACCGGTCGCATCTCGCTAACGGTATCCGCCAGTTCGATAATCTCACGATGACAGCCACGCCCGGTGATAATGACACTCTGATGCGCAGGCCGCTGCCGTAGCGCTTCCAGCAGCTCGCTTAACGGCAGATAGTCGAAACTGATCATATAGGTCAGCTCATCAAAGATCACTAAATCCAGCGTTTCATCCTGCAACATCCGTTTGCCATGCTGCCACACCTGCAGGCAGGCGGCGGTATCGGTTTCCCGGTTCTGGGTATCCCAGGTAAACCCGGTGGCCATTACCTGAAACTCCACGCCGTGCGGTTCCAGCAAATTACGTTCGCCGTTCGGCCATGCACCTTTGATAAACTGGATCACGCCGACCCGTTTCTGATGCCCGATGGCGCGGGTGGCGGTGCCAAATGCCGCGGTGGTCTTACCTTTGCCATTGCCGGTAAACACCATCAGAATGCCGCGTTCGGTAGTGGCTGTCGCAACGCGCGCATCCACCTGTTCTTTCAGCCGCTGCTGGCGCTGTTTATGACGATCGTCGCTGGTCACTATTCCGCCGCTCCCGGTTTGCGCCCGGGTTGCGCATCATAGCTGATACCGCTCTTACGCCGGCTGTCATCACCCATCAGATAGAGGTAGAGCGGCATAATATCCGCCGGGGTTTTCAGCTTACCGGCATCTTCCTGCGGGAAAGCGCTGGCGCGCATTTTGGTACGGGTGCCGCCAGGATTAATACAGTTAACCCGCAGGTTACGGCTGTCATATTCATCCGCCAGGACCTGCATCATACCCTCAGTGGCGAATTTGGACACCGCGTAAGCCCCCCAGCCCGCCCGGCCGCTGCGACCAACGCTGGAACTGGTAAATACCAGCGAAGCGCTATCCGATTTCAACAGCAGTGGCAGCAGTGCCTGGGTGAGAAAAAAGGTGGCATCGACATTCACCCGCATCACCTGCTGCCAGACCGCCGGTTGCAACTGTTCCAGCGGCACAATATCTCCGAGGATCCCGGCATTGTGTAGTACCCCGTCCAGACGCGGATAGTGCTGGCTCAGCACAGCGGCCAGCTGCTGGCAATTTTCCGGCGTCGCCTGGTCAAAATCCAGCGTAAACCAGCGCGCCGGACTTTTGCCCAGCGCATTAATTTCGTCGCTAACCTGCTGCAGTTTTTGCCCGTTGCGGCCCAGCAGAACCACTTCAGCGCCATAACGCGCATAGGTCAGTGCCGCTTCGCGGCCAATGCCGTCGCTGGCGCCAGTGACCAGAATGATTCGATGATTAAGCAGATCGCTTTTTGGTTGATAGTGCACGGCGTATTCCTCTGGCGATAATAGTGGCGCGCGGCTATTAGTTGAGCGGGCGCGCACTGAATAAAGTGCTTTATGCCTGAAAAAAGCAGTGAGTTCAATGTTAGCAGGGGGCAATTCGGGCTGTCGGCATGCGAATCAGGCGACGAAGTGCATTGAGTCAGCTAAACTAGAGGCTGGCCCCTAATGCTATGTTAAATAAGGCGGATTGAGTGGAATTACTCTCTTATTATGGATTGTTTTTAGCCAAAACAGTGACGGTAGTGGTCGCCATTGCGGCCCTTGCGATTGTTATCGTCAATCTGGCGCAGCGCAAACGCGCACAAAATGGTCAGCTGAAAGTCACCCATCTTGGCGATCAATACCGCGAGATGAAAGAAGACATGTTGCTGGCGAAGATGAAACATCATGACCAGAAATTATGGCATAAGTCACGCAGGAAACAGGATAAGCAGGAAGCCAAAGTCGCTAAGCAGCGTGCGAAGCAGGGGCTGAAAAGCGAGAGCGGCAAGTCCACGCTCTGGGTACTCGATTTTAAAGGCAGCATGGATGCCGGAGAAGTGGCGTCACTACGCGAGGAGATCTCTGCGGTGATGGCGGTTGCCAGCGCCGGTGATGAAGTCCTGTTACGTCTGGAAAGTCCGGGCGGGGTGGTGCATGGTTATGGCCTCGCCTCATCGCAACTGCAGCGTTTGCGCCAGAAAGGTATCCGCCTGACGGTGGCGGTAGATAAAGTGGCGGCCAGCGGGGGGTATATGATGGCCTGCGTGGCGGATCGTATTGTCGCGGCGCCGTTTTCGATTATCGGTTCGATTGGCGTAGTGGCGCAAATTCCGAACTTTAATCGCCTGCTAAAACGTAATGATATCGATGTGGAGCTGCATACCGCGGGTGAATACAAACGCACGCTGACGCTGTTTGGCGAAAACACCGAGCAGGGGCGGGAAAAATTCCGCGAAGATCTCAATGAAACCCATCTGTTGTTTAAGCAGTTTGTGCATGAGATGCGTCCGTCACTGGATATCGATCGGGTCGCCACCGGGGAGCACTGGTTTGGCACCCAGGCACTGGAAAATGGGCTGATCGACGGTATTGGCACCAGCGATGATCTAATCATTGCCGAGATGGATAAGTTTGAGGTGATCGCGGTGCGTTATGCCCGACGTAAACGCATGATGGACCGCTTTACCAGCAGCGCCGCGGCCAGCGCCGAGCGCCTGCTGTTAAAGATCTGGCAGCGCGGTGAGAAGCCGCTGCTCTGATGGCTGGAGCCCGGTACGCCGGGCTTTACTGCTTCAGGTGGTACTGCGCCGACAACTGCAGCGCAAGAAATTTAAACACGTTAAATACCGTGGTACTTTTGCTGGTGGGCAGACCTTGTTCATCGAGAAAATAGTTGCCACGAAACACCAGAATATTCCCGTTTTGCCCGACTTCGGTCGCTTCCAGACCAACAAAATAATCCTCATGTTCGGCAATCATTGCGTTAGCTTTTTCCAGTAATGCCTCAGCTTCAATTGGCTGTGTTTCACCGTACATATTTTAATCTCCTTTTTACAAATCGTGATTTCCTTCTATATTACTTGCCTGCAAAGCCAATCCGCAAACCCTGTGTCAGATTTTCATGTCGGGCAAAATGGGGGCGCGACTGGCATAAAATTGCCTGAGATGCTAATTAAGTTGCGTATCAGATTTTATCAGGTACAGTGTGGGCGTTTCTGGTTCCGAGCGTAAAACCGGGTTTATTGTTGAATCAGCAGGTGCGATAGTTTGACTAAAAGATGTCGCTAATCAGCAGGTTGGAGTTACGCAATGACGGTAATCCGCAGTCTGACCTGGCAGGGTTGAAATGACCGGTGCTCGCTGCAATATCATTATCGCGCTGTACGTTGTCGTCGATAAGCGCCGCCACTACATTCGGAAGTTTTCATTAGGTAAAGGTAAATATGGGTAAAGCTCTCGTAATAGTTGAGTCCCCGGCAAAGGCCAAAACAATCAATAAATATCTCGGTAATGACTACGTGGTTAAATCCAGCGTTGGTCATATACGCGATTTGCCGACCAGTGGTTCAACAGTTAAAAAGAGCGCTGACTCTACAACCAGTAAAACCGCCGTGAAAAAGGTTAAAAAAGACGAGAAATCGGCATTAGTGAGCCGTATGGGCGTCGATCCTTATCATGGCTGGGAAGCCGATTATCAGATTTTACCCGGCAAAGAAAAAGTGGTCGCCGAGCTGAAATCGTTAGCAGAAAATGCTGACCACATCTATCTCGCAACTGACCTTGACCGCGAAGGGGAAGCCATTGCCTGGCACCTGCGGGAAGTAATTGGTGGCGATGAATCACGCTACAGCCGCGTGGTATTTAACGAAATTACCAAAAATGCGATACGCCAGGCGTTTGACAAGCCGGGCGAGCTGAATATCGATCGCGTTAACGCCCAGCAGGCTCGCCGGTTTATGGACCGCGTAGTGGGCTATATGGTCTCGCCGCTGCTGTGGAAGAAGATCGCCCGCGGACTTTCCGCTGGCCGCGTGCAGTCGGTCGCCGTACGTCTGGTGGTCGAGCGTGAGCGCGAAATCAAAGCCTTCGTTCCGGAAGAGTACTGGGAACTGGATGCCGATCTGACCACGCCAAAAGGCAGCGACCTGCCGATGCAGGTGACCCATCAGGGTGACAAGCCTTTCCGGCCGGTCAACGGTGAGCAGACGCAGGCGGCAGTCAGCCTGCTGGAAAAAGCGCGCTATCTGGTCTCCGACCGCGAAGACAAGCCTACCAGTAGTAAGCCGGGCGCTCCGTTTATCACTTCGACGCTGCAACAGGCGGCGAGCACCCGTCTGGGCTTCGGCGTGAAGAAAACCATGATGATGGCGCAGCGCCTGTATGAAGCGGGCCACATCACCTACATGCGTACCGATTCCACTAACCTGAGTCAGGATGCAGTGGAGATGGTGCGTGGCTATGTGCAAGAGAGTTTCGGTGCTAAGTATCTGCCGAAAGAGGCCATCACTTACGCCAGCAAAGACAATTCACAGGAAGCGCACGAAGCGATCCGTCCTTCTGATGTCAATGTGCAGTCGGAACAGCTGAAAGATATGGAAGCTGACGCGCAGAAACTGTATCAGCTGATCTGGCGTCAGTTTGTCGCCTGCCAGATGATGCCGGCGCAGTATGACTCTACCACGCTGACGGTGAGCGCCGGTGATTTTAAACTGAAGGCGAAAGGACGCACGCTGCGTTTCGATGGCTGGACCAGAGTGATGCCGGCACTGCGTAAGGGCGATGAAGATCGCACCTTACCGCCGGTGAATGTCGGTGAAGAGCTCAGTCTGCAGCAGTTGAAACCCAGCCAGCACTTTACCAAACCCCCGGCGCGTTTCAGCGAAGCCTCGCTGGTGCGTGAGCTGGAAAAACGCGGTATTGGCCGTCCGTCGACCTATGCGTCGATTATCTCCACCATCCAGGATCGTGGTTATGTGCGCGTTGAAAGCCGCCGTTTCTACGCCGAAAAAATGGGTGAGATTGTTACCGACCGTTTAGAAGCTAACTTCCGTGAGCTGATGAATTACGACTTCACCGCGCATATGGAAAGCAGCCTCGACGAAGTGGCCAACAATCAGGCGCAGTGGAAAGACGTACTGGATAAGTTCTTTGGTGAATTCAGCGAGCAACTCGAACAGGCGGAAAAAGAGCCTGAAGAGGGCGGGATGCAGCCGAACCAGATGATACTCACCACTATCGACTGCCCAGCCTGCAGCCGCAAAATGGGGATTCGTACCGCCAGTACCGGCGTCTTCCTCGGCTGTTCCGGCTACGCCTTACCGCCGAAAGAGCGTTGCAAGCAGACCATTAACCTGATTCCGGAAAATGAAGTGCTGAATATTCTGGAAGGGGATGATGCGGAAACCAACGCGCTGCGCGCCCGTCATCGCTGCCAGAAGTGCGGCACGGCGATGGACAGTTACCTGATCGATAATCAGCGTAAGCTGCACGTTTGTGGTAACAACCCTGGCTGTGACGGTTATGAGATTGAGCAGGGTGAATTCCGTATTAAAGGTTATGACGGCCCGATTGTGGAGTGTGAAAAATGTGGTTCTGAAATGCACCTGAAAATGGGGCGCTTCGGTAAATACATGGCCTGCACCAACGATGAATGTAAAAACACCCGTAAGATCCTGCGCAATGGCGATGTTGCGCCGCCGAAAGAAGATCCGGTGCCGTTGCCTGAACTGCAGTGTGACAAGTCCGACGCTTACTTTGTGCTGCGTGATGGCGCGGCTGGCGTGTTCCTCGCGGCAAATACTTTCCCGAAATCGCGCGAGACCCGTGCGCCACTGGTTGAAGAGCTGAAACGCTTTAAAGATCGGTTGCCGGAGAAGCTGCGTTATCTGGCCGATGCGCCGGAAGCGGACGATGAGGGGAATGCGACGGTGGTACGCTTTAGCCGTAAAACTAAGCAGCAGTATGTCAGCTCCGAGAAAGAGGGCAAAGCGACCGGCTGGTCAGCCTTCTTTGTCGATGGTAAATGGCAGGTCACTAAAAAGTAACGGCTTTAATCCGGCAGCCATTACTGGCTGCCGGATTAATCGCCGGCAGCGATGGACCCCTCCCGCCTTATAGCGAAATGCTATACATATTGCATAAAAATGATATAGTCGTTATAGAAACAGATATCTTGCCACGCTAACCACATTTAAACGTCAACCTCAGCGATATCCTCCGCGTAAATAAACAGTGCTGCGGTCATCGCAGGTATTCGGCGTGTTGCTTAACCCTGGATGGAATCGAACAATGAAATTGCAGCAGCTGCGTTATATCGTTGAAGTGGTTAACCATAACCTGAATGTTTCTTCAACGGCTGAAGGGCTCTATACCTCCCAACCCGGCATCAGTAAGCAGGTGCGTATGCTGGAAGATGAGCTGGGCATCCAGATTTTTGCGCGTAGCGGTAAGCATCTGACGCAGGTGACGCCAGCGGGTGAGGAAATTATCCGCATTGCGCGCGAAGTGTTATCCAAGGTTGATGCAATTAAAGCCGTGGCGGGTGAGCATACCTGGCCGGATAAAGGTTCGCTGTATGTCGCCACTACCCATACTCAGGCGCGCTATGCCTTGCCTGGGGTGATCAAAGGTTTTATCGAGCGTTACCCGCGGGTATCACTGCATATGCATCAGGGCTCGCCGACCCAGATTGCCGAAGCGGTATCGAAAGGCAATGCTGACTTTGCCATCGCCACTGAAGCGCTGCATCTGTACGACGATCTGATTATGCTGCCGTGTTACCACTGGAACCGCGCGATCGTTGTGACACCCGATCATCCATTAGCCGGTAAAACGAAAGTTTCCATTGAGGAACTTGCCGAATACCCGTTAGTCACCTACACGTTTGGCTTTACCGGGCGTTCAGAGCTGGATACCGCCTTTAACCGCGCGGGGTTGACGCCGCGTATCGTGTTTACCGCAACCGATGCGGATGTGATCAAAACGTATGTGCGTTTAGGGCTTGGCGTCGGGGTGATTGCCAGTATGGCGGTTGATCCGGTGTCAGATCCTGACCTGGTGCGGATTGAGGCGACCGATATCTTCACTTATAGCACCACCAAGATCGGCTTTCGCCGCAGTACGTTTTTACGTAGCTATATGTATGATTTTATTCAACGTTTCGCTCCCCATCTGACCCGCGACGTGGTGGATGCGGCGGTGGCGTTACGCTCAAATGAAGATATTGAAGCGATGTTCAAAGACATCAAGCTGCCGGCGAAATAGCGCCCTCCGTCTGTTCAATCCGTCGAATAGGCCGCTAAGCGGCCTTTTTTTATAACCATTGGTACGGCGCAAAGCCAGTAAGATAAACAGCAGTTACTATTTTGCTGTAAATGAAACATGTATCACATGTTTTTCTATTGTTTCTTTCTAAATGCGAAACAGTACACACTTTTCACTGGCAGCCTTTGCGTGCTGCCAGGATAATTCCCATACTCCAGTTATAGAGATAATACAGAGCATATCCGGAAAGGGGGTAACTTAAAAACTCTATTAAAATATGGAACTAAAACGGAGTTATCAGAAAATTATTTGCCTTAAGGTTATATTAATCTTTATAACGTAACTTTAATTTTACTTACTGCCTGGATTTGTTTTGATAAATAGTGTTAATCGATGCAGGCTGCAAAAATAACTGGATTTTGCGAAATAAACTGTTTAGGATTCGTCCTAAATCTTGATTGGTGCTAACAATCGTTTCAATGAGAGTGATTATCAAAAACTATGGCTACTAGATTAACTGTACAGCCCGTGATTCGGGAGAAAGCGACCCAGCATGAACGTCGTAGTCTTACTCGCCGTCTTGCCTGGTTGACGGTATTTGCTGCATCAGCGCTGTTTTGGGTTGTTGTTGCATGGATGATTTGGAGCTAGTGAGGGTTAAATCATGTTTGAACAGACACTGATACACAAGCCTCAACCAGTACGCGATATGAAGTCTGATTATTGCAAAAGCAGTTACCAGGCTGATGAAGACGTGACTATTCCAGCCTCCTGGAGTCTGAACACGATGCAACGCAGCTTTATTGAATCGATGATTGACGATAAAAAAGTAAACAGTAACTGATAAGCAGATATCAGCATCACCCCGCGTGGCTGAACGAAACAATTCAACTAGTCTTATCCACTTTTGAGCCTTTCTCATCGGCTCGGGCGTCTTATGGCCCTTTGAAGTTCAAACGGTGAAATCAATTACTCATGATAGTAATTTGATTTAAGTTGTACACCTGACTGACCGGCCACCGGTCTGAGAGAGCTAATAATGAACATCGCACCTATTTCCTGGCTTACTACTTTCGCGTTTTCACTGGCAATTTGGGCCAGCGTCGCGTGGGTAATAATGCAATAAGATTGCATTAAATGTTAGACCGGCGCCTCAATGATTAATGTCATTGGGGCGTTTTAGTTTTAAAAGATGTTACCTCTGTTATCATTTTGTGTTGTTATCAAAACGTTACCTCATACTTATACTATCTTTAACATTATCCCGGTATTCATTCGGGTTGCTGTTGAAAATAAAATAATAAGGAGGAGCTATGTCGTTAACTCTACGCGAAATCAGCCAGGACACACTGGATGTGGACGGGCAACACTACCATTTTTTTAGTCTCCCGCGCGCCGCGCAACAGCTCGGCGACCTCTCCCGTTTACCTAAATCAATGAAAGTGTTACTGGAAAACTTACTGCGCTGGCAGGATGGCGATTCCGTTAGCGCTGAAGATATCCATGCCCTGGCCGGCTGGCTGCAACATGCCCATGCCGACCGCGAAATTGCCTACCGTCCGGCGCGCGTGCTGATGCAGGATTTTACCGGCGTCCCGGCGGTGGTGGATCTGGCCGCGATGCGCGAAGCGGTAAAACGCCTCGGCGGTAATGTGGCTAAAGTTAATCCGTTGTCGCCAGTGGATCTGGTCATCGACCATTCGGTTACCGTTGACCGCTTTGGTGATGATGATGCGTTTGAAGAGAACGTACGGCTGGAGATGGAACGCAACCATGAGCGCTACGTTTTTCTGCGCTGGGGGCAAAAAGCGTTTAATAAATTCAGCGTGGTGCCGCCAGGGACCGGTATCTGCCACCAGGTCAACCTTGAATACCTCGGCAAAGCTATCTGGCATGAGCAACTGGATGGCAAACAGGTCGCTTACCCTGACACCCTGGTAGGCACCGACTCGCATACCACGATGATTAATGCCCTCGGGGTGCTCGGCTGGGGCGTCGGCGGGATCGAGGCGGAAGCAGCAATGCTTGGGCAGCCGGTATCGATGCTGATCCCGGATGTGGTGGGCTTTAAACTAAGCGGTAAACTGCGTCCGGGCATTACCGCCACCGATCTGGTACTGACGGTAACGCAAATGCTGCGTAAACATGGGGTGGTGGGCAAGTTTGTCGAATTCTACGGCGACGGCCTTGATGACCTGCCGTTGGCGGATCGCGCTACCATCGCCAATATGGCGCCGGAATATGGCGCCACCTGCGGTTTCTTCCCGATTGATGATATTACCCTCAGCTATATGACGCTCACCGGGCGCAGCGCGCAACAGGTGGCGCTGGTCGAAGCCTATGCGAAGCAGCAGGGGATGTGGCGTAACCACGGCGATGAGCCGGTGTTTACCAGCTCCCTGGCGCTGGATATGGCAACGGTAGAAGCCAGTCTCGCCGGACCGAAACGCCCGCAGGATCGGGTGTCACTGGCGGATGTACCGCGCGCGTTTCAGCAGAGCAATGAACTGGAAGTGAATCAGGCGCGCAAACCGCATAAAACGGTCAGCTACAGCGATAAAGGTCAGCAGCATGAGCTGACGGATGGGGCGGTGGTGATTGCCGCCATCACTTCCTGCACTAATACCTCGAATCCCAGCGTCTTAATGGCGGCGGGACTGCTGGCGAAAAAAGCGGTGGAACTGGGGCTGGATCGTAAGCCCTGGGTCAAAGCTTCGCTGGCACCCGGTTCCAAGGTGGTTTCCGATTATCTCGCCGTCGCGCGCCTGACGCCCTATCTTGATAAGCTGGGTTTTAACCTGGTGGGCTACGGCTGTACGACCTGCATCGGTAACTCCGGGCCGTTACCGGACGCAATTGAACGGGCGATTAAAGAGGGCGACCTTACCGTTGGGGCGGTGCTCTCCGGCAACCGCAATTTTGAAGGGCGCATTCACCCCTATGTGAAAACCAACTGGCTGGCCTCGCCACCGCTGGTGGTGGCCTATGCGCTGGCCGGCAATATGAACATCAATTTGCAAACTGAGCCGTTGGGTGAAGACAGAACCGGTAAACCGGTGTATTTGCACGATATCTGGCCGTCGCCGGAAGAAATTGCCACTGCGGTGCAACAGGTTTCGACCGATATGTTCCGCAAGGAGTATGCGGAAGTTTTTCTCGGCACCCCGGAGTGGCAGCAGATTCAGGTGAGCGAAGCCGCAACCTATGACTGGGATCAGACGTCGACCTATATTCGTTTGTCGCCATTCTTTGATGATATGGCTAAAGAGCCTGAGCCGGTGAAGGATATTAAAGCGGCGCGGATTCTGGCAATGCTCGGCGACTCGGTCACCACTGACCATATTTCGCCCGCCGGCAGCATTAAAGCCGGGAGTCCGGCGGGACGCTATTTGTTGCAGCATGGCGTAGAGCGAGGTGACTTTAACTCCTACGGATCACGGCGTGGTAACCATGAAGTGATGATGCGCGGTACCTTTGCCAATATTCGCATCCGCAACGAAATGGTGCCGGGTATTGAAGGGGGCGTTACCCGCCATGTGCCGGGGGATCAGCCGCTGGATATCTATGATGCGGCGATGCAGTATCAGCGGGAAGGGGTGCCGCTGGCGGTGATCGCCGGTAAAGAGTACGGATCGGGTTCCAGCCGTGACTGGGCGGCAAAAGGTCCGCGGCTGCTGGGCGTTCGGGTGGTGATTGCTGAATCTTTTGAGCGCATTCACCGTTCTAACCTGATTGGTATGGGCATTCTGCCGCTGGAGTTTCCGCAGGGGGTGACGCGCAAAACGCTTCGCCTGACGGGCGATGAGCAGATTGATGTGGAAAACCTGACGCAACTGCAGGCCGGTGGTGAAGTCAGCGTGAGGCTGACGCGCGCCGATGGTAGCGCGGAGACATTACTTACCCGTTGTCGCATCGATACCGGTAATGAACTGACCTACTACCGCAACGATGGCATTCTGCATTATGTGATTCGTAATATGCTGCGCGCTTAACCGATTCCGCCTGTGGCGGCGTCGGCAATAGCATACGGGAGCCATTAATGGCTCCCGTTGCGATGCTGCGCACCCGGACGATGGCCTACTCTTTCGTCAGCAAATGGCCCATTTTAGCCGCTTTGGTATCGAGATAATGCGCATTTTTCGGATTACGTCCGACAATCAGCGGTACACGTTCAACGATATTAATCCCGGCCTCGCTGAGGATCTCGACTTTCCGTGGATTATTGGTCAGCAGGCGAACTTCATTAACGCCGAGAAGTTTGAACATATCGGCACACAGAGTAAAGTCACGTTCATCAGCGGCAAATCCCAGCTGATGGTTAGCCTCGACGGTATCGTAACCTTTATCCTGTAAAGCATAAGCGCGGATCTTATTCAGCAAGCCAATATTGCGGCCTTCCTGACGATGATAGAGCAGGATCCCGCGCCCGGTTTCAGCGATGGTGTTCAGGGCCGCTTCCAGCTGAAAACCGCAATCGCAGCGTAAACTAAACAGCGCATCGCCGGTCAGACATTCAGAGTGAACCCGTGCCAGCACTGGATCGTTGTCAGTAATATCGCCATATACCAGAGCAAGATGATCGTGTCCGGTTGCCAATTCTTCAAAACCAACCATCAGGAAATCTCCCCATGGCGTTGGCAGTTTGGCTTCTGCCACCCGTTTAAGCTGCATGTGACTCTCCGCATACATCGTATCAGACCCGTTTGTCACTGCCGGGCCCGGCAAAATGATTCATGAAAACCTGACTATTTTGCCATAATTGTCACGCTCATTCTCAGAATTGCGCTAATTTAAATGCACAAAGGCACGATAAGCAACCTGATAGTTAGCTTATTAATTTTTAGCAGGAAGTTATGCAAAGCATGCTTCTTAACAAGGAAGCACGATGTTAGATATTGCAAAACGTACCGCTTGTGGCGCGTTGTTGTTATTAATTATGCCGCTTGGCATGTGGATTTACGGCTGGCAGTGGCAACCGGGGGCGGCGGGTTTCGGCTTGCGTATGCTGTTCTGGGTAACCGAAACCGTCACCAGTCCATGGGGAATCGTCACCAGCATGCTGCTCTGCGGCTGGTTTTTATGGTGCCTGCGTTTTCACCTGAAGCCGGCGCTGCTGCTGCTGGTCATTATGATAACGGCGATTCTCGCCGGTCAGTACACCAAATCCTTTATTAAAGACCGGGTGCAGGAGCCGCGTCCCTATGTACTGTGGCTGGAAAAGAGCCATGGCATTGACGAAAACGCCTTTTATCAATTGAAACGTAAAGCGCGTGGCAATATGGTCACTCAGTTGCTGGAAGATGACCGGCAGCTCCCGGTCTGGCTAAAGCAACACTGGGCGTTTGAAACCGGGTTTGCCTTTCCTTCCGGCCATACGCTGTTTGCCGCCAGCTGGGCGCTGCTTGGTGTCGGTCTGCTCTGGCCACGGCGTCATGTGAAAACGGTGGTGGCGTTACTGCTGTGGGCGACGGGCGTGATGGCCAGCCGGATGCTGTTAGGCATGCACTGGCCGCGTGACCTGGTGGTGGCGACGCTGATCAGCTGGCTGCTGGTGACGCTGGCAACCTGGCTGGCGCAGCGGGTTTGTGGGCCGCTGACTATTCCGCCAGCCGAGCAGCAGGAGATCCGCCAGCGCGAGGATAAGGAGTCGCGGTGATTGTAAATGGTCGATTGCGCCCCAATAACAGTTAATAACAGTGGGCCAGAGGGGGCAATCGTCGCTCGCCGGAGGGGTAAACCCATTTAACATGCAGCATCCGTGCGAATTTTTTGGCATAATTCTTTGGTTAACACCAAATTACGGGACGAAATGTGAAATATTTGCTGATTTTTTTACTGGTTTTGGTGGTTTTCGTCATCTCGGTGACGTTAGGGGCGCATAACGACCAGGTGGTACCTTTTAACTTCCTGCTGGCTGCAGGTGAGTATCGTATTTCAACCTTGCTGGCTACGCTATTTGCCGTCGGATTTTTACTCGGTTGGGCGATCTGTGGTCTGTTCTGGCTGCGTGTCCGCGTTGCTCTCGCCAATTCGCAGCGCAAGCTTAAACGTCTGCAGCAGCAGCTGGACGAGGCTAATGCAACGGTGACAACGTCACGCGCTGCTGGTGTCAAGGAATAACCTCTCATGTTGGAACTGCTGTTTCTGTTATTACCTGTTGCGGCTGCTTACGGCTGGTATATGGGGCGCCGCAGTGCGCAGCAGGATAAGCAACAGGAAGCCAGCCGGCTATCGCGTGACTATGTCGCTGGCGTGAACTTCCTGCTGTCGAATCAGCAGGATAAAGCGGTCGATCTGTTCCTTGATATGTTGAAAGAGGACAGCGGCACCGTGGAAGCGCACCTGACTCTGGGTAACCTGTTTCGTTCGCGCGGTGAAGTTGACCGCGCCATCCGGATTCACCAGTCACTCATGGAAAGCGCGTCGCTGACTTACGATCAGCGTTTGCTGGCGGTGCAGCAGCTTGGCCGCGACTATATGGCCGCCGGGATGTATGACCGCGCTGAAGATATGTTTGCCCAGCTGGTTGATGAGACTGATTTCCGCGTTGGCGCCCTGCAGCAACTGCTGCTGATTCATCAGGCGACCAGCGACTGGCAAAAAGCCATTGATGTGGCCGAGCGCCTGGTCAAACTGGGTAAAGATCGTCAGCAGATGGAGATCGCCCATTTCTATTGTGAGCAGGCATTGCAGGCGCTGGGCGGTGACGATCTCGATCGTGCGATGAGTCTGCTGAAAAAAGCCGAAGCCGCCGACCGCCAGAGTGCACGGGTGTCGATTATGATGGGACGCATTCTGATGGCGCAGGGCGAAGAGGCGAAAGCGGTCAACCATCTGCAGCGCGTCATTGAGCAGGATAAAGAGCTGGTGAGTGAAACGCTGGAGATGCTGGAGACTTGCTTCCAGCGGCTTAACCAGCCGCAGGCGTGGGCAGATTATCTGAAACGCTGCGTGGAAGAGAACACCGGTGCGCTGGCTGAACTCTATCTCTCCGATATCCTCGAACAGCATGAAGGCGCCGAAGTGGCGCAGGTCTATATTAATCGCCAGCTACAGCGCCATCCCACCATGCGCGTGTTCCACCGGCTGATGGATTTTCACCTGCACGAAGCAGAGGACGGCAGGGCGAAAGAGAGCCTGATGGTGCTGCGCGATATGGTTGGCGAGCAGATCCGTACCAAGCCACGCTATCGCTGCCATAAATGCGGTTTTACCGCCCATGCGCTTTACTGGCATTGTCCATCCTGTCGTGCGTGGTCTTCGGTGAAACCGATACGCGGTCTTGACGGTCAGTAACAGGGATTCCCGGCGACGGGAATTTTTTAGCGCCGCCTTTAGTTACAACATACTAAATTGGCTTTTTATTAGTATAACTTTAGCACCGTGCATACCAACGCCTGGCAGGGGCGGAAAGGGCTTTTAATAAACTGTCAGCTTGCACTGGTGACTTCACCTCGCCGCAGGTAGAATGCTTGCCGTTTGCCCATTGCGCCATGCCGGTGCTTCTTAGTTCACTGTCAGAGGGATTTCTCATGTCACCATCTCACACTGTTACCGATTCGCCGATTCTGGTGGCGCTGGATTATGCCGATCGTCAGCGCGCAATGGCTTTTGTCGACCGTATCGACCCGGCATCCTGTCGCCTGAAAGTCGGCAAAGAGATGTTTACCCTGTTTGGTCCGCAACTGGTGCGCGATTTACAACAGCGCGGTTTTGAAATCTTTCTTGACCTGAAGTTTCATGATATTCCCAATACCACCGCGCATGCGGTCGCTGCCGCTGCCGAACTTGGCGTCTGGATGGTTAATGTCCATGCCAGTGGTGGGGCACGGATGATGACTGCCGCCCGCGAAGCGCTGCAGCCGTTTGGTAAGGATGCGCCGCTGCTGATTGCGGTGACGGTGCTCACCAGTATGGATGCCGCCGACTTACGCGATATCGGTATCGATCTCTCTCCCGCCGACCATGCTGAACGGCTGGCGCGCCTGACGCGCGATTGCGGCCTGGATGGCGTGGTCTGTTCAGCCCAGGAAGCCGTAAGATTTAAAACCGCTTTTGGCCAGCATTTTAAACTGGTTACGCCGGGTATCCGTCCGGCGGGCAGCGCCGCCGACGATCAGCGCCGCATTATGACGCCGCAGCAAGCGCAGCAGGCGGGAGTAGACTATATGGTGATTGGTCGTCCGGTGACCCAGTCTGCGGATCCGGCGCAAACGCTGCGTGAGATCCGCGCTTCGCTGCAGGAGGTATAATGAATGATGACAACAGCCGCTTAGTCTACTCGACGGAAAGCGGGCGTATCGAACAGCCACAGGTGAAAACAGAGCGGCCTAAAGGCGACGGCATCGTACGTATTCAGCGCCAGACCAGCGGGCGCAAAGGCAAGGGCGTATGCCTGATCAGCGGCATTGACCTTGATGATGATGCGCTGACAAAGCTGGCGGCTGAACTGAAGAAAAAGTGTGGCTGCGGTGGTGCGCTGAAAGAGGGGATTATCGAAATTCAGGGCGATAAACGCGAACTGCTAAAAAGCCTGCTGGAAGCGAAAGGAATGAAGGTCAAACTGGCGGGAGGGTAAACCCTTGTCGGGCTGGCATCGTAAAGGTGGCATTGTAGGGGCGGCATTGATGCCGCCCGTTCAGCGAAATTGACGTTATTTACTGATCTGATGACCAATAATACCACCCACTGCGGCACCACCGACGGTACCTAAACCGCTGCCGTTGGTCAGAATCGAACCACCGATAGCACCTGCACCAGCGCCAATCGCTGTGTTTCGGTCACGCTTAGACCAGTTAGAACAGGCGCTCAAAGAGAGAACCAGAGTAGTGGCCAGCATAACAGCGGCGATGCGTTTGGCATTAATTGACATAATGACTTCTCCTTAATTGTTACTCTCAGAGGTAACACCTTCAGTATAGTTGGCGTTCTCTGCATTCAGGTCCGCTGGCTGCATACTTTACGAACGGTGAGCTCCCTGTCCTTGCTATTAAAGTTGTGAAAAATTTTAATAACTTGCGGTCTTATTTTTGCAACGCCAGTGGGCAATAGCACACAAACTAAAAGTTAGCATCCTAACTATCACCCTACGTGCCATTGCATACTGCTATTCTAGCCCTAAGCCCAGCGGCTGACAGGGTGAAAATTCTCAATTCGTATCAGAAAATGGCGCGGACAGCCACTTTCTACCCCCGATACAGCTATCTCCTCCATAGCCAGTGATCCTGCCTGCAACCAGAATAGCGGTATTGTGGTTAATGGAGAGTATTACGATGCTGGAACAACTGAAACAACAGGTGCTGGAAGCCAACCTGGCGCTGCCGCGTTACGGGCTGGTCACTTTTACCTGGGGTAACGTTAGCGCAATCGATCGCAGCAGCGGCCTGCTGGTCATCAAACCTTCTGGTGTCAGTTATGATGCGATGACGGCGGAAGATATGGTGGTGGTGGCGCTGGAGAGTGGTGAAGTGGTGGAGGGCACTAAACGGCCTTCATCTGATACTGATACGCACCGCGCGCTCTATCTTGCCTGGCCGGAAATTGGCGGTATTGTCCATACCCACTCACGTCATGCCACTATCTGGGCGCAAGCCGGTCGTGATATACCGGCATGGGGTACTACTCATGCGGATGACTTCTACGGCAATATTCCCTGTACCCGCAAAATGCACGACAGCGAAATCGTCGATCGTTATGAATGGGAAACCGGGCAGGTGATTATTGAAACGCTGCGCGAGCGCCAGCTGTCGCCGCTTGAAGTTCCGGCGGTACTGGTCAATTCCCATGGTCCGTTCGCCTGGGGCAAAAGCGCTGATGAGGCGGTACACAGCGCGGTAGTGCTGGAGGAAGTGGCTTATATGGGGATTTTCAGTTTGCAGCTGACACCCGATCTGCCACCAATGCAGCAGGCCTTACTGGATAAACACTACTTGCGCAAGCATGGCGCTAACGCCTGGTACGGGCAGAAATAGTACAACGATTATCAACAGGGCAGCCGTCAGGCTGCCTTTTTTTTGCTGCTCATACCGGCAGATGACGCCATAACCCCCTGTTTGATCAATAAAATGAAATTCTCTTCCTTTAAATATGAAACGTCGTTTTAATTATATCGATGAGATCACTTTTCTGCCGTTATTTTCACGCTATGTTGCTGTCACTTGCCGATGAGGCAGATGTAAATAATCTTTTTTCCTTCTTCTTGCAGGTGAAAAAACAACATGCAAATTAAAAGAGCGATAGACAAAATTCCCGGCGGGATGATGCTGGTTCCGCTATTTATCGGCGCTATTTGTCACACTTTAGCCCCGGATTCGGGAAAGTATTTTGGTTCGTTTACTAATGGATTAATGAGCGGAACCGTACCTATTCTTGCGGTATGGTTTTTCTGTATGGGGGCATCGATTAAGCTCAGCGCGACCGGGAGCGTATTGCGTAAGTCCGGTACGCTGGTAGTCACCAAAATCGCCGTGGCCTGGATTGTGGCGGCCATTGCTTCCCGCCTGATGCCGGAAAATGGTTTTGAAGTCGGAATGCTGGCCGGATTGTCGACGCTGGCGCTGGTGGCATCAATGGACATGACTAACGGCGGGCTCTACGCCTCGATTATGCAGCAATATGGCACTAAGGAGGAGGCCGGGGCTTTTGTTCTGATGTCGCTGGAGTCGGGACCACTGATGACGATGGTGATCCTCGGCACCGCGGGTATTGCGTCATTCGAGCCACATGTATTTGTCGGCGCAGTGTTGCCTTTCCTGATCGGTTTCGCACTGGGTAACCTGGATCCGGAATTGCGTGAGTTCTTTGGTAAAGCGGTGCAGACCCTTATCCCTTTCTTTGCCTTTGCCTTAGGTAACACCATTAATCTGGCGGTAATTGCCCAGACTGGCCTCCTCGGTATTGGCCTGGGCATTGCGGTAATTATTGTTACCGGTATTCCATTGATTCTCGCTGACCGTTTAATTGGCGGCGGTGATGGGACCGCCGGTATCGCCGCGTCAAGCTCCGCCGGCGCGGCGGTCGCCACCCCGGTATTGATTGCTGAGATGGTGCCGCAATTTAAGGCGGTGGCGCCTGCCGCCACCGCACTGGTTGCCACTTCGGTGATCGTGACCTCGGTACTGGTGCCAATTCTGACGGCAATCTATTCAAAACGCGTTAAACGCGCTAAAGCATCCGTTAGTCAGCATGCGGTGATCAAATAGTGTTTTTAATCATTCCCCGGCCTGCTGGCCGGGGGAATAAAATGCTTTTATCTTAAAAATCAGTCTCTCATTCAGTGTGGCCTGACTCTGGATTACGCTAATGATGCGTATAACGCATCAAATAATCAGGGGTTCAGACTATGACAGTAATTAACCATGCTACATGCCGGCTTTTCACTGAAGCCGGAAAGACCACTCAGCTTGCAGCGTATTATGAGGAGGAGCGGCGCACCATGTGGATGCTGCTGCGGGCGGAACCGCGGCCATGTTTTAACCATGCGCTAATCGAAGAGATTATGAATTTAAGTTATGCCGCTCAGCGTTCCGGCCTGGCGATTGATTTCTGGGTAACCGGTTCACTGGTGCCGTCAATGTTTAATGCCGGCGGTGATTTAGGCTTCTTCGTTGAGTCGATTAAAAAGGGACGTCGCGAAGCGCTGCGATCCTATGCCCGTGCCTGCGTCGATTGTATCCATGCCGCTGCCAAAGGATTTGATACCGGAGCGGTAACCATTGCGATGATCGAAGGCAGCGCCCTCGGCGGCGGTTTTGAAGCCGCGCTGGCCCATCATTTTATCCTCGCGCAGAACAATGCGCGGATGGGATTTCCGGAAATTGCCTTTAATCTGTTTCCCGGCATGGGCGGTTATTCGCTGGTGGCGCGCCGTTCTGGTATGAAACTGGCGGAAGAGTTGATTTGCGAAGGCGAGTCGCATACCGCCGAATGGTTTGAACAACGCGGTTTGGTGGATCGCCTGTTCCAGCCAGGGGATGCCTGTCGCGCTACCCGCAGTTTAATTGATACCCTGAAACCTAAACTGAATGGCGTCAGAGCGATGCTAAAAGCGCGCCAGCGGGTGCTACAACTGACGCGTGCGGAGCTGATGGATATCACCGAGGACTGGGTCGACTTTGCTTTTACGCTGGAGCCGAAAGATTTGGCTTATATGGAGCGCCTGGTGCAGTTGCAGAATCGACACATCGCACAGCTGCGAAAAGCTGGCTAATTATTTTTTAGCCTTATAGTGGCGAAGCCAGTGCCCGAATTCCGTTGCGGGCATTGGCTTTGCGTAGAAGAAGCCCTGAAACATATCGACGCCGCTGGCCATCACAAACTGCTGTTCGGCACGGGTTTCAATCCCTTCCGCAATAATGCGTAAATCCAGCGCTTTTGCTACTGCCACAATGGCACGCACCAGCGACTGCGATACGGCCTGGTTATTCACGCCACGCACAAAACTCTGGTCGAGCTTAATCGCATTAATCGGCACCCGCGCCAGTTGCGACAGGGAGGAGTAGCCGGTACCGAAATCATCCAGATGCACTTCGGCGCCGAGATCCTGAAACTGCTGCATCAGGGTTAATGCCTGTTCTGCATTCTCGATCAGACAGCTTTCCGTCAGCTCAATATCGATCGGGCAACCTTGCATACCGCTCTGTTGCAGAGCCTGGCGCAGATCGGAGTAAATACTCTGATCAATCAGCTGGCGGGCGGAGACATTCACCGCGATGCGTAATTCAATCCCCTGTTTATGCCAGGCAATAATCTGCTCCAGTACCGAAAGCATCACCCAGCGACCCAGCGGCACAATCAGTCCTGACTCTTCGGCATAGGCGATAAAATCTTTCGGCGGCACCAGACCACGTTCAGGTGATTGCCAGCGTACCAGCGCTTCGGCGCTGTGTACTTCACCATTTATATCGATTTTCGGCTGGTAGTGAATCACCAGTTGCTGATTCTCCAGCGCTTTGCGCAGGTTGGTATCCAGCCATAAATATTCGAATACCCGCTGATTCATCTCGGCAGAGAAAATACAAAACTTACCGCGCCCTGACTCTTTCGCCGTATACATGGCGGTATCCGCGTTGCGCAGCAGGCTTTCGCGATCTTCACCATGCTGTGGGGCGATCGCGATGCCAATTGAACAACCGGTATAAACTTCAATCAGACCGATGCGAAACGGCTGGCGCAGCCGTTCGAGAATGCGCGCTGACATTGCCTCCAGCGCCACCTGACTGCTGTCCTGGGCCTGAACAATAAACTCATCGCCGCCCAACCGCGCCAGGGTTTGATCTTTATCCAGACAGCTAAGGATCGCCAGTGACACCGCCTGTAGCAGCTGATCGCCAAACATATGGCCGTAGGCGTCGTTGACCTTTTTAAAGTTATCCAGGTCAAGATACACCACGCCAAGCTGGCTGTTGCCGCGCTGTTCCAGCGACTGACTGATCAGCTGATTAATGGCGTTACGATTCGGCAGGCCGGTAATGGTATCGGTATTCGCCAGTACCCGCAGACGCTCCTGGGCGCGTCGTTCTTCGGTAATATCGGTACCGGAACAGATAAGAAATATTTCGTTTTTGCCGCTGCCGCTGTGCACAAACTTATTGCGGAACAGAAATAATCGCTGTCCCTTTTTGGTCTTAATCCAGCGCTCAACTTCGTAAGAACAGCCATTACGGAAGAAGCCGCTAATATTGCGGCGTGAAGCAATCGCTTCCTGTTTCGTCATAAACAGTTGAAATACATTGCGGCCAATGACTTCCTGCTCTTTCAGGCCGGTATACTCCTCACTCAACCGATTGAAACGCTGAATATTACCGTGCTGATCGACAATCACAATCACCGAGTTGGCTTCAGACACCACCTGTTCGGCAAACGAGAGGCCCAGCGTCAGATCGCGGGCGACGGAGGAGGTATCGCCCCAGGCTGAAGCGGTACCCGCCCAGCAGGACTGATTCACTTTGCGGCCCACCAGATGCATTGCCACTACCGAACCGTATAGGGAGATACTGAGGTTAACGCTGGAGGTACTCACCGTCATGCAACGTATCAGACCGGCCTGCGGCGGCGTCAGTGTGACCGCAAGATTAATACTGGCGTTTTCATCTTCGGCAAAGTTAAGCGCATCGCTATCCGAGGAGATATGCCAATGAGGGCTGGTGGTACCAAAATAGGTATACAGTAACGTTTGCCCTTGTTCATCGGTCATTAAACGTCCTCCGGGAAATGCATTGCAGGCATTATCTTGTTATTTTAGAACAGTATTCGGCAATATACCGAAGCATAAGACGCAAACCGAATATATTTTTCTACTGCCATCTCAACCTTGTGGGCAAACTCTCAACCATGCGCTTCAGGGCGCCACAGAAACGGCTGCCCGCTAACGTGGCTGCTGTTACCGGCTGCCGCTCTGCGGATGGTGACACAGCCGCTAAACCCGCCGCGATCGGATCGCGATCCGGTTTTTATTTCCCCCATTAATCTAAGCTGACAGGGTATTTTTCAGCAGGCGCAGGCACGCCGGTATCACTCTATCTCGCGGTTAAGACGGTAACGGGCTAACGCTTGTGGCTATTTCCACCGGCAGAGATGCCGTCTCTAATCATGGAAGATAATTGTGAATATAACCAACGTGCTATCTGGTGCCAGCACCACGCAAACGCAGCCCTCAGACTCCACTTCGCCACTGTTTAATCTGCTGCGCGCCATTATTAATACCCGTTTTGGCCTCTCCGCCGCGGCATCCACCATTGACTACTGTCGCGCTTTCGCGCAGGCAAAACGCTTACTGGCGGTCCCGCAGACGGATAGCGGCAGGTTTGTTGCCACTGTCCGCCAGCGATTAGCACAACCAATGGCGCAGGCGCTGATGCGACCGGCGGCGGATACGGAATCTTTCCACAGTCTTAAACGCTGGCTACCTGCCATTCCCGAACCGTTACTCAGCAATACTCAGTTGCACCAGCTGATCTGTCTGGCACTGGATATTGATACGGAAAAATTTGTCCGGCTGAATATCGCGACCCGCCTGCAGTGCCATTTTCCTGAGCTTAACCAGCTATTAGTGGCGGAGATCAATCTGGCCGCGGCCCGCTACGAAAGAGGCATGGCGCAGACGGCGCTGCCGCAACTGATGCGGATGAAGGTAGTCAGCGAGAATCTTGCCTTGCTGCATCCATTGTTGCCGGTCGCGTTATGGAGCGTACAGATATTGTGGCAACTGAGTCAGCAGGGGATGATCCGCACACTGGACAACGAACTAAAGATCCAGCTGCAGCAGTGGCTCAGCGCGCTGGATATTGCCGCACCACTCGCCGGGCATCAGCCGCGCGCCCTGGCTGATAGCCAGCTGTTTAGTGCACTGAATAATTGGACAGAACAACGGCTGCGCGATCTGCGCGGCAGTGACGGTAATCGCCCGCTGCAGGAGCGCGCGTATCATATCACCGCAATAGCCGGCGATTATCAGCAGCAAATCGTGACAAAACCGCCAGTCGCGCCCGCAATGGTGCGCCTTGCAGCGCCTGGCTGGCAGGTAAACAGCGCACTGAATATGGCGGAGAGTATGCAGGGGGAATTGCTGGTAAACACCCTCACCTGTTATGAGTTACTGAAGCGGGAGAGCCGGCCGTACAATATTGCTGTCGCCTGCGCCGTGCACGCGGGCAACCGCACCAGCAGCGTGCAGGAGAAGTCATCTGGCGCGCTGTTCAGCCATATGCTGGTGACGGATACGGATAACCAACTCTGGCGGCGCTGGCAGATCGAGGGAGGAGACAACGCATTTTATTTATCCGGTGTACAGATACCTGCCGCCCGGCTGCGGCCGCTGCTGCTGAAACCCCTGGCCGGGGCGCAGGACCAACTGACTGACCTGCCAGTTGCCGGGGATATGCCAGCCGCAGAAAGCATTGCGCCGCTACTCAGCACGATGATGGCATGGACGCAGCAGCAACTGTCGGCAATTGACGGAATACCGCTGCGATTGCAGGCGGTAACCAATGTACCGGCGCAGCAAAAACTGGCGGCCAGCGGTAGCTGGCTATTTACCGGCGCAGCGGCGCAGAGTGTCGGGTTATCTGCGGCAGCGCCGCCGTCTGCCGGCGCGCCGCCAGCCGGGGTAACTGCCGATGACTTCTGGCAGTCGCTGCTATTTAAATACCGGGAAACATTGACCCAAACACCACAGGTCACTCTGCGCCAATATCACCGCGGCACTATCAGGGATAAGGTGCTGCCGCTGAAAACGGCACTGCAAATGCTGGAGCTGCAACCGCCTGAAACAGGGCCTGTGGTGCTGAATTACCCTGCTGGCTGGAGTAATGCATTACGCACAGAAGTGGATGATTTTGTGCTGAAAAAAGAGATTCCGGCGCTGGATGATACCCAACCGATGGACTGGGAGAGTGCGGATAATCAGTATGCCAGCTGGCTGACAGCCGTGGGGTTAGCGAATCAGAGCCTTGAACGGATGAGCGCCATCATTCATCAGCTGCAGTCACCGGTATGGGATATCAGACGTTGGATCGAAGATCAGATTCACGCCATGGTGAAACAAACGGGTGGCGATAGCAATAAAGTGAATGCCAGTACGCCGATCGGTGTTGGCGTCAGAATGCCTGCCGCTGCGGGGCGTCAGCATATTCCGACCCCGCTGGTTGCTGGTGAGTGGTATCCGGTTGACCCCACGCGAAAATATACGCTGCAGGATATTTTGCTGCGCGAACACTACCGGGGTTATTACCGCCCGGAAGCGCTGGAGCTGCAATTTCCGCCGGAGATCAACCAGCAGCTTAAAGAAAGCATACGGCAAACCGATTTGCAGGCTATCTATATGAACCAGCTGACGGCGACGCTCGCCGCAGGTGAAGTGAAACAGGGCATGCTGGCGCTGTTTAACGTGATGTTTGATCGCGTCTTTGACGCCTGGTATCAGCAGAATAAAGCCGGCAAGGGGGCGATTGATGCCCATAAAATCCGCGCGGCGCTGGAGCAAAAACGATATTTTCGCCTGCAATGGCAAGGTTATCAGCTGAACAATCTGGTGTTTATTGCGCAGGAGGCGGGTAATGATCAGCAGGGAGTGATTTTTTCTTTATGGGATGAAAAGTACTGGGCGGTAAATATTGATCCGTTAAGACATCTCTCTTGTCTGGATAACAGTGACGCCAGTGAACTGCTGGAACGCATTTATAGCAGCCTGTCGATTCAGGGGCGGGTGGCGTGCAAACCGGCGACGCTTGAAGAAAATAAGATTGTGATTAATACCTCCGGGCATTACATCATCGAATTTATCGGAAAAACCTGGACGCGAAAAAACTGGATAGAACCAACGGCGGATAAATCCCACCTCTCCCTGCTGCCGACGGCGCATCTTGCTGATGATTTATTTGCCACCTTCGTTGCTACTCTGCGGGCAGATATGGATTATCTGGCTAAATCTGACCGGGAACATCTGCTGGATAGCGCGATAGAAGTGCTGAACACCATTGCCATGATAATGGGTATTTATGTCGTGCCACTGTTTTCGCTGCCAGCAGGTCCGCTGAGTATTGCCGCTGGCAGGATGAGCGCCACGCTGGCCAGCTGGCGCACCAGCCTGATGATTAGCTGTGGCTTATCGATATTCCCTAACCTGGTGCGCGCCGCTACCACTGACCGGCGCGAACAGGCGCTGAGATCCTATCTGGACGCCCTGATGGGGCTGCTGGGAGAGGGGAGCGGCTATCTGGCCGCTAAGTATTTTCCGCGGGTGATTGCCTGCCTGTTCAAACAAGCAGGCAAAGTAGTGAAGGTTAGCATTGATCAGATCCCCGACCCGGTTATGCAGCGGATTATCCGGCATGCAAAACAGGTTTTTAGTGGCTGGCAGGCAGAGATCTGTCAGATAGCCGGTATTCCGGCGGCAGGAAGTGTTGTTAACCAGAGCTATTCGTTACCGTTTTATCCCGGCAGGGCTCCTGCGCCAGCCTCCGATATCTGGCAAGAGCTGACCGACCTGCCGCCGTTTATTGACCACCATTATGGCGCGTTGCTGCAGGCGGACGATCTGTATCGCGATCCGGGCAAAATGCCGGCCGTAGTGCAGGATTATCTGCGCAGTAAAGAGCATCAGGTGCAAATCGGTGTGCTGCTACGCTGGAACAACCCGCAGGATAGTCAGCCTGAGCGGAGTTATCTGCTCAGAGTGAATTCTCCGCAGCCACAGACGGGTTCCCCCTATAGCGAATTTGATGATGTGATCGTCGAATTTGTCGGCAGCGATGATAACAAAGCGCAAAAGATCAGGGGATTAGCCGTTAATGCTAAAAATGACTGGCTGCAGATGCTGCCAGACCAGCCAGAGAACCAGAATAAAACTGTCAGTGTCGAATGGTTTGCCACGCCGCAGGGGGTACTGGCACGCGAGCAGGTGCTGCAGTCAGCTCCCGCGCCAATCTTCTCATTTGCAGAAACCATGGTAGTGCGCGCCGGCTGGTATCACCAGCTGGCGATACCCCGTGCCTTGCAGCAGATAAGTCAGTTGCAGCAGAGCGCGCGCCAGGAGATTTTTTTGACTGAAAATCAGATCAATGTGCGTGATAATCGTGCCGATCCCCAGCGGCTTAGCCTGACTCTTGGCGAACTGTTTGCCAGCGGCAGATTGCGCGCTTTCGATGCACTGGCGGAAAAAATTCGGGTGCTTGCTGAACATCCGATTAATAAACAGCCGGTAGCATTGCCGGGGGGGAGTTATCTGCTGATTGGCACCGATTTACGTGGTATCAGCCGCCATGAACACAACGATACCGTGGTAATAACCGATTTTGGCGCCACAGTGTCACGGTTGCGACAGCATCAGCTGCAGGGGTACCGGCCACAACAGGTGGCAGATGCCGGGATGGCAGCGGTGATCAGTAGTCTGTACTGTGCGCGGGTGGATGATTTTTTACTGCACCGCCAGCACCTGCCGGAGCAGCTGACTGGTCCGGCATTACGTATCAGCCGGCTGGCGCAGAGCGCCGGTTTATTCGGCAGACAAATACACTATCTGCGCGTGCCGCTGATCGTGGCGATTAAAAATCCGCAAAAAGGCAGTCAGCTGGTGAATGATTATCTGCCGGCCAGCGAGATTCTGTTTGTGCTGGCTCCGGATGATCTCATCGGGCCGGTTGGCGATATTCTGTCATCCCTGCGCGAACAGCCGATCCCGGTCAGACCACTGCTGATTGAGAACGTCCCGGCGCTGGTGCGCGCTATGGTGCTGGCGGAAAG
Source organism: Pantoea sp. B65 (assembly GCF_047308185.1). NCBI lineage: Bacteria > Pseudomonadati > Pseudomonadota > Gammaproteobacteria > Enterobacterales > Erwiniaceae > Pantoea > Pantoea sp. B65. Next base: position 200,910 of record NZ_JAHXPU010000045.1, read on the forward strand.
TTATGCGTTATTGCCATCGTTCGATGATGCGCAGCAGGCGCTGGGAGATAACCAGTATCGCCCCTGGATAACAATTATTAACTTACAGGCAGCCAGTGGTTTTATCAGTAATCTCGCGGCGCAGAGATTACGTCAGCAGACTGATGCGGATAGCTGGCATGATTTTCTCGGCGAGCGCCCGTTGTCGGTAACCAGCCTGGGGGATATCAGCAATGCCCAGCCGGGCGCCCGTCTGGCGTTTTTTGCCGTGACCGCCGGACCAGGGAAGCCACCGCTGTCACACGCCATGATGATGCTGGATGATGGCTCTGCGGTGGGAACCCATAATCAACTGATCGGGGGGCGCCATGGCTGGCAAAAAATCTGGCTCACCAGCCTCAACTGGCTTAACGATAAGCAGCATGGTTTTGTGCTGGCCGTGAACGGAACTCAATTCCGTTTGCAGATTCAGAGCGCGCCGGCGCAGCCTGCCACACCGTCCGCGGCACCGGCCCAGGTGGTCAGCCGTGAGGTCAGCAAATTACTCACCAAGGCCAGCTATTATGCCCGCAATCCTGACACGCTAGATGCCCGTATTCTCAGCCTGAAAATACCCGGCTGGCAGGTAGTCGCTAAGCTATATCAGCAGGCGGGTTTACCGGCGATGGAGGTAGCGATCACGCGAATAGCCGGGGCAGAAATGACTGATTTATCGCAGATTAACGCCGAAAAAGGGCAAATGATCCGCACCCTTGATGAGTTTCTTGCCACCCCGCCAGGTTCCGCCATTTTCTTTGTTGAAAACCTCGCAGATAAACCTCTTTTGCAGCATGTGATGATCATGGCTTATGGCGGATTTGCTATCGGCGTGAACAATCAGATCATTGGCGGTGGCGCAGGCTGGCAACGGCTTCCGTTAATCGGCCTGGCATATCAGCCGGATTGCCGGCTGGGTCTGAGAGTTGTCGCAGGGCAGCGAGGATTTAGCTGTATTGTCCTCCCGCCGGCAGCGGACCGGCCGCAATAATCGCGGAGCTGGAAGAACCAATATATCCGACTATTCTGAACATGGCAGCTATGCAGCTCCAGGCTGGTAGCACTAAGGACATTGTTACAGATTAGGGATGATTATTGTGAGTATAACCAACCAGTTCTCAGGCCGCGCGTTGGTGCCGCCATCTATGCCGACGCCAGCCACCGCCAGCCAGCCGCGGGGATTAATCAGCCTGTTAAAGGCGGTGGTTAATCTGCCTGTCAGTCTGTTTTCTTCGGCCCCGCAGCTGAATTATCGTCATGCTTTCGTGCAGGCGCGCCAGCGCTGGCCGATCCCGCAACAAAGCGTTGCGGAATTTATCGCTGCGGTGCGCCAGCGGCTTCAGTCACCCGCGGCGCGGGCGATCATGGCGCCACCGCCGGAAGCTTTTGGCGATCTGAATCGCTGGATGCCGCTGATACCGCAACCGCTGCTTAATCAACAACAGCTGCAACGCTTGTTCTTTCTGGCGTTGCAGCAGGATAATCCGGCCAACGGCGATGACGGCCAGTTAGTCTGGTTTGAACGGCATTTGCCCGCGCTGCATCATGTGCTGACCGATGAAATCTTTCGCGCGGCAACCCACTGCCAGCAGGATATGACAGCCAGCCTGGTCCCTCAGCTGTTACGTCTTCAGCTGTTCAGCGATGCTCTGCAGCGCATCCATCCCTTGCTGCCGACGGTGATATGGGCGGCGCAGCTATTATGGCAGATAGATCGGCACGGACTGATGCAGGCAGTGGATGGTGAACTGCGCATTCAGCTGCACCAGTGGCTGGCGCTGGCTGATGGCGGACACCCTTTTGCCGCGCTGGTGCGTCATCCGCTATCTGACCTGCAGCTGTATCAAATGATCAACCGCTGGCTGGATCAACGTTTGCCGCTATTGCACGGCAGCGACGCTAACCGGCCCGTTATGGATGCCGCCAGCAGCCATACGGCGCCCGCCACGGCTTATCCGCCAGCGCCAGCCTGCGGGCTGCCGGATAGCACGCCGCCCGCGGTGATGCAGGCCAATGGCTGGCTGGCCAACAGCATGCTGAATATGCCGCCAGCCAGCAGCAGTGAATTGCTGATCGGGCTACAACGCTGTCATGAATTATTAAAACAGGAACATCTGCCGGTCAACCTGGCGGTGGGGTGCGCGCCGCGCGCTGAAAACCAGTCGCTGTCGCTGCCGGAGCAGGACGCGGTCATGCAGTTGACACGTGCGCTGGTGCTTAATCAGGGAACATTGTGGTCACAGCTGCGCATTGAAAGTGCGCAGGACAGGCTGCTGCTGCAGGGGGTGGCGATTGCGCAACAGTCGCGGCCATTACCACTTACTCCACTGGCGGGACCTGAGGACATGCTTATCATCCTGCCGTCAGCGCAGCCTGAGACGCAGAGTACTGGTGCGGTTATCGCTTCACTAATAACGTGGACAGAGCAGCAGCTCAGTTTACCGGCGATCGCCAACCGCCTGGTGGCTGTGCGGGCGATTGGCGATGCCGTAGTCTCAGCGCCAGCGGCCGACAACCTGGTGACGCCGCTGCCGCCGCACCCGTTTAACGCATGGTTGCAGCACCATTATCTGCCAGCTGATGATAAGCCCGCCGCATCGATATGGCAGGGTTCGGCATGGCCATTAGCTGGCGCGGCGGCGCAAAGCCCTGTGACGCCGCGCGTGGTGAAAAGTAATCCGGGCCGGGCGACACTGCCTTTTCAACCGGACGAATTCTATGAATCCCTGCTGTTAAAGTACCGCGCGGAATTAATCCGTTATCCACTGGTGACGGTAACGCAGATCGATATCAATAATAATATTATGGACCGCAGCCTGTCGCTGCCGCAGGCGCTGGAGATGATTTATCAGGCAGAGGCGGCAGTGCCGCCGTTGACGCTGAATTATCATCCGCAATGGAGCCCAGACCTGCGTGGCGAAATGGAAAATTATATTTTAGGGCACACATTACCCGATATTAATAGCAGCCGCGCCATGGACTGGGATAGTCCGCAAAATCAGTATGCCGCCTGGCTGACCGGCGTCGGTGCCGGCAAACGCAGCCTGGATAATATGGTGGAAATGCTGCAAAAAATTCAGGCGCCGGTATGGGATATCAGGCGCTGGCTGGCGGGAAAAATCACGCAGATGGTCGAAGAGTGTGGCGGCGATAGCAGCAAAATTACGGCCGCGACCCCGGTGGGGGTGGGAGTCAGGCGATCTTCGATTCCCGGCAGGCAAAATTATCCCCTGCGGCAGCCCGACAGCTGGCATAAGATCGGTGATTTTACGCTGCAGGATATTGTTACGCGCCTCTATTTACGCAAAGGCTATCGCTATGAGAGCCTGGAGTTTCGTTTCCCGCCCGCGATTGCTCCACAGCTGAAAGCGCGGTTATTACAGGCGGATATCCAGTCCAGCTATATGGATGAACTGCAGGAGACGCTGGCGCGCAGCGAGGTAAAAGAAGGGATGCTTAGCCTGTACCGTTCGCTGTTTGACCGGGCAATGGAAACCTTTTACGAGAGCAATAAAGCCAGTGTGCATATCGATAATCATCAAATCCGTGCGGCGGTGGCGACGGGCAGAATTTATCAGCTTAACTGGCAGGGAGAAAAGCTAAACAGCCTGCTATTTATCCCGGCCGACAGTGAGAATAAATATAAAGGGGTGATTATCTCTCTATGGGATAAAAAAAGTTTTGTGGTCAATATTAATCCGAAAATCGCCATCAGTTTTTATCAGCAGGGACAGGCCAGTGAATGTCTGCAGCTGATGCTGAAAAATATGTCAGTCAAAGGCCGGATGCTTAGCACTATTAATAC
>NZ_JAHXPU010000045.1:204746-381982 GCF_047308185.1 Pantoea sp. B65
GTTATTATGATGTCTATCTGTATGGCAAACTATTCAGTCAGACCAGATGGGTGGAGCCGGAGGCGGAGGATGCTTCCCTGTGGCTGGTTAAGTTTAATCATCTGCCAAATGATCTACTGGATAATTTTATCCATATGCTGAAAGCCGATGTGGATTACATCATTAAATCTGACAAAGAATATCTTGTCGATAGCGCCTTTGAAACGCTGGAGGCGATTATCACCTTACTCAGTATTTTCAGCCTGGCGGTCACCATTACCCCGGTAGCGGGCGCCAGCGCCACTGCGACCAGAGTGTTTGCTGCCCTTACCAGCTGGAAGACCAGTCTCGGGCTGAGCAGTTTTACCATTTTCCCCAATATGATACTGGCGTTATCCGCAGACCGCCCGGAAGAGGCCCAGCGAGCCTGGATTAACGCTGCGCTCGGTCTGGCAGGTGAAGGGGCCAGTTATCTGGTCGGTAAGTATGGTGCTCAGGCGATTATTGGCCTGTTTAAGCAAGGGGGGCAGGTGATAAAAGTGGCGTGGAATCAGTTACCCGACTCGGTTATCGAGAAAATATCCCTCCATGTGAAACAGGTTTTTTCAACCTACAGGAATGAGGTGTGCCGGATTAATCAACTTCCGGTTCCGCCCCCGGCATTCGGCAGTAAATATAAATTCGCCTTTATTGATATCAAAGCCCCGGCAAAGACGATGAACATTATCAGTGATTTTGACGGATTTCCGCGCTTTGTGAATTTGCACCATACCGGTTTGCTGAAACAGGACGGCCTGTTTACCCGCCAGGATAAAATCACCGAGGTGGTACAGCAGTTTTTGCAGAGCAAAGGCTATCAGGCTGATATTGGCGGCGTATTACGTTGGGACAGTATTGGCGACAGTTATCCGCAGGTGCATTATGTGGTGCGGGTTAAATCTCCGGCGCCGCCGCGTAATTCGGAATTCGCCGAAGCCGAGGATATTATCGTCGATTTCGCGCAGGGACGTTTTACGTCGCTGGATAAAAAGGGGGAGTCGATCAGCGGTGAAGAACTCTGGCAAAGCACCTTAGCCGGTTTACAGCATAACCAGCAAAAAGCGTTTAGTATCCAGTGGTTTGATGCAATGAGTCATGCGCCTCATCAATTCTCCCTGCTGCGCCAGGGTAAGCCGCTACTGATCTCTTCATTCACAGACGCGATGGTTATCCGTCCGGACTGGTATAAGAAAATGGCGCGGCGTAATGCACTTAATGGGCTGGAAATTCACCAGGCGCAGCAGCGGCAGGCGATCTATCAGCTGGAAGAGCAGCAGATTAACCAGCCGGGAGCCCTGGCCGACGGCGAGCTAATCAGCCTGAAACTGGGTTATCTGTTTAGCAAAGGAGTGGTTCCGGCATTTAACGCGCTGGGGGAAAAGCTCAGTGAATTATCCAGCCAATCCATCAGTAAGGCGCTGGTGGCGTTGCCGGCTGGCGATTATCGGCTGGTGGCCACCGATTTACGCGGTATCAGCAGTGATAACCAGGGCAATGTCACCCTGACTGATTTTGGTTCTTCAGCCCGTTTGTTACAGCAAAATCATGTGCGCGCTTTTCTGCCTGGCAATATTCAGCAGGCGGCGCTGGCTGCCGAAATCAGCGGGCTGTATGCGCCACGTCTTGATGACCGGGTGATCTACACTGCCGGTGGTGATAACAGCAGCGACTTCAGCGCTCCGCAGGAGCGTGTCAGGCGACTGGCGGATAATGCGCTGACGCTGGGTAAAAGTTGTAATCACCTGCGCATTCCGCTGGTGATGGCGCTGAACAGCAGTATGCTTACTGAATCACAGCGGGCGAATGATAGCGATAGCACGATCAGCGGCACCCTGTCGGCGCAGGCGATTATGTTTGTGCTGGCGCCTGACGATATGTGCAGGCAACTGGTCGAGGTACTGGCGCCGCTGCGTGCTGAGCCGATCCCGGTCTGTCCGCTACTGATTGATTATTCACCGCAATTACGTCAAACGCTGCAGCGCGCGGAGGAATATGTGCTGGAGCCGCAGTTTAGCGAGGCGCGCCAGACGCTGGAAGGTTATGAACAACAGCCATGGATGCCACTGATCAATCTGCAGCTTGCCAGTCAGCTGATCAGTCATGCCACCGCACAATGGCTGCGCGCCGCAACCCGGGCAGATAATTACCGCCATTTTCTCGGCCACCAGCCGCAAACCATCGACCAGCTGGATCAGATCAGCGAGGCGCAACCCGGAGCGCGACTGGTGTTTAGCGAAGTGGCGGCGGCTAATAGCAGCGCCACCCTGTCACATGCGATGATGATGCTGGAAAACAGCACCGCCATCGGCGCCAATAACCAGATTATTGGTGGCAAGGCCGGATGGGAGAAGATCTATCTGCAGGCGCTGAACTGGATCTACCATCCGCAACACGGACTGGTGCTGGAGGCTGACGGCCATCAGTTTCGCCTGCAGATCCAGCAATCCCTGGCTGAACCCACAGGCAATATCACTATGGCAGAGGATGCGCAGGCCACAGATAAAGCAGGAGAGTAACCGGGGCCAGGGTATCAGACATGGCGAGGCTCCTTACGCAGAGAAACTTCCGCTTCATGAGCCGTCGGCGCGCTGCTTTTCAGGGCGCGGCGAATCACAAACAACGCCGAGACCAGCATGGTAATGGCGACCAGCATAAAGAAGGCGCACAGCGCCGCATTAATCTGGTTGTTCAGCACGATGGTTTGCATATCGGCGACGGTTTTGGCCGGCGCGATCACTACGCCATCGGCGATGCCTTTCGAAAATTTATTCGCCTGGGCGAGAAAACCAATCGACGGTTTTTCATGGAAGATTTTCTGCCAGCCAGCGGTCATTGAGGTGATAAACAGCCAGCTGGTGGGCAACATGGTGACCCATGCATAGCGCTGTTTTTTCATTTTGAACAGCACCACCGTGCCGAGGATCAGCGCCATTGACGCCAGCATTTGGTTACCGATACCAAACAGCGGCCACAGGGTATTAATGCCGCCCAGCGGATCGATCACCCCCTGATAGACAAAGAAACCCCAGCAGGCAACGGCGACGGTGGTCCCCGCCATATTCCCCAGCCAGGAGCGATTATTGGCCAGCGATGGCACCACGGTACCCACCAGGTCCTGGACCATAAAACGACAGGCGCGCGTCCCGGCATCGACGGCGGTGAGAATAAACAGCGCCTCAAACAGAATGGCGAAGTGATACCAGAAGGCCATCATCGCGCGGCTGTTAAATACCTCGGTAATGATATGCGCCATCCCGACGGCAAAGGTCGGTGCGCCGCCGGCACGTGACAGAACCGAATGTTCGCCGACATCGCGGGCGACAGCGGTCAGCGCTTCCGGGGTTATTACAAAGCCCCAACTGTTAATCATCTGCGAGGCGCTTTCGACGGTGGTGCCAATCAGCGCGACCGGCGAGTTCATGGCAAAATAGATCCCCGGTTCAATCACCGAGGCGCAGATCAGCGCCATAATGGCAACAAATGACTCCATCAGCATCGCGCCGTAGCCGATAAAGCGGATATGACTTTCGCGCTCCACCAGTTTTGGCGTGGTACCGCTGGACACCAGCGCATGGAAGCCGGAGATGGCGCCGCAGGCGATGGTAATAAACAGGAACGGGAACAGGGCGCCGGAGAACACCGGACCACTGCCATCAATAAAGCGCGATACCGCGGGCATCTTCATCTCCGGCATCGCGAACACAATGCCGATGGCAAGGCCGATAATCACCCCAATTTTCAGAAAGGTGGAGAGATAATCGCGCGGTGCCAGCAGTAACCACACCGGCAGCACCGAGGCGACAAAGCCGTAGATCACCAGTACCCAGGTCAGCGAGGTGCCTTTCAGGGTAAAGAACGGGCCCCAGTAAGGATCGCGGGCGATATCACCGCCGTAGACAATCGCCGCCATCATCAGCACAAAACCAATAACCGATACTTCAGCAATTTTGCCCGGGCGCAGAAAGCGCATCCAGACGCCCATAAATAGCGCAATCGGAATGGTCGCGGCAATGGTAAACAGTCCCCATGGGCTGTCTGCCAGCGCCTTTACCACCACCAGCGCCAGCGCCGAGAGGATAATGATCATCACCCCCAGCGCACCCAGCATAGTGATCACCCCGGCAAAGGCGCCCAGTTCCTGTCTGGCCATCTCACCCAGCGAACGACCATCACGCCGGGTAGAGATAAACAGGATCAGAAAATCCTGCACCGCACCGGCCAGCATTACGCCAACCAGAATCCAGATAGTGCCGGGTAAGAAACCCATCTGCGCGGCAAGAATTGGCCCGACTAACGGTCCGGCGCCGGCGATGGCAGCAAAGTGATGGCCGAACAGCACCCATTTGTTGGTTGGTACATAGTCCAGTCCGTCGTTAAAGCGCTCGGCAGGGGTACGACGACGATCGTCCAGTTCGAAAATATTGCGGGCGATAAACAAGCTGTAGAAGCGCCAGGCGATGCTGTAGCAGGCAACCGCCGCCACCACCAGCCAGACGGCGTTAACGTGTTCGCCGCGGCTCAGCGCCAGCATGCCAAAGGCGAAGGCCCCGACTAACGCCACAGCTATCCAGATAATCCCGGTCTTGACGTTTTTCATCACAAACTCCTTGTTGGTCCGGAAGAGAAGGAACAGGGTGAGCAACAGGTTAAAAGTAATGTAATGGTTTGTTATGGAAAGTGAATCGGCGGAAAAGTGTGAGCTACAGCTAAAGTAATTGCAGTTATATGCCGGAAGGGTATTAAGGCTGGGGGGAGCGGTTAAAATAGAACAGGAGCCATTCAATAAAAAGGGAGCCATTAATGGCTCCCCTGTGCGAGTACCTCCGGGTAGTGGGCGTTACGCTACCGGGCGCGCTACCACACTGCGGGTTTCCATACGCACTTCAGCGATGGTGACCTCAATCACGTCGGTCACGCGATAGACCACTTCGCCTTTAATCTGCACGGTGCCGCTCTCCTGGCTACAGACCATTTCGTCACGTACGGCATGCAGGAATGGCGCCGGAATAAAGGCCACGGCACCAATGTCCAACAGACGGACACGCATACCGCCGCGCGAGATATCGATAATCTCGGCGCTGAAACGGCTATCGGTACCGGCCGATTTCTGCAGGTAGCGCGAGTAGAGCCAGTCACCAACATCGCGTTCAGCCATACGGTTGAGACGGCGACGTTCGCTCATTTTCACCGTCAGTTCATCCAGCGGACGGTCAATGGCTTCACCCTTGATGATCGCTTTCAGCAGACGATGGTTAATCATATCGCCGTACTTACGGATCGGAGAGGTCCAGGTGGCATACGCCTCCAGACCCAGACCAAAGTGCGGGCCTGGCTCGGTGCTGATTTCAGCAAACGACTGGAAACGACGAATGCGGCTGTCAAGGAACTGGGTCGGATGCGAGTCCAGTTCACGACGCAGGGCACGGAAGCCGTCCAGCGTGACAATGGCCGCCGGATCAACGGTAACCCCGTTAGCCGCCAGAATCGCCGCCGCCTGTTCAGCATTGGTGCTGTCAAAGCCAAGATGAACGTTATACACGCCAAAGCCGAGCTTATCGCGCAACACAATGGCGGCGCAGATATTGGCGGTGATCATCGCTTCTTCGACAATGCGGTTAGCAATGCGGCGCGGCTCAGCAATAATATCCAGCACTTCGCCTTTCTCACCCAGCAGGAAACGGTAGTCAGGGCGATCTTTAAACACCAGCGCATGGTTCTGACGCCACTCGCTACGTGCCAGACACAGACGGTGCAGCAGACGGATCTGATGCGCAATGGCTGCCGATTCCGGCTGCCATTCGCCGCTATTCTCCAGCCAGTCAGAGACGTTGTCATACACCAGCTTGGCTTTAGATTCGATCCAGGCGGCAAAGAAGTGAATATCGTCAGACAGCGTACCGTCGGCGGCAACCGTGACGCGACAGGCGAGAACCGGGCGACGCACCTGTGGCCGCAGGGAGCAGATATCATCCGACAGCTGACGTGGCAGCATCGGGATATTAAAGCCTGGCAGATAGTTGGTGAAGGCGCGCTCGGCGGCAATCGCGTCCAGTTCACTCCCCACCGGAACATAGGCGGTCGGATCGGCGATGGCGATGGTCAGCAACAGCGAGCCATCCGCCGTCTCTTCCACATACAATGCGTCATCCATATCTTCGGTGCTGGCGCTGTCGATGGTGACAAACTCCAGTGCGGTCAGATCTTCGCGCTGCAACTGCTCATCGAGCATCGCGGCGGCAGAGACTTCCGGCGCTTCGCGTTCCAGGTTATGGCGCGACAGCGTCACCCACCACGGCGCCAGATGGTCATCCGCAGTGGTAATAAAATGGGTTAACTCGGCGTAAAAACTGCGGTCGCCCTTCAGCGGATGGCGACGCATTTCGGCCACCGCCCAGTCACCAGCCTGAAAATCGTGCTCAACGCTGCGATCCGGACGGCAGGGAATGGCATCCTTGATCAACGGATGATCGGGAACAATCGACAGACGATCGTCTTTCTTCTGCACCCGGCCAACAAAACGCGTCAGAAAAGGCTCAACCAGTTTTTCCGGCTCGGCAATTTCACGATCTTTGTCAGTCTGCACCACGGCAATCACCCGATCGCCATGCATCACTTTTTTCATCTGCGGCGGCGGGATGAAATAGCTTTTCTGTGCATCGACTTCTAAAAAGCCGAATCCTTTTTCAGTGCCTTTTACCACACCTTCAACGCGCGGCGTCTGGGAGTGGAGCTTCTGTTTCAGCTGCGCGAGCAGCGGGTTATCCTGGAACATAATGAGTTATTTTCGTGGCCTAAGAGCGGCTGACAGTTTTACGCGATTAACCGTCTGCGGGCAAGGATCAATTGCGGTTTTCAGCGCAGGCCAGACGGTCCTGACCTGCAACTGAAACCGCCGAAAGGTGGGTCAGGCGATGCGCTGGCTGGCCACTGGCAGCGACAAAGATATTTTTACCGGCACTGATTTTGAGGTCGGCGTACCGCTGCCGTCGCCAAAACTTGACAGCGGAACCAGCGGGTTGGTTTCCGGATAATAGGCAGCCAGATTACCGCGCGGAATCGCGTAAGGCACCAGCTTAAAGCCGCTGACCCGGCGGGTGATGCCGTCATTCCACAGCGTTTCAATATCGACGTTTTCGCCTGCCTGCAGGCCCAGTTCCGCCATATCATCGGGATGGATAAACAGCACTTCACGCTGGCCATAGACGCCGCGATAGCGGTCATCAAGACCGTAAATGGTGGTGTTGTACTGATCGTGCGAACGCAGGGTTTGCAGGGTGAACGGTACTTTGGTCTCGCCCAACTGCGGGAACAGGGAGTCCGGCAGTGCGGCAGCGCTAAACTGCGCCTTATTGTTCAGGGTATTAAAGCGCAGTTCAGCGGCGGCGTTACCAAGCCAGAATCCCCCCGGCAGCTCACACTGCTGATTGAAATCTTTAAAGCCTGGAATCGTGGCGGCAATATGGTCACGGATCTTGTCATAATTACTCGCCAGATCCAGCCAGTCGAGTTTTTCACCGCCCAGCACCGCGTTGGCGATACCGGCAACAATGGCGGTTTCTGAGCGCTGGGTATCGGCAAGCGGTTTTCCCACCCCTTCGGAGGCATGCACCATACTGAAGGAGTCTTCAACGGTAATAAACTGCGGACCACTGGCCTGAATATCCTGTTCGGTACGGCCAAGGGTAGGCAGGATCAGCGCGTCCTGACGGCCCGGCACCAGATGACTGCGGTTCAGCTTGGTACTGATCTGTACCGTCAGCTGACAGCGGCTCAATGCTTCTTCGGTACGCGGACTGTCCGGCGCCGCCGCCGCGAGGTTACCGCCGAGAGCGATCAGTACCTTGATCTCATCGCGCAGCATCGCTTCCAGCGCTTCGACGGTGTTATGACCGATGTTGCGTGGCGGTTCAAAGCCGAAGTGATTCGCCATACTGTCGAGAAAGGCTTTCGTCGGCTTCTCATCAATACCCATGGTGCGGTTGCCCTGCACATTACTGTGACCGCGCACCGGGCAGAGACCGGCTCCCGGTTTGCCGAGCTGGCCAAACAGCAACTGCAGATTAACGATTTCACGTACCGTATCGACCGAGTGTTTATGCTGGGTGACACCCATCGCCCAGGTACAGATCACCCGTTCCGCGCTCTGATAGATCGCCGCCGCTTCGCGGATCTGTTGTTGCGTCAGGCCGGACTGCTGTTCAATTTGCGCCCACTCTGTGGCGGCAACTTGCGCCAGATAGGCATCAACCCCTTCGGTATTGGCCTGAATAAACGCCTCGTCAAACAGACCTTTTTCTCCGGCAGCAATCCGCGTGAGATGCGTCTCCCGCAGCACTTTGACCATGCCGCGGATCGCCGCCATATCACCGCCGAGGTTAGGCTGATAATAGGTGGAGCTGATGGTGCCGGCTTTGGAGGTGACGACTTCCAGCGGTTTTTGTGGATCGGCAAAACGCTCAAGGCCACGTTCACGCAGGGTATTAAAGGTAACAATTTTCGCCCCGTGGTCCGCCGCGTGACGCAGGCTGTGCAGCATGCGCGGATGGTTGGTCCCCGGGTTCTGCCCAAAAACGAAAATCGCATCGGCATGGTCGAAATCATCAAGGCGAATGGTGCCTTTGCCGACGCCGATACTGCGTTTCAGTCCGGCGCCGCTGGCCTCGTGGCACATATTGGAGCAGTCAGGAAAGTTATTGGTGCCGAACATCCGGCCAAAGAGCTGATAGAGCCAGGAGGCCTCGTTACTGGCGCGCCCGGAGGTATAAAGTTCCAGCTGATGCGGATTGTCCATCGCATGCAGATGGCGGGCGATTAATGCGAACGCATCATCCCAGCTGATTGGCTCATAATGATCGGTGGCGCGGTTGTAGCGCAACGGCTCAGTAAGACGCCCCTGATACTCAAGGAAATAATCACTTTGTTGATACAAGGTTGCCACACTGTGAGCGGCAAAAAATTCGGCATCGATAAAACGGCGGGTGGCTTCCCAGGTGACCGCTTTGGCGCCGTTTTCACAAAAACTGAAGGTGCTTTTATTGTCATCACCCCATGCGCAGCCCGGGCAGTCAAACCCTTTCGCTTTGTTCATGCGCATTAAATTGCGCATGTTTTTCAAAACTTGTTTGCTGTCAAACACAAAACGCGTGGTGGCTTCCAGTGAACCCCAGCCGCCCGCAGCGGCCTGGTAAGGCTTTATTTCTGATTTAAATTTCATAATGGATGCAGGTTTTATGTTTATGAGTTGTTAATGAATTATTACTGCTTTCGGCGCAAAGTCTGCAACCGCCACCCCATTTTGTCTAATTGATTGACTGAATGGTGTGATAGCTGCGGTTTATCGTGCGGCGGGCGAAACTGTGACGCTGTTCAAGCTTTACCCGGAACGCAGCGGGCAATTGCGCCCCTTTATCAATTTGTTGACTAATAATTAATCTTTCACAGGCTGCTACAGGGGCGGGTTATGAAAGATTTTGGCAGTAAAGTTCACGCCTTCGGCAAGGCGCTGATGATGCCGATCTCGGTGATTGCCGCCGCCGGGATTTTTCTCGGGGTTGCCGCCGCGCTGCAAAATCCGGCGGTCACCGGAGAGGCTTTTGCGCAGTTACACACGCCGCAGCTGATTATCGGCTTTATTCGTAAGGTGGCCGGGGCGCTGTTTGCCAATCTGCCGGTATTCTTTGCGGTGGCCAGCGCCATCGGCCTGGCGAAAGCGGAGAAGCCGACGGCGGCTTTTGCCGCCGTCATCGGATTTATTGCCATGCATGTCGGAGTCAGCGCTACGCTGGCGGCGAAAGGACTGACTGCGGCGACCACCACCGCTGAAGCGCTGCAGAAATCCGGTATGGACCAGACCACGGCGATGATGACTTCCGCAGAATATATCGACATGCTCGGCATCTTTACCTACAACATGAGCGTGCTGGGCGGGGTGATTGCCGGCTTAATAACGGTGGCGATTCATAATCGCTTCTATACCCAGCAACTGCCAACGGCGATCGGCTTTTTTGGCGGACGGCGTTTTGTGCCGATTGTTACCGTCGTCGTACTGCCGCTGGTGGGGATCCTGCTGGCCACTGTCTGGCCAGGCATTGGCGCGGGCATTGCCTGGGTGGGGGAGCTGATTGGTAAAAGCGGCCAGTATGGCGCCTTTCTGTACGGCACCTTTGAGCGTCTGCTGATCCCCACCGGTCTGCATCATATCCTGAATGAAACCGTGCGCTTTACGCCAATTGGCGGCATCGCCAACGTTGATAATCAGAGTATCGTTGGTGCGCTGAATATCTTTAATGCCGCGCTGACCAGTCCAGGCCTGATCCCTGACGATACGGTGCGTGAAGCCACGCGCTTCCTGGCGCAGGGTAAAATTCCGGTGATGATGTTTGGCCTGCCGGCGGCGGCGCTGGCTATCTATCACAGCGCGCGACCGGAGCATAAACAGCGTGTCAGGGCGCTGGTGCTGGCGGGCGCCTTAACCTCGTTTACCACCGGCATTACTGAACCGCTGGAATTCTGCTTTATTTTTGTCTCACCGCTGCTGTATATCCTGCATGCGCTGCTGAGCGGCCTCTCTTTTATGTTGATGTCGGTGATGCATCTGATGATCGGCAATGTCCAGGGCGGGGCTATCGACCTGCTGGTGTTTGGTATCCTCGGCGGCAGTAAAACTCAGTGGTGGTGGAGTATCCTGCTGGGGCTAATCTATGTTCCGGTCTACTACTACAGTTTTCGTTTTATTATCCGCCGGATGAATGTGGAAACGCCGGGACGGGAGTCCGATGAGCCAGAGACGGCGGCGCCGGTAGCGGCGGATGAGCGCACCAAAGTGATTATCAGCGGGCTGGGGGGCGAGAGTAATATAGAAGATGTCGATTGCTGCTTTACCCGCTTACGGGTGCGGGTGAAAGAGATGAAAGAGGTGGTAGACCAGACGCTGATGACCACCGGCGCTAACGGCGTTAACCGGGTCAGCGATCATGATGTGCAGGTGATCTATGGCCCCCAGGTGGAAAAAATTGCTCATGAAGTGAAAACCGCACTCGGCGTGGCCTGAGTGCGGTGGTTAACGCTGACTACGCCAGAATACGCTGCGCCCAGACGCTGATATCATCCCCGCTGCCGAGATCCGCCTGCACCAGACCGTTGACCAGGAAGGTTGGCGACACGTGGATCCCGTTCTGGCGCGCGTATTTACAGTGCCATTTTATTTCGCTCTGCAGTTCAGGACGAGCAAAGGCTGCAGCCAGCTGCACGCCGCTGTAGCTTTCGATACGATCGATAATCTGCTGCGGCGTGGCATCCATATTCGGGCCGCTGCAGTGGTCGGTAAACTCAAACTCTTCACGATGGTCGGCCACCGCTTTTAGCACCGCGCGTGCGGCCGCCTTGCCATCAGGCAGCGTCGATGCCGCCAGGATGCAGCGGACAATGACGCCGGAGAACAGATGCCAGGGTTGCGACTGCAGACGAATTTTCACCGTTAGCTTATCTTCACCCACCTGCGCCAGTAGCGCGTCGAGCTTATTAAAAGCGCGCACCGAGTAGGGACAGGTGGGTTCAAGGAATACTTCAAACACTGCGGGTCCATGACCCCAGGACAGTGGCTGTGCGTTTAATTCAGACATTATGACTCCTGTGAATGAAGGGGACTCAGGCCGGACGGCCAGCGGTTTCCACTTTTTCAAATGCGGCGCGCAATCTATCGGCAGTAAGCGTGACCGGCAGATAATGTATCGATTCCACCGGGCGCAGGGTATGGGCAATCACCCGATCCAGTGCATCGCGATCGTTAATATCGACTTCCAGCTGCGCCAGGGTGGTCGGCAGGTGGAAACGCTGATAAGCGGCAATCAGCTGCGCCAGCACCTCATCCTGACCGAGCAGGGCGCTTTGTACCAGAATACCGTACGCCACTTTGGTGCCATGCAGGAACCGATCGGTCTGCGGCAGCACCGTCAGGCCGTTGTGCACCGCATGAGCGGCGGCAATGCGGGTGAAGCGTTCACCCAGTCCGCCGACCATCCCGCCACCGGCAATAATCGCGTCCACCACATCGCGAAACGCCTGCGTCAGTACCCCACGTTGCTGATCCGCCAGCGCCGCTTCGCTGTGATCGAGCAGCACATCACGGATAGTCAGCGCTGCATCCAGCCCCAGACGCACGGTCAGCGGCAAATCCTGCGGTGACGGGGCCAGCACCACGGCCTCATACCATTTCGCCAGCGTATCACCGATGCCTGCCAGTAAATACTCCGCCGGTGCCTCCAGCAGAATTTGCGGCTCCACCAGTACCAGATGATTGGCATCGTTGAAAATCTCGTAGCCCAGCGCCTGGCCGGCATCATTATACCAGACCGAGAGCGGCGTCCAGGCGGCACAGGTGGCGGCAATCGTCGGCATGGCGACCACCGGGACGCCAAGTTTACGTGCCAGCGCTTTGGCGCTATCCAGCAAGGCGCCGCCGCCGATACCAATCACCACGGCGCGATCGGTGCCGGCGTCCGCCGCCAGTTGCGCCACATCGCTTTCGCTACAGTGGCCTTTAAACAGCAGATGTTTTGCGCCAGGCGCGTTAAATGCTGCCGGCAGGAATGGCGTCGCAGCGGCGATGGCGCGTTCGCCAAACACCCATACCGCGCGCGACAATGCCTCGTCGCTATATAATTCGTTGAGACGCGCGAAGGCACCGGGGTGCGAGTAGTAGTTAGCCGGGCCGGGGACGACGCGAATATCGGTATTGCTCATAATAAGTCCTTGTAATGTGGGACGTCAGTGCGGCGCGGTGTCTGGTGGTGAAATGCGCGCTGCCAGATAACTTCACTAACCTGATGTTATATCTGGACATCCGGATGGCTAATAACGTTTAATTGTATCTTATGCTATTTCTGTCATTGCCTGCCAGTCAGCAATATGAAATATGTGTTGAATCAATTCATTATTGGTAACAGGCGATGTCCGCAGGCGACAGCGCCTGTCATGGGTATCCAGCGACCTAAATTACAACAAACAGGGAATTATAATGAAAAAACTCTCGCTCTCTTTATTGGCTTTGGGATTACTTAATGCGCTGCCGGGCTTTGCTGCGACGCCGGCCCCGGTTCCACAGGCGATCGCTGCACACGATGGCCCGATCCGTATCGCGGTGATCCGTAATCTTGGCTCCGACGATAACACCACCCAGTTTGTCGCTGGTGCGATTCAGGAAGGTAAGAAACTCGGCTTTAAGGTCAGCACTTTTCTCAGCAACGGCGATGATGCGCGTTTCCAGGATTTTGTTAATCAGGCGATTAGTCAGAAATATGACGGTATTATCCTTTCTCAGGGGCGCGATCCCTATTCCACGCAGTTAGTAAAACGTATCTCTGACGCCGGCATTGCGGTAACGGTATTTGATACCGCAGTGAATGGCGCCATCCCCGGGGTAACCGTTACGCAGCAGGACGATGCTTCGCTGACCAATCTGTCGGCTGGCCAGTTGATTAAAGATTTCAACGGCAAGGCGAATATTATCAAGCTGTGGGTGGCCGGTTTCCCGCCAATGGAGCGTCGTCAGGCGGCCTGGCAGACGTTGCTGAAACAGAACCCGGGGATTCATGAACTGGAATCGATTGGCGCGGTCTCTTCTGATGTGCAGGGCGATACCGCCAATAAAGTGGGGGCGATACTGGCCAAGTATCCGAAAGGCAAAGTTGATGCTATCTGGGGAACCTGGGATGCCTTTAGCCAGGGGGCCTACAAAGCGCTGAAGGAGAATGGCCGTACCGAGATCAAACTCTACAGTATTGATGTATCTAACCAGGATCTGCAGCTGATGCGTGAAGCGGGCAGCCCGTGGAAAGTGAGCGTGGCGGTCGATCCGAAACTGATAGGCGCCACCAATGTGCGTCTGATCGCCAATAAGATTGCGGGTGAGCCGACGCCGGCGACCTATGACTTTAAAGCTGCGGTGATCCCTCAGGCGCTGCTGGTCAGTCAGCCGGGGGCGGTAAACGTGGCCGGTCTGGGTAAAATCATTCCGGGCTGGGGACAAACGGAAGACTTTATCCAGCCGTGGTTTGCCACATTACAGGCAAAAAATAAATAAGGAGCGGTCATGAGTAGTGAATTACCGCGTCCCGACTACAGCCGCAATATGCGGCTGATCGGCCATAGCGACCAGGGCGGCCGACCGGATGGCGTGCAACTGATGGTGCATCGCGGTTTTGCTTATATCGGCCATATGGTGTCGCAGGGTTTTTCGATTGTCGATGTGCGCGATGCGAAGAACCCGAAAACCGCAGGCTTTGTCGCCGCGCCGCCGGGTACCTGGAATGTGCATTTACAGGCGCATGATGATCTGTTGCTGGTGATTAACGCCCGCGACCTGTTTGCCGATACCCGCTTTGCGGATGAAAAAGTCTACTACACCCGCTCCGTTGCTGAGACGGTGAGTGACGTCAGGGATAAAGGCTGGAGCGCAGGTCTGCGCGTATTTGATATCTCAACGCCGGATAAGCCGCGTGAGATCGGTTTTCTGTCGCTTAATGGCATCGGTATTCACCGTATCTGGTATGTGGGCGGACGCTGGGCCTATGTGTCGGCGCTGATTGAGGGGTTTAGCGACTATATCTTTCTTACCATTGATCTCGCCGACCCGCGCAAACCGGAAGTGGCGGGGCGCTGGTGGCTGCCAGGGATGAACCAGGCAGCCGGGGAGCAGGCGCAGTGGCCGGAAGGCAAACGCTACGCATTACATCATGCGATTATCAGCGGCGATACCGCTTATGGCAGCTGGCGCGATGGTGGTCTGACGATCCTCGATGTAAAAGACCGCAGTCAGCCAAAGTTGATCAGTCATCGTAACTGGAGTCCGCCGTTTGGCGGCGGTACGCATACCGCGTTGCCGTTACCGGACCGCGATCTGCTGGTGGTTCTGGATGAAGCGGTACTGGATAATCAGCAAGATGGTGAGAAACTGATCTGGTTATTTGATATTCGTGAACCGGCGAATCCGGTCAGTATCTCTACCTTCCCGCAGCCGGATGAGGTGGATTATGTGGCGAAAGGCGCACATTTTGGTCCGCATAATTTGCATGAGAACCGGCCCGGCAGCTTTATCAGTTCGACGCTGATTTTTGCCACCTATCAGAATGCCGGCGTGCGCGCCTATGATATCAGCAACCCTTACCGCCCGGTTGAAACCGCGGCGCTGGTGCCTGCCGCACCGGCGCGAATGATGGATACCCGTCCGGGGCGGCCGCAGGTGATTCAGTCCTGTGATGTGTTTGTCGATGCGCAGGGCATTATCTACAGCACCGACTATAACGGCGGTCTGTCGATTATCGAGTATCTGGGTTAGTGGCGGGAGCTTCCCCTGCCGGCAGGCAGGGGAGTAGCCTGATATCAGTCGCAGGCTTATTGGATCCCCATCTTAAGATCAGCGATAATAGTGGCATCAATACTGAGCAACTTGCGGCTGATATCTGTCAGGGAGGGGATCTATGCCAGTAAAACCGATTGAAGTATGCATTGCCAGTCCCCTAAGCCCACCCGCCGGTGGGTTTTTGTTATCTTTTTTAAGATATTGAAAAAAATGGATATAAAGCAATTAATTTATCTGTGCAATCTGGAACGCGAGCGCCATTTTGGTCGTGCCGCAGAAGCCAGCTTTGTCAGCCAGCCCACCTTGTCGATGCGCCTGAAAAACCTTGAACGGGAACTGGGGCTGGGACTGATCAATCGCAGCAATAACTTCGCTGGTTTTACCGCCGAAGGGGAGCGGGTGCTGGTATGGGCGCGTGAAATCGTCTCGGTTTATCAGGGGTTAAAACTGGAAGTCGAGTCACTGAAGCATGGCGTCAATGGCACCCTGCGTATTGGCGTCGTGCCGCAATGCAGCATCCCGCTTCCGCTGATGCTCAAGGCGATCAGCGCGCGCTATCCGCAACTGGATTACCGCGTCGCGGTGCTCAGTGCAGATCAGCTGCTGGAGGCTCTGAACAGTCATACGGTGGATGTGGGGATTGGTTTCTTTGAACGGGTAACGCTGCGCGAGCTGCATTTTCAGGCGGAATCACTGCAGGATAATGGCGTTGAGCTGCTGTTCCACCCGCAGTATTTTCCGCAGCTGCAGGGGGATGCGCCGCTGACGCTGGACGAAGCCGCCGGACAACCGCTATGCCTTGCCGAGCCAACGCGCTATTTCCGCCGTTATATCGACAGCCATTTCCGTGCCGCTGACCTGACGCTACGCGTAGTGCTGGAAACCGCCTCGATTTTTCAGTTGTTGCAGGCAGTACAGGTCGGCCTTGGCTGCCTGATTTCACCGGTTGGCCATCTGCTGCCCACCATGACGCCGGAGTTGCAGCGACGTAAGCTGCTGATTGAACCGATGTCACGCCATGCGGCGGTGGTTATCGCCGAGCCAGGCCGGGCCACGCCGCTGGCTCAGCACTTTTTTGATGAGGTTCGCAGCTGGCTTAGTGACGGCCCAGCGCCGCAATGGTAATCCGGTTTAGCCGCCAAGCGTTTGCATCAGGCGGTTATTCCAGTTGGCAAATGCCACATGCAGAATCAGTCTGAACAACGCCGGTTGCGATACGCCTGCTTCAACCAGGGGTTGCAGATGGGCGGCGCTAAAACGCTCCGGCGAGCGGGTCAGCTGCGCCGCAGCCTGGATCACCGCGTGCGCCAGTGGCTGTGTTTTACTGGCGTTCAGCGCGTCGTCGATGCCCTGAATCAAGGGCTCACGCCACTCACCCTGATAAAGATAAAAACAGCTGGCGCTGCCGTTAATCCGGGCGCTGACCGCGGCGCCCAGCAGGTCCTGCCCGGTTTGCTGATCTTCCAGCATGGTCAGCAGTTGAGTCCAGCCGTACAGCGCCTGCGCATCGTGGGCAAACAGCCAGGCGCTTTGTTGCAACGCCTGCTGCGTCTGGCAGAAGGTGAGGGCTTCCAGCTGTTCTGCACTGGCATAGCGCAACTCCACCGGCGGCAGTTGCGGCTGCCACTGTGGCTGCACCGCAAAACGCGCCGCATCGGCATCCGCCGGCGTGCTGATGCCCGGTATCCAGCGTACTGGCAGCGCCATCAGGGCCTGAATTCCGGCGACGACGCGCGCCTGGTAACTGATAAAGCCAATTAGCTGGCTGAAGGTAATAATATCGGGTTCGGTCAGACCAACCTCTTCCAGCCGTCGCAGGGCTGCGCTATCGATCAGCGTCGGCTGGCTGGCCAGCTGGCGCGAATATTGGGTGATTTGCGTCAGACGGTTATTGCTTTCCCGTGACGAGTCTGGCCCCGGTAGGGGGGTCAGCCGCGCCGCATAATGGTTGCACAGGCGCTGGATACCGGTTACCTGCGCCACCGTCAGAGCGGTACACAGGCGATCGTAAAGCGTCAGTGTATGGGTCAGCGAAGTATGCAGCGTATCGGGCAACAGAATTTTGCTGAGGTCGCGCGACGCCTGCAAAGCAGAGCGTTGAGATTGTAGCGTCGGCAGCAACGGCCCTGTCGTCTGTTGCATCAGACCGAGCAGAAAACGGTCTTCCAGCTCTGCAGCTTCGGGAACCAGCGGCGACTCCTGCTCAGCATAAACACTGGATTGTGTTTCGTGGTACCAGTGATTGTTGCCGGGATAACGGCGTTGTTCCATGGTCATTCCTTTTTCAAGTTAACTGACCCGGACGTTCGACGATGAAAAGGGGAAGAAAGGGATACGCCGGGCCTGAATGGCACAGTTATCCTGACCTAACAGGACCAATGAACCAAAGAATGTTAAGTGATAATTAATAGCGGGAAGGTATATACCGGTGATACTTCAGGTTGGCGGGAGTGATTCAGGGCATAACTGAATAAGTCGTGGGGGTAACGCGCGGAGAAGGGCGAGGCAGGCCTCGCCCGGCAGAGTTATTTCAGTTCCAGCTCGTTCATCGCGGCGATACTGAAACCGCCATCGACGTGCAGAACTTCACCGGTAACGCCGGCAGCGAGATCGGAACACAGGAAGGCAGCAGAGTTGCCGACATCCTCAGTGGTCACGGTACGGCGAATTGGGGTAACCGCTTCGCAATGCGCCAGCATTTTACGGAAATCTTTGATGCCTGATGCCGCCAGAGTACGGATTGGACCGGCAGAAATGGCGTTCACACGGACGCTGTCCGGGCCCATGGCGTTAGCCATGTAGCGCACGTTAGCTTCCAGTGAGGCTTTCGCCAGACCCATTACGTTGTAGTTAGGGATCGCACGCTCAGCGCCCAGATAAGAGAGCGTCAGCAGCGCAGCGTTCGGGTTCAGCAGCGCGCGGCACTCTTTCGCCATGGCAACAAAGCTATAGGCGCTGATATCGTGGGCGATTTTAAAGCCTTCGCGGGTCACCGCATTCACATAATCGCCATCCAGCTGGTCAGCCGGTGCGAAGCCGATGGAGTGAACAAATCCATCAAATTTTGGCCAGGTTTTTGCCAGTTCAGTAAACAGCGCTTTGATGCTCTCATCTTCAGCAACGTCACAAGGCAGAACGATGTCAGAGCCCAGCTCTTTAGCAAACTCCTCCACACGACCTTTCAGTTTGTCGTTTTGGTAGGTGAAAGCCAGTTCAGCGCCCTGTTTGTGCATCGCGTGCGCAATACCGTATGCGATAGAGAGTTTACTGGCAACGCCAGTAACCAGAATGCGCTTACCGGAAAGAAAACCCATAGCTGTAATCCTTATGGTCATTGTTGTTGGCGGCCGCGCTGGACAATAAATAAGCGACCGACGTTAATCGACCCGGCATTCTAGCACGAGTCTTTTCACGGCGTAAGCCGACATGTTGCAAACCCGCCGGGGACGCATTGATGCATCCCGTTGCGCAGCAGATTTATTAACTGCAGCTAAATCAAAGGTCTCGTCGCCAGGCATCGGCAGTTAATGCTTCACCAAAATGGCTGGTGATCAGGCGTTTGGTTAAATCATGCAGCGGGCTGGCGAGCACATCGGCAGTACTACCGCGTTCCACCACTTCACCCTGATGCATTACCAGCAACTGGTCGCTGATATGTTTCATCATGCCCAGATGCTGGGTGACGTAAATATAAGAGATACCGTGTTTATCCTGCAATTCAAGCATCAGGTTAATCAGCTGTGAGCGCATCGACATATCCAGCGAAGCCAGCGCTTCATCGGCGATAATCACCTTTGGTTGCAGGATCAGGGCGCGGGCAAGGCCAATACGCTGTTTTTGTCCGGGGGCCAGCATATGCGGATAATAGGCCGCATGGTCGCGCAGCAAACCGACCTGGCGCAGGGTGGCGATAATACGCTTTTCGCGCCCGGCGGCATCAAGCTCGCTATTCAGCCGCAGCGGTAATTCGAGGATCTGGCTGATACGCTGGCGGGGGTTCAGCGAGGTTGACGGATCCTGAAAAATCATGCGAATGCGCTGGCTGCGATAGCCGTAATCGCCATATTCCAGCGGGTGATCATCGATCAGAATTTCGCCTTCGCTGGGCGCGATCATCCCGCTCAGCATTTTGGCCAGCGTGGATTTACCCGAGCCGTTTTCGCCGATAATCGCCAGGGTCTGTTTTTCCCGCAGGGTAAAACTGATGGTTTTTACCGCTTCCACATGCTGACGACGAAATAGCCCGGTACGATAGCGGTAAGTTTTGCTGAGATTACGCACTTCAAGTAGCGTTTCAACCATCACTGACCCTCCATATTCAGTGGGAAGTGACAGGCAAACAGATGCGATCGGTTGCCGCTCAGACGCGGCGTATCAATGCATTTTTTCTGGGCATACGGACAACGCGGTCCGAGGCGGCAGCCTATCGGTAAATGTTCCAGTGACGGAATCGCCCCCGGCAGGGTATTCAGCCGGCTTTTATGCGGCAGCGCCCGGCCAAAGTCCGGCATGGCGCGGATCAGCGCCTGAGTGTACGGATGATGCGGCGCGGAGATCAGCTCTTCACTTTGCGCGCTTTCCACCGTCTGACCGCAGTACATCACATTAATCCGGTCGGCCCAGTGGCTCATCATCTGCAGGTCATGGCTGATCAACAGAATGGTGGTGTTATTGTTCTGATTAAGACGCGTCAGCAGACGGAAAATTTGCGCCTGGGTGGTGGGCTCCATGGCGTTGGTCGGCTCATCGGCAATCAGCAGACGTGGCTGGTTTGCCAGCGCAATGGCAATCATCACTTTCTGGCATTCGCCGTCGGTCAGTTCATAGGGAAAGCTGCGCATAATATCGCGGTGATCTTTGATCCCGACGCGATGCAGCAGTTCGATGGCACGGCGATGACGCCAGCGGAAGCGCTGATACCAGCGGCCTTTATAGGTCCAGCCGGGGATCGCCTGCATAATCTGGCGACCAATACTCTCTGACGGATCAAGACAGGATTGCGGTTCCTGGAAGATCATCGACACGTTATGGCCGACGAGGCGGCGGCGTTCGCGTGGCGACAGGTGCAGCAGATCGATATCGTCAAAGCGCATACGGTCGGCGGTGACCCGCCAGTTATCTTTGGTTACGCCGCAAATCGCTTTCGCTATCAGACTTTTACCGGATCCGGATTCGCCCACCAGGCCGCGTACTTCACCCTCGTTTAGCGTCATGCTGACGCGATCAACCGCTTTTACCGGCCCGTCGGCGGTCATAAATTCAATCGTCAGATTGCGAATATCGAGTAATGGCATTATTCCACCCCCGCTTCAATGGCGCGGCGGACGCCGTCGCCCAGCAGGTTAACAATCAGTACGCTTATCATAATCGCCGCTCCAGGCAGCATCACTGTCCAGGGGGCAACATAAATCAGCTCCAGCGCATCACCCAGCATCGTTCCCCATTCCGGCGAGGGCAGCTGTGCGCCGAGGTCGAGAAAACCCAGTGCCGCAACATCAAGAATCGCCATTGACATTGCGCGGGTAAACTCCGTCACCAGAATCGATAAAATATTCGGTAAAATGGTGTGCCAGAGGATATTAAAGCTACTGGCGCCATCAAGCCGTGCGGCGATCACATAATCCTTCTCCAGTTCATCATGGACCGCGCTGTAAATGGCGCGCACCAGACGTGGCAGTATCGCCAGCCATACGGCCAGTAATGCGTGTTCGAGGCGAGGTCCGAGAAACGCCACCACCACGATCGCCAGCAGCAGCGAAGGAATCGACAGCAGCGTATCAAGAATATGGTTCAATATCGCCGAGCGCAGGCCGTGAGTCAGACCCGCCAGCACACCGATCACCATGGCGCAAACAGCGGCAAGGACGGTAACCAGCATCGCTGAACCGACAGTCGGCGCGGCGCCGCTCAGTAAGCGGCTTAATACATCGCGGCCTAAATCGTCGGTGCCGAGAAAGAAGGAGACATCGCCATAACGCGACCAGGAGGGCGGCAGTAACTGATAACCGAGGAACTGTTGATCGAGACCGTAAGGCGCCAGCACGCCGCCCAACAGGCACAGCAGTAGCAGGGCGATAAAACCATAAAAGCCGATCATCGCGGTCGTATCGCGATAAAACAGGCCCCAGGTATGCCGGAAAGGGCTTGGCAGGCGTTTCTCGGCGTAAATATTATCGGAGGGCATAGATTATCACTTGATAGCCATTTAGGATGTTTGATTTTAGTTTAAATATTTTCTTCATATCAACGCCTTACGTTTAATCGTCGCTTTATCATGCTTTATGCTGGTTGCGAGAGAATAGCTCTGATTGACAGATTTTGTGTCCATTTCTGCGTATCCGAAAAAGGAGTGTACACACGGCTTATCGATACCAAACTCAGACAGGCGCCCGGCAAACGTCGCGATAAAATCGCGCTCGTTTCTGATTCGCATGGATTAAACGTCAGGCTTTCACTCACTGGCGGCGTCATGGTGACCGCTGGCGAGATAAGCCCGTACCACTCAGCATAGGCGATTATCCTTCTATATCACTGTTACAAGCAAGGGAACGCAGGCAGCAATTTCGCACATGGATTACAAAAGGTTACGATCCGCAGCGCCAGGTAGTGCTGGAGAGGAGGCGAAAGGGGGGATTATGAGCGTGACAACCCTGGTCTACTGGCTCCGGGTGTTTGATGGAATCGGGCATCGCGCCGATACAATCCGCGGTCCGGGCACTGGCATTCAAGTGGGTCAGAATAGGTTACTGTTGCTGGAAGACCATAATCCGCTACGACGAAGCAAAATATTTGCTGGCACTGAATAAGCGAAATTCGCCCTTACTGAAGCCATACATCAATCTTAAAACGCGTGCGTAATTCATCTGCCAGCAACTCAAGCTTATTGAGCCGCCGGGCTAGCAGAATAAGTGATTTTCCCTGTGCGGCATATTGACGCGCGAACTCTTCACCAAATCCGCCTGGTGATTATCCAGGGTCCAGCAGGGATATTCTCTCGCCAGTCTTTGAGCCCGCTCGCTGTTCCCGGGGGAGAGAAACACCTGTGCGTCCGGTACCGCCTGAAACAATCCGCTGACCAGTTTTTCGGTTAACATATCATCGCCCAGAATACCTATCCTTTTCATCCGTCCCCCGGTTATCAGTACGGCCCTGCGGTGTTATTCACGGTAAAGGGTAGCCACGTCTGTGGCGCTGTTTGCCCTCAGTTACGTGAAGATTCTCTGCGCCCTATGGCGTCCGGGTGGCGGTTTCTGGCGGCTGCCAGCCGCCTCCGAGCGCCCGGAACGTAGCTACAGCTGTGCGTGCAGATTCGGTCTGCGCCTGCGCTCTGGCGTCGGAAGCCTGCAATAGGGTTTCATCGTTGTGCAGGACGTCAATCAGGCTGGCGGTTCCTTGCTGGAAGGCGATGAAAGACGACTGGCGGGCGCTGGCCAGGGCGGTTTCGCCCCTGGTGAGCGCTGCGGTCTGTGATTCACGATTGACCAGGGCGGAGAACGCGTTTTCAACGTCTTCAGTGGCGTGTAACACTGACAGACGGTAAGCGGCGAGCGCTTCCGCCTCCTGGCCTTTAGCCTGATCTATCCGGGCATTGATACGGCCAAAATCGAACAGACGCCAGCGTAGTCCCAGCACGGCTGCCGACTGGCTGGCATCGCCGGAGAACAGGTTGCCGCTTGAAACGGCCGTTGCGCTGCCGAGCAATGCACTGAGTGAAAACTTCGGATAATACTCGCTGACGGCTACGCCGATGCGTGCGCTGGACGCGGCGAGGCGGCGTTCTGCCACGATAATATCGGGCCTGCGGCGCAGCAGGTCGGCAGGTGTGCCTGTTGAGGCTATCTGCGGAGCCTGCGGAATGGCGCCCGGGGAAGCTAACTGAGCGCGATGGGTACCGGGGGGCGTACCGAGCATGACGTCTAATGCATTTATGGCGGCATCAATCCCTGTCCGGAGAACCGGCACGGTTGCCTGAACCTGCGCCAGGGCTCCTTCTGTCTGACGGAGCTGATACTCGGGCGCCAGCCCTTTACTGTGGAGGAGTTGTACTTTATCCAGCAACTCCTGCTGCGTACTGACCTGTTTGTCAGCGATTGCCAGCCGGGCTTGTAATCCGCGCAGGGTGATATAGCTATCGGCCGTTTGGCTGGCGACGGCAAGGCGGGTCGCGGCGACACCCGCCTCAGAAGCCTGATAGTCAGCCAGTGCAGCCTGGCGACCGCGTCGCAGTCCACCGAAAACGTCAATCTCCCAACTTGCGTTCAGATCGGTTTCATAGGCATTGCCGTAGCGATTATAATCCGGCGTCGAGTTGAGCACCTGACCAAGCGGGGTTTCGACTGACTGATATGCGCGTGCGGCTTGTCCGCTGATGTTACCCGAGGGCAACAGCGCGGCTGTCGCCGCACCAAGTCCGGCGCGGGCCTGCGCCATCCGGGCGGTTGCCTGAGCAAGATCGAGATTCTGCGCGAGCGCGTCTGAAACGAACTTACTCAACAGGGGATCGTCAAAGCCTTCCCACCAGACGGCAAAACTGGCTGGTCGGGATGTGCTTCTCTGCTGGACGGCAGTCTGAGCCTGATACCGCTCCGCAAGGGGCGCATCCGGGCGATGATAATCTGGCCCGACGGTGCAACCCGACAGCAGGCCGGCGCTCACCACCAGTGCAAGAATACGTAGGGGGAACATTGATATTCCTTGAGTCAATTTGGGAGTGTGACTATATTACTAAATGGTCACTCGTTGTCAATCAGGGCTCATTGAGCTAAGCTGGGAAAATGACTACACACATAAATGTACATCCCCCGCGGGGGCCATCGGACCATAGTGTCCGTGATCAGGTCGTAGAAGCCGCTACCGAGCATTTCAGCCACTTTGGCTACGAGAAAACCACCGTGTCCGATCTGGCAAAAGCAATCGGTTTTTCAAAGGCTTATATCTATAAATTTTTCGATTCCAAGCAGGCGATTGGCGAGGTGATCTGCACCAACCGGCTGGCGATGGTCATGGCGATTGTCAATTCAGCGATCGCTGATGCGCCGACGGCCTCTGAAAAATTGAGGCGTTTATTCCGCGCACTGACTGAAGCCGGCAGCGATTTGTTTTTTCACGATCGCAAGCTTTACGACATTGCGGCGGTTGCTGCGCGTGATAAGTGGCCCTCTGCGGTGATGCATGAAGAACGCCTGCGGCAACTGCTTGAGCAAATCCTTCTTGAGGGGCGGAAGACGGGGGAATTTGAACGTAAAACGCCGCTGGATGAGGCTGTGCATGCGATATATCTGGTTATGCGGCCTTATATCAGCCCTGTTCAACTGCAATACAATCTGGAGACGGCATCGTCAGCCGCCGCACTACTGTCATCACTGATCCTGAGAAGTTTGTCTCCCTGAGTTTGTGACTATTGACATTATTGGTCACTAGTCTGAGAATGCGGTTACTGTCCTATTAAATGAATAAGGGAACCCATGCTCAGGCTTAAACCTGCCACCTTTGCTGTTTGCCTGTTGCCGCTCGCCCTGGTGGCCTGCGGTGACCCTTCTGGCGTAGACGATCCGCGTAGTCAACCTCCACTGGTAAGAACTGCCACCGTATTGAGTGCTGCCGATGCCTCGCGCGCATTCACCGGCGTTGTTGTCGCACGAATTCAAAGTGATCTCGGTTTTAGAGTGCAAGGCAAAATCCTTGAACGTCTGGTGGACACTGGTCAGAGCGTTAAACTCGGTCAGCCATTGATGCGTCTGGATCCCATTGACCTGAGCCTGCAGGCGCAAGCTCAGCAACAGGCAGTCGCGGCTGCACGGGCTCGCGCCAGACAGACAACTGATGATGAGGCTCGTTATCGCGGTCTGGTCGCCGCAGGCGCCGTATCTGCATCGGCTTACGATCAGATCAAGGCTGCAGCTGACACGGCTAAAGCAGAACTCAGTGCTGCCCAGGCGCAGGCAAATGTGGCGCAAAACGCGACGGGTTATGCCGTACTGCTGGCCGATGCCGACGGCGTGGTAATGGATACGCTGGCAGAACCTGGCCAGGTGGTCAGTGCAGGGCAGCCGGTGGTCAGGTTGGCCAGGGCAGGGCAGCGTGAGGCCATCGTGCAGTTACCCGAGACGCTACGGCCCGTTGTCGGAAGCGAGGCGCGGGCAACGCTGTACGGCACAGAAAAACAGTCAGTTCCGGCGAAACTGCGCCTCCTTTCCGATGCGGCGGACCCGCTGACGCGCACCTTCGAGGCGAGGTATGTACTTGAGGGGGCGCTGGCGAGCGCACCGCTCGGGTCCACCGTTACGCTGCATATTGCAGAAGATAAACTAAGCCGCCAGTTGCTGCAGGTGCCTTTAGCTGCAATCTACGATCCGGGTAAAGGGCCGGGTGTCTGGGGCATTGCAGGGAAGCCAGCCACAGTGTCATGGCGGCCCGTTCAGATACTTGGATTGGGTGACGATGTTGCAAGGGTGACCAGTAGCCTCAAGCCGGGTGAACAGGTGGTTTCCCTGGGTGCGCATTTGCTGCATGACGGTGAGGCTGTCCGAATAGCTGAACAGCGCGATGCCAGTGTCGCCGGGAGCCGGCCATGAGCGAGGGTAGGTTCAATCTTTCGGCGCTCGCCGTCCGCGAACGTTCTATCACACTCTTCCTGATCATCCTGATTACGGTTGCCGGTATTCTCTCGTTCTTCGAACTGGGCCGGGCGGAAGATCCGCCCTTTACCGTCAAGCAGATGACGATTGTTTCTGCCTGGCCTGGCGCGACCGCGCAGGAGATGCAGGATCAGGTTGCCGAACCGCTTGAAAAGCGCATGCAGGAACTCAAGTGGTATGACCGTAGTGAGACTTATACGCGTCCGGGGCTGGCGTTTACCATGCTGTCACTGCAGGACCGCACGCCGCCTTCACAGGTTCAGGAAGAATTTTATCAGGCGCGCAAGAAGCTCGGTGATGAAGCAAAAAACCTGCCGGCAGGCGTCATCGGGCCGATGGCCAATGATGAATTCTCCGACGTGACCTTTGCACTCTTTGCGCTGAAGGCGAAAGGGGAGCCGCAGCGGCTGCTGGTCCGGGACGCGGAATCGTTGCGCCAGCGGCTTCTGCATGTGCCGGGGGTCAAGAAGGTCAATATTATTGGCGAGCAGGCCGAGCGCATCTTTGTCTCCTTCTCGCATGACCGCCTGGCTACGCTGGGCATTTCTCCTCAGGATATTTTCGCCGCCCTGAACAGTCAGAACGTACTGACGCCAGCCGGTTCGATTGATACCAGCGGACCGCAGGTCTTTATCCGTCTGGATGGCGCCTTTGACAAACTGGAGAAAATCCGCAAAACCCCCATCGTCGTTCAGGGCAGGACGCTGCAGCTTTCGGACGTGGCAAGCGTTGAACGGGGCTACGAAGATCCGGCGACCTTTATGGTCAGAAACCAGGGCGAGCCGGCACTGCTGCTGGGTATCGTAATGCGTGAGGGCTGGAACGGTCTGGATCTGGGTAAAGCGCTGGATGCGGAAACAGCTAAAATCAATGAGGACATGCCACTGGGCATGACGCTGACGAAGGTTACCGATCAGTCAGTCAACATCAGCTCGGCTGTTGACGAGTTTATGATCAAATTCTTTGTCGCGCTGCTCGTGGTGATGGTGGTCTGCTTTGTCAGTATGGGCTGGCGCGTGGGGGTGGTGGTGGCCGCTGCGGTGCCGCTCACGCTGGCTGTGGTTTTTGTGATAATGGAGGCTTCCGGCAAAAACTTTGACCGCATTACGTTGGGTTCCCTGATCCTGGCGCTGGGATTACTGGTGGATGATGCCATCATTGCCATCGAAATGATGGTGGTGAAGATGGAGGAGGGCTACGACCGCATCAAAGCTTCGGCCTATGCCTGGAGCCATACGGCCGCGCCTATGCTTGCCGGCACGCTGGTCACGGCCGTCGGGTTTATGCCCAATGGGTTTGCACAGTCGACCGCGGGTGAATACACCAGCAATATGTTCTGGATTGTGGGTATCGCCCTGATTGCTTCCTGGGTGGTGGCGGTAGTCTTTACGCCTTATCTGGGCGTGAAAATGCTGCCAGAGATCAAAACGGTTGCGGGCGGACACGCGGCCATCTATGACACGCGCCATTACAACCGCTTTCGCCGCGTGCTGAGCCGCGTCATCGCGCGAAAATGGCTGGTGGCCGGTACCGTTATCGCTGTGTTTACCGTCGCTATCCTCAGTATGGGACTGGTAAAAAAGCAATTCTTTCCCACCTCTGACCGCCCGGAGGTACTGGTAGAGGTGCAGATGCCTTATGGCACCGCCATTGAGCAGACCAGTGCCACAACGGCAAAAATCGAAAGCTGGCTGAAAAAACAGAAAGAGGCAAAAATCGTTACGTCCTACATAGGACAGGGTTCGCCGCGTTTTTATCTGGCCATGGCGCCCGAGTTGCCTGACCCCTCGTTTGCGAAAATTGTCGTGCTGACGGACAGTCAGGAAGCGCGTGAGGCGCTCAAGTTACGACTGCGTGAAGCGGCCGCCGACGGGCTGGCTCCTGAGGCGCGCGTGCGCGTGACTCAACTGGTGTTCGGTCCGTATTCACCTTATCCGGTCGCTTACCGGGTCATGGGGCCTGATCCCACCAAACTGCGCGAAATCGCAGACAAGGTAGAAAAGGTGATGCAGGCCAGCCCGCTGATGAGGACCGTCAACACCGACTGGGGTCCGCGGGTGCCGACACTGCATTTCACGCTCAATCAGGACCGGCTGCAGGCGGTGGGGTTGACATCGAATGCGGTCGCGCAGCAGCTTCAGTTTCTGCTTTCAGGCGTTCCGATCACCTCTGTGCGTGAAGATATCCGTTCGGTGCAGGTCATGGGGCGCGCGGCGGGAGATATCCGGCGCGATCCGGCAAAGATAGCCGGCTTTACCTTAGTGGGTTCTTCCGGCCAGCGTATTCCTTTATCACAGATAGGGGATGTCGGTGTGCATATGGAAGATCCTCTTCTGCGCCGCCGTGATCGCACCCCGACGATTACCGTGCGCGGAGATATCGCCGAAAACCTGCAACCGCCGGATGTTTCTACGGCGATTCTGAAACAGTTACAGCCCGTCATCGCCACACTACCGGCCGGATATCGCATTGAGCAGGCTGGCCCGATCGAAGAATCAGGAAAAGCCACCAGGGCGATGGCCCCACTGTTCCCGATCATGATTGCCATGACACTACTGATCATTATCCTGCAGGTGCGGTCGATGTCGGCAATGGTGATGGTATTCCTCACCGCACCACTGGGGCTGATTGGCGTGGTGCCAACGCTGCTGCTGTTTAACCAGCCTTTTGGCATCAATGCACTCGTGGGGTTGATCGCGCTGTCGGGCATCCTGATGCGTAACACTCTGATCCTGATAGGGCAGATCCATCATAACCAGCAGGAAGGGCTGGCGCCATTCCATGCGGTAGTCGAGGCGACGGTGCAGCGATCCCGACCGGTGTTGCTCACGGCAATGGCCGCCATTCTGGCGTTTATCCCCCTGACGCACTCGGTATTCTGGGGAACGCTGGCTTATACCCTGATTGGCGGGACGCTTGGCGGCACCATTATCACGCTGGTCTTCCTGCCGGCAATGTATGCCATCTGGTTCAGAATACGTCCCGATCAACAGGCGTCCACTGAAAACAAACATACGACGTAATACCGACCGCAGGGGGCCCTTGCACCACGGCCCCCTCACACGACGATCGATAGATGAAATGATGAGGATATATTTATGACGCCCATAAGTCACAAGCGAATAGTCGTAACCGGCTGCGGCATTATCAGTCCTCTGGGATGTGGTACCGAGATCGTCTGGCGCAGGCTGCTGGAAGGACGATCAGGCATCAGAAGCCTTTCTGCTGAAATCGCTGAAGGAACCGGTATTTCCGTCGCAGGGCAGGTGCCTTTACTTTCAGCAGACCCCGAGGCGGGATATGAGCCAGAGCGGTTTATACCTGCCAAAGAACGCAAGAAAATGGATCGCTTTATCGAGTTTGCCCTTATAGCGGCTCAGGAGGCGCTGACGCAGGCGGGCTGGCACCCGGCGAATGAAGAAGAGCGACAAAGGACGGCGACAATTATCGCATCGGGAGTGGGGGGATTCGGTGCTATTGCGGACGCGGTTCGAACCACTGATGCGAGAGGTCCCCGGCGTCTGTCGCCTTTTACCGCTCCCTCATTTCTGGCCAATATGGCCGCAGGTCACGTCTCGATTCAGCATGGCTTTAGGGGACCGATCGGCGCACCGATCACGGCCTGTGCAGCCGGTGTACAGGCAATCGGAGACGCGGCCCGGTTAATCAGAAATGGCGAAGCAGACATTGCCATTTGCGGCGGTACAGAAGCCGCCATTGATCGCGTAACGCTGGGGTGCTTTGCCGCTGCACGTGCGCTTTCCACCGGATTTGCAGACCAGCCATGGGAAGCGTCAAGACCTTTTGATCGTGATCGAGGCGGGTTTGTTATGGCGGAAGGTGCCGGATTATTAGTGATTGAATCCCTTGAGCACGCGCTGGCGCGTGGCGCGACGCCACTGGCAGAATTGGTGGGATATGGCACCAGTGCCGATGCATGGCATCTGACCGCCGGGCCGGAAGATGGTAGCGGTGCCCGACGGTCAATCGAGTTGGCTTTAGGCCAGGCCGGGGTAAATGCTGATGATATACAGCACATCAATGCCCATGCTACCTCGACCCAGGTGGGTGACAGAGGAGAACTGATGGCGATACGGTCTGTGTTTGGTAATGAATCAAGCGTGGCAATCAGTTCGACAAAATCCGCCACCGGTCATCTGCTGGGTGCTGCGGGCGGCATTGAGGCCATATTTACGGTGCTTGCCCTGCGTGACCAGGTTATCCCGCCCACGCTGAATCTGCATAACCCGGATGAGGCAGGCCACGGCCTGAATTTTGTCGCGTTAACGGCACGTTTTGCTGCCATAACGCATGCCTTATCAAACGGGTTTGGTTTTGGCGGTGTCAATGCCAGTGTTCTGTTTCGCCGATGGGAAGCAACGCCATGAGTGGATTTCATCTGCTAATCCCGGCTTTTACCGATGTAGCAGGAGATATGACGGTTGTTCAACCACGAGGGAGTGAGATGTCTTTTATACGCAGACCGTCAGTTTCTTTTTATGGTTATCCGGCTTTGTTTCTCTATTTTGCCGTACCGCCTGCAGGTCAGCGCCAAACATCTGGAGTTGACGCCGGAACAGTGAGTTCTGCTAAACCAGACAAGAAACGCATTTTCATATTAGCAACATTCCATGAGTGTTTATCATGAATCCAGAAACTTCGCCCACTGTAATCGTTCCCGAAGCCCATTTTACTGAGGGGCAGCCGCTAACAGGAAAAATAGTCGCATTACTGGCGGGGCTTTCGGCGATCAGCATACTGTCCACTAATTCGCATTTTCTTCTCAAAGCTGTATGGGTATCAGATCTGCTATTGCTGGAATACCTGTTCTTCAGAACGGTATTATCGTGATTCATGTCCCGCACCGTTCAGTTAACTCGGGGCCACCCGCGGGTGGCTTTGCCTGGCGGAGCTCAATTTTGTTCAATCCGGATGATCTACCTGGAGGAAATTGTTGCACTGAACGCCATCTGTACCTAATCGTTTGTTTAGATGCGTAAAATAGCCAAATAAAATCATAACTTATTGAATTTATTTGTGCTTTTCCATCCTGATATCACCTATCGCAGAGCATACCACTCTTTATGCTTCAGCGGATTTGTCATGGCGCCCAAAATATCGGACAGGACATTTACGGTAATCACCAGCGCACCCACCACCATTACCCCGGCGGAAATGGCGGCGTAATCCTGCTGGTGGATGGCATTGATCAACCAGCGGCCAAGGCCCGGCCAGCTAAAAACCACTTCGGTAATCATCGCCAGGGTCAGCATCGTGGCGAATTGCAGGCCGAGGCGCGGTATTACCGGCGGCAGGGCATTGTGCAGCACGTGGCGACGAATAACGGTAAAGCGTGATAAGCCGCGGGTGGCGGCGGCCTTGATATAGTTTTTGTCGATCACATCGCTGGTGCTGATGCGCAGCAGACGAATCACTTCGGTGGTTGGCCCTACCGCCAGTGCGGTCACCGGCAGGATCATATGGGTGATGGCGCTGGCCAGCATTTCATGACGCCAGGGGGAGTCGCTGAGCCAGGCGTCGATCAGGGCGAAACCGGTGACATTTTTTACTTCATACAGCAGATCAAAACGGCCAGAAACCGGCAGCCAGCCAAGGTGTAGCGAGAAGAACAGGGTCAGCAACAGCGCCAGCCAGAATACCGGCATCGAGAAACCCAACAGCGCCAGCGCGCTGATCAGCTTATCCTGCCATTTATTGCGCATCACACCGGCAATAATACCCAGCGGAATACCGACCAGCAGCGCAAGACTGAAGGCCATTACGCACAGTTCCATGGTGGCGGGAAACACTTCACGTAACTGCTGATTAATCGACTGGCCGTTAATGCTGGAGACGCCAAAATCGAGCTGCAGAATCCCTTTAAACCAGAACCACCAGGCATCCAGCAACGATGCCCCTTGCAACGGGGCATTCGGCGTAAAGTAACTCAGGCTAAAGCCTACCAGCGTCAGCATAAACAGCGTGGTAATCAACAGCACCAGACGCCGTAGCGTATAGATAATCATTGCTTTGGTTCCTCGCTATTATCACGATGCACACCGGCAAAGGAAGCGTTACCAAACGGGCTCAGCACCAGCCCCTGAATATCATGGCGATAGGCCTGCAGGCGCAGTGACGAAGCCAGCGGTAATACCGGCAGCTCTTGCGCCAGTATGCGCTGTGCTTCATCGTAATGATCAATGCGCGAGGCCAGCTGCTGTGACAACAAGGCCTTATGCAGTACTTCATCAAAGGCCGGATTACACCAGTGAGCAAAATTGGTCTGCGAGTTAATCGCCGCACAACTCAGCAGCGGCCGGAAGAAACTGTCCGGATCGTTACTGTCGGTGGCCCAGCCGGTGAGCGTCAAATCGTGGTTCATCTCCATCAGACGGGCTTCCTGAAAACGGCCATCAACCTGCACAATGGTCACGCGAACGCCAATCTGCGCCATATCTGCCTGAATTAATTCAGCAGTTTTTAGCGGGCTCGGGTTCCACGACTGTGACGACGACGGTACCCACAGTTTTAAATGCAGATCCGCCACCCCCAGTTTTTTCAGTTCATCGCGCGCTTTTTGCGGATTATATTCCGTGACGCGTGCGTCATTATCATATGCCCAGGAGGCGCGAGGCAGAATTGAGGCGGCGGTTTCGGCGGTGCCGTAATAAATCGACTCCATCAGCCGCTCATTATTAATCGCCAGCGCCAGCGCCTGGCGCACTTCAGGGCGATCCAGCGGTGGTTTGCGGGTATTAAACGCCATATAAGCGATATTCATTCCCGGGCGCAGCGTCAGACGTAGACGCGGGTCGTCACGCAGTATCGACAACTGACTGGCGGCGGGGTAAGCCAGCACATCGCACTCGCCGGTTAATAATTTGGACAACCGACCCATTCCGCCAGCTCCCATATCCACCACTACCTGGGGCATAAGTGGCATTCCTTTCCAGTACACCGGGTTGCGCGCCAGACGAATATACTGACCGGCACGATACTCATTCAGCATAAATGGCCCGGTACCGACCGGCTGGCGATCCATCAGCTCCTGACGATTGATTTTGTCCAGCTGGCTGGCGTATTCAGCCGACAGCACCGGCGCATAGTGAGTGGCAATATGCCAGAGGAAAGAGGCGTCCGGACGATTAAGGCGGATTTCCAGCGTATCGCTATCCAGCTTTTTAACGCTCTGTACCGCATCGGCGAACTGCAGGCTGTCAAAGTAGGGGTAGCTGCCGCCGCTGACATTATGCCAGGGGTGTTGGCGATCAAACATGCGAGCAAAGCTAAATACCACATCATCGGCATTCATTGGCCGCGTCGGGCTAAACCAGCTGGTGCTCTGAAAAGGAACGTTATGGCGTAAATGGAAACGGTAAGTCGCGCCGTTATCCAGCACTTCCCAACTGGAGGCCAGCTCGGGAATAAGACGATAGGTATACGGGTCGACATCCAGCAGCCGATCATAAAGCTGCGCTGCAAGCGTATCTACTGCCAGCCCGCTACTGGCCAGCTGCGGGTTAAAGGTGTTCATCACGCCGCTGACGCAATAGACAAAGCCGCTCTGGCGAATATCGCCGGGCGTTGCCGACCAGGCAGAGGCGCTTAACACGCTAAGTCCGAGTAGCAGAGTGGAGAATAATTTTGGCATCGGGTTTGTTAGGTTCACGGGCAATATGCAGAGTGTATCGCACTATCTGCATTGTCCCAAAGATTGCCTGGGTAACTGCCTCTTTTCCAGGCGATTTTATTCATAAAAGGCCACAGCAGGCGGGGGAGCGGGGAGTGAATAAGCCTGGCGTTATTATGGTAATGAGAAAAATTCTCAACAAAGTGCTTTACAACTGGTATTGCGAATGATTACTATTCATCTGCACTTCGACGGTGGCTCTACCGAAGAAGAGCACGACATTGCTCACATTGCTTCCAGTATTTTTCAGCCCGCCTTGCGCGGGCTTTTTTTTTGCTATGAAATCATATGATAGAAACACTCTTGCAAAGTTAACCAAGTGATTCTTCGCTGTCATCCGTTACCCGTATTCCATGTTTTTTTAGCATAGCGCGCAGTTGATGATAGGTGACGCCAAGCAGCGCGGCGGCGCGACGTTGATTAAAGCGCGCCTGTTGCAGACTGTTTTCAACTAACGCTTTCTCCTGCTGATTTTGCCACTGACGCAGATCCAGCGGCAGATCGGGGAAGGGGGCGCTCTTCAGTTCTGCTACGGCGACAGCCGCTGAACGGCGAAACGGATCGATAATAATGGTGTCCAGCTGTTGCTCAATAGTGTTGTGACGATAAACCGAACGCTCGACCACATTTTTCAGTTCACGCACATTACCCGGCCAGTGATACTCCAGCAGTACCTGTTGCGCCCAGTCGGAGAAGCCGGGAAACAGCGGCAGACCCAGCTCCCGACACATCTGAATGGCGAAATGCTCGGCCATTACCAGGATATCGCTGCGTCGTTCTCGCAGCGGCGGCAGCTGCACCACATCAAATGCCAGCCGATCCAGCAGATCAGCGCGGAATTTTCCTTCGCGCGCCAGCGCGGGCAAATCATCATTTGTTGCACATACCAGCCGTACGCTAACCTGCAACGGCTGGCTGCCGCCGACACGCTCCAGCTGACCATACTCAATTACCCGCAGTAATTTCTCCTGTACCAGCATCGGCGCCGTCGCCAGTTCGTCAAGAAACAGCGTGCCGCCATCGGCACGTTCAAAGCGTCCGAGATGGCGTTTTTGCGCCCCGGTAAAGGCGCCGGCTTCGTGGCCGAACAGTTCAGAGTCGAGCAGGTTTTCGTTAAGCGCGGCGCAATTGAGCGAGATAAACGGCCCCTGCCAGCGGTCAGAAAGGTAATGCAGGCGGCTGGCGATCAACTCCTTGCCGGTACCGCGTTCACCGATAACCAGTACCGGTTTATTTAGCGGGGCAAGACGCGAAACCTGTTCCAGCACTTCGAGAAAGTTATTCGATTCGCCCAGCAGATTTTCGTTATGTTCACTCATGATGAATTTCACCAGATGTTAGTGTATGAAACCACCTTACGCGCAGAGATAACCAATGTAAAGCGGGTGAATTATTGAAAATCAATAACATATAAACTGGCACGCTTCTTGAATTAGTTAAAGCGCTAGTAAACGCGCTATACAGCTTTGCAGACCACTATTATGAGGGTTTTAATTATGGGTATTTTTTCTCGCTTTGCCGACATCGTGAACGCCAACATCAATTCATTGTTGGAAAAGGCTGAAGATCCACAAAAGCTGGTACGCCTGATGATTCAGGAGATGGAAGACACGCTGGTTGAAGTGCGTTCCACCTCAGCACGGGCGCTGGCGGAAAAGAAACATCTGATTCGTCGTATCGATCAGGCCGAAACGCAGCAGAGTGAGTGGCAGGAGAAAGCCGAGCTGGCCCTGCGCAAAGATAAAGAGGATCTGGCACGCGCCGCGTTGATTGAAAAACAGAAACTGACCGATCTGAACGCCACTCTGCAACAGGAAGTGAGCCAGGTGGAAGAGACGCTGACACGCATGAAAGGTGAAATCAGCGAGCTGGAGAAAAAACTCAGCGAAACCCGTGCACGCCAGCAGGCACTGACACTGCGTCATCAGGCAGCCTCTTCATCCCGTGATGTGCGTCGCCAGCTTGATAGCGGTAAAATTGATGAAGCGATGGCGCGTTTCGAGTCTTTTGAGCGCCGTATTGACCATATGGAAGCGGAAGCGGAAAGCGTCAGTTTTGGCAAAAAGAAAACTCTCGATCAGGAATTTGCTGAACTGAAAGCCAGTGATGAGATCAGCGAACAGCTGAACGCGTTAAAAGCCAGAATGAATCGTAGCGAGTAAGTTCGCTGCGGGCATCCACTGCGATGCCCGTTACATCATCACCGTCCCGTTCCTCGGGTAGATAAGGCCAAGGAGAGTGAATGAGCGCGTTATTTCTTGCCATACCGCTGACAATTTTCGTGCTGTTTGTGGCACCGATCTGGTTATGGCTGCATTACAGCAATCGTCAAAACAACGGCGCTGAATTGTCGCAAAGCGATCTGCAGCGTTTGCAGCAGTTAACCCAGGATGCCCGCCGGATGCGCGAACGTATTCAGGCGCTGGAAGAGATCCTTGACGCCGAGCATCCCCACTGGAGGCAGCCATGACAGGATTATCGATTAAAGGGAAAAAATTATGGCGTATTCCGCAACAGGGGAAGTTTAAAGGTGTTTGCGCCGGTATTGCTCAGTATCTGGATATCCCGGTACGTTTAGTGCGCGTTATTGTCGTGCTGTCGATGTTTTTTGGTCTGTTTATGTTCACCGTTGTCGCCTATTTTATTCTGAGCTGGGTGCTGGATCCGATGCCTTACGGCGCCGAAAATGAACCGCAGCCGCCAACCGCCGGGCAGTTGCTGAACGATCTCAGTAATGAGCTGCAGGCCGGTGAAAGTCGTCTGCGTGAAGTCGAGCGTTATGTGACCTCGGAAACCTTTAGTGTCCGCAGCCGCTTTAGCCAGCTCTGATTTCTGCTGCGCGGGCCTGTTAGCAGGCCCTTCTTAGTCCTCACGGGAGAACCCACGATGCGCGACTGGCAAAACACTTTGCGCCGTAACGCTGCACCCGCGTTGAAATCGGCCGGTAAATTTATCATTATCAATGCAGTAACTTACGGGCCTGCAGGCATTACCGGCTGGGCAGTAAAATCTGTTGCCCGTCGTCCATTGCGTATACTGCTGGCGCTGGCGCTGGAACCGCTGCTGGCGCGTGTGATGCGCAGAGCATCGGCGCGCTTCGTCAAGGAGACAAATGAAACGACTGCAAAATGAATTGATGTCGCTGGTAAATCGTGGCGTGGATCGCCATCTGCGTCTTGCCGTCACCGGCCTGAGCCGGAGCGGCAAGACCGCTTTTATTACCTCTATGGTAAATCAACTACTTAATGTCCATGCCGGTGCGCGGTTGCCGATGTTGTCGGCGGTGCGTGAGCAGCGTCTGCTCGGCGTCAAACGCGTACCGCAACGCGATATGGGCATTCAGCGCTTCACCTATGATGAAGGGTTGGCACAGCTCTATGCCATACCACCCAACTGGCCAACCCCGACACGTGGCGTCAGTGAAATGCGCCTGGCGCTGCGCTACCGTTCACGCGACTCGCTGTTGCGCCACTTTAAAGAGACCTCAACACTGTATCTGGAGATTGTCGACTATCCTGGCGAGTGGCTGCTCGACCTGCCAATGCTGGCGCAGGATTATCTCAGCTGGTCACGCCAGATGACCGGCTTACTGCAGGGGGATCGTGCGCAGTGGGCGCAGCCGTGGCGCGATCTCTGTGCCGGCCTGGATCCGCTGGCGCCGGCTGATGAAAATCGGCTGGCGGAGATTGCTCAGGCATGGACCGACTATCTGCTGCGCTGTAAACAGCAGGGGTTGCACTTTATTCAGCCGGGCCGTTTTGTCCTGCCTGGCGATATGGCTGGTGCGCCGGCATTGCAGTTTTTTCCGTGGCCGGATGTGGATGCCTCTGGCGAGTCGAAGCTGGCGCAGGCTGATAAGCACAGCAATATTGGCACGTTACGCGCCCGCTTCAACTACTATTGCCAGCATGTGGTGAAAGGTTTCTATAAGAATTACTTTCTGCAATTTGACCGTCAGATTGTGCTGGTGGATTGTCTGCAACCGCTGAATAGCGGACCGCAGGCTTTTAATGATATGCGGCTGGCGTTAACGCAGCTGATGCAAAGTTTTCATTACGGTCAGCGTACACTGTTTCGCCGGCTGTTCTCGCCAGTGATTGATAAACTGCTGTTTGCCGCCAGTAAGTCGGATCATGTTACCGCCGATCAGCATGCCAATCTGGTTTCACTGTTGCAGCAACTGGTTCAGGATGCCTGGCAGAATGCCGCTTTTGAAGGCATCACCATGGATTGCGTCGGACTGGCTGCGGTGCAGGCGACGCAGAGCGGGCTGGTGGATCATCAGGGGGAGAAGATCCCGGCGCTGCGCGGCCATCG
Organism: Pantoea sp. B65; assembly: GCF_047308185.1. NCBI lineage: Bacteria > Pseudomonadati > Pseudomonadota > Gammaproteobacteria > Enterobacterales > Erwiniaceae > Pantoea > Pantoea sp. B65. The sequence continues at coordinate 242,767 of NZ_JAHXPU010000045.1, forward strand.
TTTGCAGGATAATGAGCCATTAACGTTTTACCCTGGAGAAGTGCCGCCGCGTCTGCCGGGCAACGCGTTCTGGCAGCAGCAGGGGTTTCACTTTGAACAGTTCCGGCCACAAAACATCGATGTCGATCGGTCGCTGCCGCATATTCGCATGGATGCGGCGCTGGAGTTTTTACTGGGAGATAAGCTGCGATGAACGATACTACACCGCTTAAACCACGCATTGACTTTGCCAAACCGCTGGAAGCGGAGCAGACGCCGTTGATAAAACCGGCACAGGCATTTGAACAGCAGGAAGCGCAGTTTATTGCGTTGCAGGCTGAGGAAGCTGAACCGCTGGAAGAGGGGGCGGGTGAGCGCGCGGTAGAGGCCGCTCTGCGGCCCAAACGTAGTCTGTGGCGTAAAATGGTCGCCGCCGGGTTAGGGCTGTTTGCGGCCAGTCTGCTGGCACAGGGCGTGCAGTGGATACATAACGCCTGGCTGCTACAGGACTGGGCCGCACTGGGCGGCGGCGTTGCCGGCGGCCTGATTGTGGTTGCCGGCGCGGGTTCGCTGGCCGGAGAATGGCGTCGCCTGTATAAATTACGCGAACGGGCGGAAGAGCGCGATATCGGACGCGAATTGCTGCATAGTCACGGCATGGGGAAAGGGCGCGAGTTTTGTGAAAAGCTGGCTGCTCAGGCTGGCCTCGATCAGGGCCATCCGGCGTTGCAGCGCTGGCAGGCATCGCTACATGAGACCCATAATGACCGCGAAATTGTTGCTCTCTATGCCCAACTGGTACAGCCGGTACTGGACCGTCAGGCGCGGCGGGAAATCAGCCGCTCGGCGGCGGAATCGACGCTGATGATTGCCGTCAGCCCGCTGGCGCTGGTGGATATGGCGTTTATTGCCTGGCGCAATCTGCGGCTGGTCAATCGTATTGCCGCCATTTATGGCATTCAGCTGGGTTACTTTAGCCGTATTCGTCTGTTTCGTCTGGTACTGCTGAATATTGCCTTCGCCGGCGCGTCTGAGCTGGTGCGGGAAGTGGGAATGGACTGGATATCGCAGGATATCGCCGCGCGCCTTTCAGCACGCGCGGCACAAGGCATTGGCGTCGGATTACTTACCGCGCGCCTGGGGATTAAAGCAATGGAACTGTGTCGCCCGTTGCCGTGGCTGGCTGATGATAAACCGCGCCTGGGGGATTTCCGCCGCGAATTAATTGGCCAACTAAAGGAAACACTGCAACACAACGGCAAATCAGAATCAGCGAAGTAAAATTTTGCCCGCGTCATTCAGAACACAGGTAGCCACAGGGATGACACTTACCGGAGAAACAATGATGACGGTTTCATTCGATACTAACAGTACTGTTCTGCCCCTTTATCCGCTGAATCGGAGGCAGGAGCCGCTGTTTCAGCCGCCACAGGCGATTTTCAACACACCGCAGCTTCTTTCATCAGCACAGGCAAAAGCCCGCTTTCTCAGTATCGTCGCGGGCGCTGAAGCGCGGGTAGATGATCTCAACCAACAACTCTCTGAACGACAAAGCTGCCTGTCTCTGGTCGATAACTTACTGGCGGTAGTGGATCAATATTTTTTTCAGCCGCGCCGCGCCGGGGGATCCCCGTTGGAGTCACAAGCCCGTCTGCAGGATGAGGAGATACTGGAGTCGGTGGTATCGCTGTTCCAGCAGCAATGTGCGCACTCCGGCCCGCGCTCATATCTGCTGCCGGTGGTGGATAGCCTGTCTGATAAGCTCAGATTCGCTGGCGGCAAAATGACAGAATATGTCCTGCAGGACAGAGATCACTGTGTGCAACGCTATAATAAGCATCTGCAGAAAAAGTGGCCAGCCGGGGAGGGTACACCGTTAACCCGGGAGGTGAACAATCAGAGTACGACGCAACTAATATTTAATGATCTCAGGGTGATAAATCAGAATATGCGAGCGCAGGCAATTCTGATTGATGGTGGTGAAACAGATGATAACCTGGAACGGCAACAGATGATGATGAATGCCTGGGATAATCATCCGGCGAGGGTAAAAGATCGGCAGGTAAAGCAACTGGAAGAGTGTGTGCTGCAAAATGATTATCGCCTTGAGCGCCTTGCGCAGATGACCAGATTAACGCAACCGATCCGATCGCCACTGGCCGACCTTGCGATTAACCTGTTTAACCGGTTTTTCGGACGTTAATTCGGCACCGGGCAATACTGCCTGTCGCTGTATTTTATTGTTCCGGCGTTACAGAACATGGCGCCGATATCATCCTTTTTAATTAACTTTCAGTATTTAATATTGAATGGCTATTTTCTCCGTAGTTAAAGTTCAACTATGATGCTGAGTGAAAACTAAAAAACGTCTGATCTCAAAAAATAACATTAAATAATCAAAAGTATATCAGTTCCCCTTCACTGGAAGTTATCAATATAAGAATTATTATTTCTATTAATTACTTCTTCGCAAAGTAACTACTCTGCTTAGTGTATCTGAATGATTTTATTTTAGATGGCATTTTATTGTTTTATAAACGCGGAGGAGTTATGTGTGCAAAAAAAAGAGACAGCCATAAGCATGGCAGTAAAAATAGTGAGATTAAGAGTGGAAAAGACAAAGACGGAGATGATGGGAAAATAAAATGTGACCTTACAGATAATGAAGGCGAAGTAACCGTCAGGGAGAGTAACAGTGTTGAGATTGAGATGACCTACCGCGATAATGAGGTGATACTGCGCTCAGAAGAACACCGGATTAGAGGTCATTATATTATCGGAGAGTATGCCGTTACCAGCGGTCAGGATCCTAATGGCCTGATCTATACAGGTTTGCGTAAGGATTTCGTTGGCGATGGGAAAATGACATTCCGTGTAGGACGTAAAAAATCGTCTGACGTTGCCCGCTGGTTTAACAATCGGGTATCCGGCAGCCAGACTACTTTTAACCACAGCGCCAGCGAGCTGAATTTTGCTTTCCTCGGCATCCTGGAAATGACTCTTAGTGGCGGTATTCTCGGAAGCAACGAACATACTTTTCGTTTTGCGAATATTGCCTTTGCTCAGGGGCAGGCGGGGACCAGTAATAACTGGTGGTTTGGCGGAAGAAATTGTCGCAATATCGGTGGTGACCGGGTCGTGGCTATCGGCATGGCAAGGAATGGCCACCCAATAGAGGTGACTTTCTGGCGTGGAACTAATGACTCGGCAGTGAATGTCGTGGATATTCTGCATCTGTCAGTCATTAACCCTGCCCGCTGGATGGCCGGACTATCCTCTTCCTACCGATTGAACCAGATAATAATGCCTGCCAGTCATAATTCCGGCATGTCTGAAACCAGCCACTGTGCTCCAGCGGTGATCGCTGCGCCATATTCAAGAACCCAGTCGCTTAATGTTGCCAGCCAACTTGCTGCAGGAGTGCGCTTCTTTGATATCCGAGTAGATTATGATTATGGTGAATTAGTCACCTATCATCGTAATGAACAATGGGGTTGTAATGGTATCACGCTGAAGAGAGTGCTTGATAATACATGTGACTTCCTGGTGTCCAACCCCACTGAAACCGCCATTCTAAAAATTTCCCATATACGTAATGATTCCGGACATGATGTAGTAGATATAAAAAACAGGGTTAATGAGTTTCTTGCAGGATATAGCGATTATTTGTATAAAAATATGGATCCGAGGGTGCGCTTGCTTGATATTGAATTGGGCGTGTTAAGGAGTAAAATTCTGTTGGTATTTGATTATTCTGAACACATATCTCCGGAAAAGGGTTTCTTTCGCTATCACAATGCGGAAATTACCACAACAAGAGAGAATATATCGGTATATGACGTTTATTCTAACACGCAGACATATAACAATATGCGGGACGATCAGCTGGCGAAATGGCGTGATTATGCGGGTCTGGGGAAAGACTATCTTTTCCTGTTATCATGGATATTGACATCAGCAGGTATAGGAAATCACGATATTCACACGCTTTCCGCTTACTCAAATCCTAATCTTGCCACTGTGCTAAGTCGTTATGCTTATGAATATAATACAATACCCAATATAGTTTATCTGGACTTTCTGGATGAACGTCTTTGTCAGACAATCATACACCATAACTATATCTGAATGACTGGCGGCGCAAGGCAGCCATCCCATAGCGCCGGGGTAAGTACCATGCAAAATGGCCCTGGTTGCCGGTTGCTGTCAACTTTTCCTGACAGATCACTTCAGACCTGACGCAGGTTGGCGTATTATCTTCAATAATTGTGTTTCCATTTTTGAACAGGGCCACCCGATGCGTTTGGAAGTCTTCTGTCAGGACCGAATTGGTCTGGCGCGCGAACTGCTGGATTTGCTGGTTGAACGCAGCATTGATTTGCGCGGTATCGAAATCGCCACTATCGGGCGAATCTATCTTAACTTCTCCGCCATTGCCTTTGAGCAATTCAGTAATCTGATGGCTGAAATTCGTCGCATTCCCGGGGTCACCGATGTGCGCACCATCTCGTTTATGCCTTCCGAACGCGAACATCGTGCGCTGAGCGCGCTGCTGGTGGCATTGCCGGAACCGGTATTTTCCGTTGATCTGAAAAGCAAAGTAGAGCTGGCGAATCCGGCAGCGCAAACGCTGTTTGACCTCGATGAACAAAAAATACGCAACTATAACGTCAGTTCGTTAATCAGCGGCTTTAATTTCAGTCGCTGGCTGGAAAGTGAATCTGTTGCAGCCCATGCGCAACATGTGGTGATCCAGGGCCGTGATTTTCTGATGGAGGCGCGGCCAATCTATACCGCTGTGGATAATGATAAGCAGAGCAGTCTGGTCGGCGCAGTGATTATGCTGAAGTCCACCGCCCGCATGGGGCAACAGCTGCAAAATCTGGCGGTCAATGATGATACGGAATTTGATCATCTGGTGGCGGTAAACCCGAAAATGCGCCAGGTGATCGAGCAGGCGCGCAAGCTGGCGATGCTTGATGCGCCGTTACTGATTGTCGGTGATACCGGCACCGGTAAGGATATGCTGGCGCGCGCCTGCCATTTGCGCAGCACCCGGGGCAAAAAACCTTTCCTTGCGTTGAACTGCGCCTCTTTGCCGGATGATGTGGCGGAAAGCGAACTGTTTGGTCATGCCGCGGGGGCATATCCAAATGCGCTGGAGGGTAAAAAAGGGTTCTTTGAGCAGGCAAACGGTGGCTCGGTACTGCTGGATGAGATTGGTGAGATGTCACCGCGGATGCAGACTAAGCTGCTGCGTTTTCTGAATGATGGGACGTTTCGCCGCGTTGGTGAGGAACATGAGGTGCATGTCGATGTGCGGGTGATTTGCGCCACGCAGAAGAATCTGACGGAAATGGTTCATCGCGGCGAGTTCCGCGAAGATCTGTTTTACCGGTTGAATGTATTAACCATTAATCTGCCGCCGCTGCGCGATCGTCCGCAGGATATTCTGCCGCTGACCGAGATGTTTGTCGCCCGTTTTGCCGATGAACAGGGCGTTGCGCGCCCGCGTTTGTCACCGCAGTTGAATGCATTTTTAACCCGCTATAACTGGCCGGGCAATGTGCGTCAGCTGAAAAATGCGCTCTACCGGGCATTAACCCAGTTGGAAGGGTATGAATTGCGTCCACAGGATATTGTGCTGCCGGAGTTTGCGATAGAGATGTCTCTGGGAGATGATGCGATTGCCGGTTCGCTGGATGAAATTACCAGCCGCTTTGAACGCTCGGTGTTAACGCGTCTCTATCTCTCTTATCCCAGCACACGCAAGCTGGCGAAGCGTCTTGGTGTATCTCATACCGCCATTGCTAATAAATTACGTGAGTATGGGCTGGGGCAGAAGAAAGAATAATCAGCTATTTTGCACGGCTGGTGCATATCATTGATACGGGCGGCATAAATGCCGCCCCTACAAGGGGTTACCTGAAACACTGTAGGGGAGCCATTTATGGCTCCCGTCACATTTATGGCTCCCGCCACATTTATGGCTCCCGCCACATTTATAGCTCACCGGCGCTGTATTATTTCAGCGCCGCCAGCGCCGCATCGTAATCCGGCTCGGTGGTAATCTCATCAACCAGCTGGCTGTACAGCACCTGATCTTTCTCATCAACTACCACTACTGCGCGGGCAGTAAGACCCTGTAGTGGGCCATCCACAATAGCCACGCCGTAATCTTGTTTAAACTCAGCGCCACGCAGGGTGGAGAGGGTGACGACATTAGTTAAACCATCTGAGCCGCAAAAGCGCGACTGTGCAAACGGCAAATCGGCCGAGATACATAACACCACGGTATTATCCAGCTCGCCCGCCAGCTGATTAAACTTGCGCACTGAGGCCGCACAAACGCCGGTATCAATGCTGGGGAAAATATTCAGGACTTTACGCTTGCCGGCGTAGTCCGAGAGGGAAACATCAGCAAGATTTTTGGCCACCAGGCTAAATGGCTTCGCTGCCTGACCCGGCACGGGAATCTGACCGGCGACCGATACCGGGTTACCCTGAAAATTGACTGTCTGAGACATAGTGGTTCCTTTTACATGTGTTTGACACGTCGGTCAGTGTAGGGCAACTGACCAGAGAAAGAGAGTTAAATTATATGACATGTCTGTGACATGCGCTGAGCCAGTAAGCGTGGCACAGGGTGAATATTTTGCCTGGCTTAATAGCGCCGTGGTAACTAATGGGCTAAAACTAAGCAAAAGAAATCAAAAGGAAGCGTGGATGAGAGCGGTAAAACTATATCCGGAAACCTGGCCGTTACGTACCCCGTTTGTCATTGCACGCGGTGCGCGCACCGAAGCGGGCGTGGTGGTGGTCGAACTGGAAGAAGAGGGGATTAAAGGCGTTGGCGAATGCACTCCTTATCCACGCTATGGCGAAACAGAAGCCTCAGTACTGGCCGAGATTGCTGCAGTATTGCCGCAGCTGGAACATGGCCTGACGCGCGAGGCGCTGCAAACGCTGTTGCCCGCCGGCGCGGCGCGTAATGCCATCGACAGCGCAATGTGGGACTGGCAGGCACGACATAGCGGCAACAGTTTATGGCAACTGACCGCCACCACCATGCCCGATCGGATCACCATGGCACAAACCGTCAGCATTGATACGCCGGAAAGGATGGCCAACAGCGCGCTGGCGCTGTGGCAGGCCGGGGCACGGCTACTGAAAATTAAACTCGATGATCATCTGCTCACCGAACGGCTGATGGCGATCCGGGCGGCGGTACCGACGGCGCAACTGATCGTTGATGCCAATGAGTCCTGGAAAAGTGAAGGGCTGGCAGCGCGCTGCCAGCTACTGGCCGATCTTGGCGTGGCGATGCTTGAGCAGCCGCTGCCTGCGCAGGATGATGCGGCGCTGGAGAATTTTATCCACCCGCTGCCCATTTGCGCTGATGAGAGCTGCCATACGCGCGCCAGTCTGCCCGCGCTGGTGAATCGCTATGAGATGGTTAATATCAAGCTGGATAAAACCGGCGGGCTGACCGAAGCGCTGGCGCTGGCACAGCAGGCGCAGGCGGCAGGCTTCAGTATTATGCTCGGCTGTATGCTCTGCACTTCACGGGCGATTAATGCTGCCTTACCGCTGGCGCCGGGCGCACGCTATGTCGATCTGGATGGGCCAACCTGGCTGGCGGTGGACGTCGAACCCGCTTTGCGTTTTTCCAGCGGCAGTATTGATCTTACGGCTGCCAGCTAAGCAGGTCGATCATCGCGTGCAGGTATGTTTCCGTTGCCTCATCAACGGCAATTGGTGGCAGTTCCGCCGTGATACAGGGCAGGCCGAGATCCGCGCACCAGCTGCCGAAAGAGCCCGGGGTGGCATAGCCGACGCTGGTGACCAGCGGCAGCGCCATTTTTTTTGCCAGCCACTGCCCCAGGATACTGCTGTGCGGATCGTCAATGCAGGCTAAAGGCTCATGAAAAGTCACAATCCACTGCGGCTGCAGTTGATGGATAAGATCGCACAGCGCCTGGGTTTCCGGCTCGGAAGCCGGGGAGTCGCCGGTGGACAACAGCACATCCCGTTCATCTGCCGCACTGTTCCAGCGATAAACCGTATCACCGGACTGCCAATTAGCCGCAGGAAAATTACGATTCAGATCCACGCCGCGCGCGTTAGCACGCAGACCCAGCTGGCAACCATCAGGATTTACCGCCATCACCACATGATGACGACGATGCGACTCCTGTAGGGTACGCATCGCACAGGAGAGCGTTACCACCGCCGCAGTTTCATCACCGTGCGTGCCCGCCAGGATCAGCCCGCTGTCGTCATCCGCATTGGGTGCCGGAAACCATAGCAACGGCGCACCCAGTTGCGAGGTTCCGTAGGTTTTCATACTGGCATCCAGCATGCCGCGTTGTGGACGCGGGTGTAATAAGGACATGATATCGCTCCTGTAAAGAGGGTGGTCATAAAGCTAACGTAAAATGCCGTTTTAGAAAATAGCTATTTATCGATCAACAATTTGCGCTAAAGTGCCAGTCACAGCGTCGGACCAGACGCATCACTTTTCGGACTTCCACATTGACAGCTTAAGGGTAAGTTATGATCAAACCGTTCCGCTTGACTCTGAGCGCGCTGCTGATTGCCAGCGCCTGTTCCACGGCGATCGCCGCCAGTGTTCCTGCCGGAGCCCGGCTGGCTGAAAAACAGGAGATTGTTCGTCATATTAAAGATGAACCTGCCTCCCTCGATCCGGTGAAAGCGGTGGGGTTGCCGGAAATTCAGGTGATCCGCGATCTGTTTGAAGGTCTGACCAACCAGGATGCACAGGGCAACATCGTGCCGGGTGTCGCGCTGAGCTGGCAAAGTACTGATAATAAAACCTGGATCTTCACCCTACGTAAAGATGCGCGCTGGTCAAATGGCGAACCGGTTACCGCCGATGATTTTGTTTACAGCTGGCGACGTCTGGTCGATCCGAAAAACACCTCATCCTTTGCCTGGTTTGCTGATTTAGCCGGCATTGAAAATGCCAAAGCCATTACCAGCGGCGCCATGCCTGCGGATAAGCTTGGCGTGACGGCACTGGATGACTATCGCCTGAAAGTGACGCTGGCTAAGCCGGTACCGTATTTTGTCAGTCTGACCGCCAATTTCGCCCTGTATCCGACGCCGCAAAAGGTTATTGAGAAGCTGGGTAATGACTGGACCAAAGCCGGGAATATGGTGGGCAATGGCGCTTACCAATTACAGGACCGGGTGGTCAATGAAAAGCTGGTGCTGGTGCGTAATAGCCACTACTGGGATAACCCGCATACGGTGCTGAATAAAGTGACTTTTGTGCCGATTAACGAAGAGTCCAGCGCCACCAAACGCTATCGCGCCGGTGATATTGATATTACCGAATCCTTCCCGAAAAACCTGTATCAGCTGCTAAAAAAAGAGATCCCGCAAGAGGTGTATACTCCGGATCAGCTCGGCACCTATTACTATGCGTTTAACACCCAGCAGGGGCCGACTGCCGATGTACGCGTCCGTAAGGCGCTCTCCTGGAGTATTGACCGCAAGATTATTGCGGAAAAAGTGCTGGGCACCGGCGAAAAACCGGCATGGCACTTTACGCCGGATGTGACCGCGGGCTTCAGGCCGAAAGCCAGTATTTTGCAGCAGCATTCGCAGGAAGAGCTGAACGCCCAGGCAAAAGCGCTACTGGCGGCAGCCGGTTATGGCCCGTCGAAGCCACTTGACCTCACCTTGCTGTATAATATTTCGGAGAACAACCAGAAGGTGGCGATCGCCGTGGCCTCCATGTGGAAGAAGAACCTTGGCGTCAATGTGAAGCTGCAAAATCAGGAGTGGAAAACCTATATCGATAGCCGTAATAGCGGGAATTTCGCCGTGATCCGTGCTTCCTGGGTGGGCGATTATAATGAGCCTTCGACTTTTCTTAGCTTGCTGACCTCCAGCCATACGGGCAATATCGCCCGCTTTAAAGATGCCAGTTACGATAACCTGCTGGAAAAGGCCAGTAATGAGAGTAATGCTGTCGCGCGCAATGATGATTACAATCGTGCCGAACAGATTCTTGCTGATCAGGTTCCCATTGCACCGATCTATCAATACACCAATGGGCGTTTAATTAAACCCTGGGTAAAAGGCTACCCCATTACCAATCCTGAAGATGTCGCCTATAGTCGTGAGATGTATATTCTGCAGCACGATTAATAGGCTCTTCGCCTGACACCGAACCACCGAACTGAAGGGCAGAGACAATTCGCGAGGTCTGTCACACTTCCATCTCATCAGGCTTGAGGCCAGGAGATAATTGATTAAGGTGATGGCATTGGATTGTTACTGCGACTAAGCAGGCAAAACCTGATCAGCTGGGGATCTCCCTTTCCGGCGGTCAGGTTTTTTTGTTTTCAGGCCGGAAAATGAAAATAGCAAAAATATTAAATAATAACGTTGTGCTGGTACATAACGATCTGGGTCATGAACAGGTGGTCATGGGGCGGGGTATTGCCTATAAAAAAAGCGCCGGTGATGAACTTGATACGGCGCTGATTGAGAAGGTGTTTGCCCTGAAAAGCCACGAGCTTACCGGCCGCTTAACGGAACTGCTGTCGGAGATTCCGCTGGAGGTGGTGATCGCCAGTGAGTGCATTATCACGCTGGCGAAACAGCGCCTGAATACGGCTCTGCACGAGAGCCTGGCGATTGCGCTGACCGATCATATCAACTTTGCCCTCGAGCGTCAGCGGCAGAATTTACCGATGCGCAATGTGCTGCAGTGGGAAATACGCAGCCTCTACCCGCGTGAGTACGCGATCGGGCTGGAAGCGCTGGCGATCATTGCCAAACGTCTGCAGGTCAGCCTGCCGGAAGATGAGGCCGGATTTATCGCCCTGCATTTAGTCAATGCGCAACTGAACAGTGAAATGCCGGAGGTGATGCATATCACCCGCTTTATGCAGGAGATCCTGCATATCGTTAAATATCAGCTGCAGCTGGATTATCAGACGGATTCGCTGAGTTATAACCGCTTTGTTACCCATCTGAAGTTTTTCTCCCAGCGTATGCTGGGTAAACGTGGTGTCTACAGCGATGATGAGTCACTGCATGATGTGGTGCGTGACCGCTATCCACAGGCTTATCTGTGCGTGCAGAAGATTGATCGCCATGTGATGAGCAAGTATGCCTATGCGCTGGGTAGTGAAGAGCGGATGTTCCTCACCATTCATATTGAGCGGGTAAGAAAAGAGACGCTGGCGATCGAAGAGGGTAATGATGAGGCATAATCCCCTCGTTGCATCGGATGGCAGATAGATGCCGTCATTTGACGGCATCTATCAGGCGATTACTGACCGTAAGCCAGCTTTAGTTTGGCAAACAGATCTTCCAGAATAAAATGGGCATCAATATCCTCATATACCCGGACCTTGCGGGTCTGAGCGCCTTTACCGTAGGTCAGGTCGTCATTGACGCGCGGTGCGCTAACTTGCTGATAATGGTATTGGTGATCGTCAAGCAGTAAGCCGACCGCCGGATTATCCCCCAGCACCCAGACTTCGCTTTTTGGCCATGGCACATTTTTAAGCGCGGCTGAGGCAAAGCGGTTGAAGTCGAGCATTTGCTGCCAGAGATAATCGCCGGTTGCACCCTGTGGCTTCACCTTCACCGCCAGTTCAGCCAGCGAGACGCGCATCGACATATAGACGTTATGCGGCACCTGCCACAGCGGAACCGTCGACTGAAACAGGACATTGGCCGCCTGCGGATCGTTAAACAGGTTATATTCCCAACCGCCTTTAGGATACGGATTTCCGCCAATCCAGATAACCGTAAGCTTACTGGCAATCTCCGGCGCGCGCTGTAGCGCCAGCGCGATATCGGTTGCGGGGCCCAGCACCAGAACAAACAACGGGCGCTTATCATCGCGCTTTGCCTCGGCAATGATCGCCTGCGCACCTTCGCTTAATGGTTGCGCCTTAGCGCCCAGTGGTTGCAGGGCGCCATGATAAAGCGGCGTATGTAGATCGCCCATGACCTGCTTCAGGCGCTGCAGTTCCTGATAACTCTGCTGCATGGTGGGCAGTTTGATGCCCATCATTGGGGCGGTTCTGGCGTAATGGCTGGCGATTAAGCCGCGTACATCGAAGGTTGGCGTTAATAACGCATGTGCGATGGCAAAGTCGTCGTCAGCTTCGTTTTTAGCATCGCTGCTGATCATGACCCGCAACTGTTTCGCACTGTCCGGCACATAGGGCAACGTGTTGGCAGGGGTCGCCATAACGGCATGACTTAGCAGCAACAGCGCGCTGATAAGACAGGTGATTTTTTTCATTGGAAAGCTACCTGAGGATCGGGATGGGTGATAAAGCGGGCCAGTCTCTGGCTGGCCCGCAAAAATTATTTCAGTGATGCGCCATGGCTGCCGATCACTTCCTGATACCAGTAAAAACTTTTCTTACGAGTACGGGCGAGGGTGCCGTTGCCGCTGTCATCACGGTCGACATAGATAAAGCCATAGCGTTTGGAGAATTCCGCTTTTGAGGCGCTCACCAGGTCAATTGGACCCCAGCAGGTATAGCCCCAGACTTCAACACCGTCCTCAATCGCCTCACGTACCTGTACCAGGTGATCGTTAAGGTAGGCGATACGGTAGTCATCGTGGATTGAGCCGTCAGCCTCCACCTTATCGCGTGCGCCCAGACCATTTTCGACAATAAACAGCGGCTTCTGGTAGCGATCGTACAGCTCATTCATCAGGTAACGCAGGCCTTGCGGATCGATCTGCCAGCCCCACTCGGAACTTGCCAGGTGCGGGTTAGGTACCATATCAAGGATATTGCCGCGCGCTTTCAGATTCTGTTCTTCGTCGGTAGTGACGCAGCCGGTCATATAGTAGCTGAAAGAGATAAAGTCGACGGTGCTTTGCAGATCACGTTTATCCTGCTCTGCAATCGTCAGCGTAATACCCTGTTGTTTGAAAAAGCGCGTCATATAAGCCGGATAATAACCGCGAACCTGGACGTCGCCGAAGAACAGCCAGTCGCGGTTCTGCTGCAGCGTCTCCATGACATCAGCCGGATGGCAGGTTAATGGGTAGAGCATGCCACCCAGCAACATATTGCCGATTTTGCCCTCTGGCACAATTTCATGGCAGGCTTTAACCGCGCGCGCGCTGCCAACCAGTTGATGGTGGATCGCCTGGTAAATGGCCTGCTTATCGCTCTCTTCCGGCAAACCCACGCCGGTAAATGGCGCATGCAGCGACATATTAATCTCATTAAAGGTCAGCCAGTGCTTCACTTTGTCTTTGTAGCGGCTAAACACGGTACGCGCATAGTTGACGAAGAAATCGATGGTCTGACGATTGCCCCAGCCGCCGTAGTTTTTGATCAACCCATAGGGCATTTCATAATGAGAAAGGGTAACCAGCGGTTTGATATTGTATTTCGCCATCTCATCAAACAGCCGATCATAAAAGGCCAGCCCGGCTTCATTCGGCTGCGATTCATCCCCATTGGGATAGATACGCGTCCAGGCAATAGACGTACGCAGTACCGTAAAGCCCATTTCGGCAAACAACTTAATATCCTCAGGGTAACGGTGATAAAAATCGATCGCTACATCCTTAATGCCAAAGTCACCGGGCTGGCGTTCAACGCGCGCGCCAAAAATACCCTGTGGCTGTAAATCGGAAGTCGATAATCCCTTACCGTCTTTCTGCCAGGCGCCTTCAACCTGGTTGGCGGCGACAGCGCCACCCCAGAGGAAATGTTGTGGGAAACGTGCAGTCATCTGTAATTCTCCTTGTTTATTTAATCAGGGTCAGCAGCGCAGCGTTCTCTTCGATCTGGCTTTGCTGGCTGGCCGCTAAAACGTCGATATAGTCTTCGCTGTTACTGATAATTACCGGGGTGGTGAGGTCATATCCGGCCGCAGTGATGGCGGGGATATCGAATTCAATCAGCAAGTCGCCAATGCTGACGCGGTCATCCTGTTTAACATGGGCGGTGAAGTACTGACCTTCGAGTTTGACCGTATCAATACCGATATGAATCAGCACTTCTGCGCCGTTGTCAGCGGCCAGGCCAATGGCGTGTTTACTGCGAAACAGCGAAGAAACCGTGCCGTTAACCGGCGAGACGACGCGTCCCTGCGCTGGCTTAATGGCAATGCCTTTGCCCAGTAAACCACTGGCGAAAGTTTCATCTTTCACCTGATCCAGCGGCAGCAACTGGCCGCCAATCGGGCTACTGATAATTGTTTTACTCAGTAAATCCGGATTTACAGAGGTCAGCGGCGCAGCCGGTGCGGCGGCCTCAACCAGTGGATCGTCGACGGTGGCAAAGAAACGGGTGGCAAGAGTGGCAAAGCTAAAGGCCACAATGGCGCCGGCAAATGCGGCGGCAACCGAAGCATCAAAACCGGTTTTTGGCACCACCTGAGCAAAGGTAAACAGGCCAGGAAAACCAAATGAGAAGGCGGTGGTGTGGAAGAAACCAAGAATTGCCGCGCCCATCGCCCCGCCAACACAGCCGAAGATAAACGGACGGCGTTTGGGCAGGGTGACGCCATATACCGCGGGTTCGGTAATACCAAACAGGCTGGCGCTGAATGCGGAAGCCGCGATACCTTTCATCCTGACGTCACGGGTTTTCAGCAACACACCGAGCGTCGCGCCGGCCTGACCGAATATCGCCGGCATCAGCAGCGGTAACAGCGTATCCTGGCCGAGCATACTGAGGTTGTTGATCATAATCGGCACCAGACCCCAGTGCAGACCAAAGATCACACATACCTGCCAGAACGCACCCGCCAGCGCGCCGGCAACCGCAGAGTTCAACTGATAAACGAACAGGTAACCATTCGCCAGCAACTGGCTTAGCCAGGTGGCGATGGGGCCAATCAGCAGGAAGGTGAGGGGGACCACTACCGCCAGACAGATCAACGGGGTCGTAAAGTTACGCACTGCTGCCGGCTGGCGGGTGTGAACCAGGCGTTCAATGATGCATGACAGCCAGCTGGCGAAGATAATCGGGATCACTGATGAACTGTAGTTAATCAGCAGCATCGGAATACCGAAAAAGTGAAGCGGCTGAGCGCCGCTCTGCTCGGCCTGAAATGCCTGCAGCATCACCGGATGCACTAAGGCGGCGCCAATGGTCATACAGATAAACGGACTACCACCGAATTTCTTCCCGGCGCTATAGCCGAGAATAATCGGTAAAAAGTAGAATAAACCATCACTGGCTGCGGTGAGCGCTTTATAGGTGCCGCTGCTGTCGCTCATAACGCCTGCCGCCAGCGCCACGGCCAGCAGGCCTTTCAGGATACCGGATGCCGCCATCACACCAATAAAAGGGGTGAAGATGCCGGAAACGATATCAATAAAACGGGCGAACAAAGGTTCTTTGCTTTCTGGTTGCTCTTCTGTCTGCTCACCAAGACCGGTCTGACTCACCAGCGCCTGATAGACTTCGGCAACATGGTTGCCAATGACTACCTGATACTGGCCGCCGCTCTCCACCACCATTATCACACCGGGATTTTTTTTCAGACCTTCGGTGTCTGCTTTACCGTGGTCTTTTAGCTTAAAGCGCAGCCGCGTAGCACAATGCATCACCGACTTAATGTTTCCCTTACCGCCCACTCCCTGCAGAATGGATTCTGATAAATCTCCGTATTTCATGCTGTTAGCTCCCGAACAAGCCCGAGTTTATGATGATAATTATTGCGTTACTGAATTCAGACCAAAAAAAAACCTAAACCACTGATTTCTGCCAGCGAAGGGCGGAAATCAGTGGTTTAGGTTTTGCCTGAGAATCAGTAACAATCCTGTTTAACTGGACTGAGTTTTCATCACTGCTCATCCACAGGCAAGCGATTTAGCTGCTTATCGGTTAAATTCGTGACCGGGATCTGATTTTCCCCGGAAGCAGGACATGCTTTGTCACCCTTATCCGTTGTGTGATGATTGCATCTGCCTGGCGGCACGCTAGACTGTATCGCATTGATTATGTTCAGACTGAGGCAAGACGTGAACGTTATTGAAGGCAAAGCACTCCAGGTTTCTGATGCCATTATCTCCTGCCAGCTGGATGGCAAAGGCGGACTGATCCCTATCAACGATAGCGAAGTGATTAACTGTGAGCGCCCTTGCTGGTTGCACCTTAATTATACCCATCGGGAAAGCGCCGACTGGCTGTCATCAACGCCGCTGATCCCGGATGCGGTGCGCGCCGCACTCTCCGGCGACAGTATGCGGCCCCGGGTCAGTCGCCTCGGCGATGGTTTTATGATCACCTTGCGTAGCGTCAATCTCAACACTGAGTCGCGACCGGATCAACTGGTGGCCATTCGGGTGTTTATTAACG
Source organism: Pantoea sp. B65 (assembly GCF_047308185.1). Taxonomy (NCBI): domain Bacteria; kingdom Pseudomonadati; phylum Pseudomonadota; class Gammaproteobacteria; order Enterobacterales; family Erwiniaceae; genus Pantoea; species Pantoea sp. B65. The sequence goes on from NZ_JAHXPU010000045.1 coordinate 259,083, forward strand.
ATAAACTGATTGTCTCGACGCGTCGTCGTAAAGTGTACGCTATCGATGAGGTGCTGACCGATCTGCAAAATGGTAATGGTCCGATCGACGGCGGCAGCTGGCTGGTTGACGTTTGTGATGCGTTAACCGATCACGCCAGTGAGTTTATCGAACAGTTACATGACAAGATTATCGAACTGGAAGATGCGTTGCTTGACCAGCGTATCCCGGCACGTGGCGAGCTGGCGTTGATCCGCAAACAAATTATTGTTATGCGTCGCTATATGGCGCCACAGCGCGATGTTTATGCCCGGCTGGCCAGTGAACGACTCGGCTGGATGGATGACAATGAACGCCGCCGGATGCAGGAGATTTCAGACCGTCTCGGACGCGGACTGGATGATTTAGATGCCAGCGTGGCGCGTACCGCGGTGCTGGCCGACGAAATCACCACCGTTATGGCGGACGCCATGAACCGTCGCACCTATACCATGTCGCTGCTGGCGATGGTCTTCCTGCCGACCACCTTTCTCACCGGCCTGTTTGGCGTTAACCTCGGCGGTATTCCCGGTGGGGCCTACCGCTTTGGTTTCAGCATTTTTTGCCTGATGTTAGTGGCGCTGGTACTGGGTGTTGCCTGGTGGTTAAAACGACGTAAATGGTTGTGAACAGGTAAGAAAAGAAAGGAAAAAGGTGGGAAAAGGGCGGCTAAAGCTGATCGATATCAATAAATCGCCGCTGCTATCGCGGCAAACTCTCTCTCGCAGGTGAATGCAACGTCAAGCGATGGGCGTTGCGCTCCATATTGTCTTACTTCCTTTTTTGAATTACTGCATAGCACAATTTGATTCGTACGACGCCGGCTACTCGCCGGCTTTTTTTTGCCTGTTTGCCAGCGCTGATTATCCCACCTAAGCTTAACCTTCATCTCTGACGAAGGAGGAAAGCATGTTCGCAACTGATTATGCAGAACAGCCCCGGGCTTCCGATCCGGTACCTGTCGATCCCGTGCCGATTCCGGATCCGATTCCACGACCGCAGCCAATTCCCGACCCGCCGCCCGATGACCCGGACCCCCATCCGATTATTGATCCACCGCCATATAGCTAATAAAAAGGGGCACCGCAGTGCCCCTGATGGTTATCTGAGTTCGACAATATCCAGTCGCTGTAATGGCGGCTGTTCATCATCTTCTTCGGGCTGCCAGCCAGCTGGCTGTAGCGGCAACGACTCACGATCGAAAGCCAGATCGCCGCCGTCAACCACTTCGCCGCCGTGTTTAATGCCTTTAAAATCAAACAGCGCGATATCGGCCATATGTGAAGGCACCAGATTCTGCATGGCGCTGAACATGGTTTCAATCCGGCCCGGATAGCGTTTATCCCAGTCGCGTAGCATATCGGCAATCACCTGGCGTTGCAGATTAGGCTGTGAACCACAGAGGTTGCACGGGATAATCGGGTACTGACGCGCAATGGCAAATCGCTCAATATCTTTTTCGCGGCAGTAGGCCAGCGGACGAATAACAATATGCTTACCGTCATCACTCATCAGTTTTGGCGGCATGCCCTTCATTTTGCCGCCGTAGAACATATTAAGGAACAGCGTCTGCAGAATGTCGTCACGATGGTGCCCAAGGGCAATTTTCGTCGCCCCGAGTTCACTGGCGGTGCGGTACAGAATGCCGCGACGCAGGCGTGAGCAAAGTGAGCAGGTGGTCTTTCCTTCCGGAATTTTATCTTTCACGATGGCGTAGGTGTCTTCGGTGACAATTTTATACTCAACGCCCAGCGTTTCGAGATATTGCGGCAGAATATGTGCAGGAAAACCAGGCTGTTTCTGATCAAGGTTAACCGCCACCAGCGAGAAAGAGACCGGGGCGCTTTTCTGCAAACTGCTCAACAGTTCCAGCATGGTGTAGCTGTCTTTGCCGCCGGAGAGGCAGACCATAATGCGATCGCCATCTTCGATCATATTAAAATCGGCAATCGCAGAACCGACGTTACGGCGCAGGCGCTTCTGAAGTTTATTCAGGTTGTACTGCTCTTTTTTGTTAATTTCTTGATTTTCTGACATTTATTCGACACTCAAACTCAAAAGTGGCACCACAGGAGCCGGATTTGCACCTGCTGACAACATCCAGTATGCATATAGGGCTGTATGGTACGGATTACGTCGCCGAATACCAGCACGTTTTAGAGTGGCGTCCCTCGGCAAAGCTGAAAGTGACTTTGCAGGAAGCGGGCGACAGGGTGACAGGGGAGGCACTGCCGGCGACCAAAGATGAGAAAAAACCGATGACTTTTATTGATCCGCGCATCCACAGGGAGTTGTTTGGCTCATCTGTATCTGGCTGAAGTAACCTGATTGCCGGAATGATGCAGGAAAAGATGACTTTTCTGCTAGACTACGCGCCATTAAACCCGCCCGATTTTTTGCAGAGAGTTTCCCGTGACCGCTTTTTCAACCCTGACGCAATTACCCGCCAGCCAGCTTGCTAACCTTGAAGAGATGGGTTATCTGGCGATGACGCCAATTCAGGCTGCTGCGCTGCCCGCCATCCTTGAAGGGCGTGATGTACGCGCACAAGCTAAAACCGGCAGTGGTAAAACTGCCGCTTTTGGTCTTGGCGTGCTGCAACGCATTGATGCGGGCCGCTACAGTACACAGTCGCTGGTGCTTTGTCCGACCCGCGAGCTGGCGGATCAGGTAGCGAAAGAGCTGCGTCGTCTGGCGCGTTTCACTCAGAATATTAAAATTCTCACCCTGTGTGGCGGACAGCCGCTGGCGGCGCAGCGCGATTCATTGCTGCATGCTCCGCATATTGTCGTCGGCACGCCAGGGCGGATTATGGATCATCTGAAACGCGAAACGCTGAAACTGGACAGCCTGACCACGCTGGTTCTTGATGAAGCTGACCGCATGCTGGAGATGGGCTTCCGCGAAGATATCGATACCGTTATCAGTTACACCAGCGCCGAACGTCAGACGCTGTTGTTTTCCGCCACCTGGCCACAGGGTATTGCGCAGATCAGTAGCCGTATTCAGCGCGATCCGCTCACGGTAGAAACCGGTGATGTTTCCGAATTACCTGAGATTGAGCAAACCTTCTTTGAAGCCAGCAACCGCGAGAAGCTGTCGATGCTGATTGGCTTGCTCAGTCAGCAGCAGCCAAAATCCTGCGTGGTATTTTGTAACACCAAACGTGAGTGTGATGAGATTGCTCAGGCGCTGGATAGCAGCCAGATTAGCACCATGGCGCTGCATGGCGATTTAGAGCAGCGCGATCGTGACCAGGTTATGATCCGCTTTGCTAACGGCAGCTGCCGGGTGCTGGTGGCGACGGATGTCGCCGCGCGCGGTCTGGATATTAAAGAGTTGTCGATGGTGGTGAACTATCAGCTCTCGTTTGATCCGGAAGTGCATGTCCATCGCATTGGTCGTACCGCGCGCAACGGACTGCAGGGCAAAGCAATCAGTTTTGTCGCCGCCGATGAGATGGTGCGTGCCCACGCGCTGGAAGATTATCTGCAGATGAGTCTGAACTGGCAGCCGGGTGCGCCGCTGAAGTCGGTCGACGTCCGCCCGCTGGATGCCGAAATGGCGACCTTATGTATTGATGGTGGCCGTAAAGCGAAAATCCGTCCGGGAGATATTCTCGGTGCCTTAACCGGTGATGCAGGATTGTCTGCGGAACTGGTGGGGAAAATCGATATTACCCCCACCCATGCCTATGTTGCGATTCGTCATGACGCCGCGCGTCAGGCGATGAAGCAATTGCAGCAGGGTAAAATCAAAGGCAAAAGCTGCCGCGCACGTCTGCTGAAGTAATCGGACGCCCGCCAAAGCCGCTGTACGCGTACTTTGGCGGTAAACCTTTTAGTGCGTAATCACTTCCGGTGGCTGTTGTAACAGGCTTTCACTGCCGGCAATCAGCTTTTTAAAGTGCGGCTGCTGGTTATGCAGCGCAATTGCCGCCTCGTCCTGCCAGGTTTCATGAAACAGGAATACGTTGCCATCTTCCACACTGCGGTAAAGATCGTAATGAACGCATCCGGCTTCCGCGCGGCTTGGCGCCACACAAGCGTTAAGCACTTTTTTAAGTTCATCGGCTTTTCCCGGTTGTGCCACAAATTTTGCAACGATCATCAGGCTTTTACTGCTCATTTATTCTCTCCTGTACTCTTCGTTTTCGGAGCGACATGCTTGTCGCCCACTCTGTAGTTACTCGGTTGTTTCCTCTTTACCCGCCATCCCTGCCGGCATCTGATAGCGTCGCTGCAGATCGTCACTGGCATCATGCCACAGCTGGCGGGCAACTTCAGGTTGTTGCGTGAAAAGACGGCGAAAACGCTGTTCATTACGTTTAGCCTGTCCGCCAAACTTAGTGACCGCCGGTATTGGAGTAGCCCTGAGTATCCAGCACCCGCGCATTAACGTTTTCTGTCAGACTGAGCACATGGTCAAGACCACCAAAGCCAATATCGTAAGCCCAGCCGTCGCCGCCAATCAACCAGATTGCTTTCTCCACCAGTGCATCACCTCTCTGACTCACTGGCGCGCATCTTCTTCATCAATCATTTTAAGCGGTGCGCGCAGGATGGCGACGGGCTCACGCTGACGGTTTGTAGTGACATTGTCACTTCTAAGCTGCGCCAGTAGCGCTGCCGCTAGCCGAGGCCGCCGCGTCGTTGATTATTATCATAGTTGACCCTTAGCCAGAAAATATCAGCCATGTAAAATACAGGGTGATAGTTGCAGTTTAGCAAACGGGCATTCGGTGGATTTTGACATTTGTGTGCTGGCTGGCGGGGAGTCGCATTGGCGATCGCATCGGGCGGTTTTTGCGGCGGCGAAGAGAGGCTGCGCCGCCGCTGTAGCCACCCTCTGCGGTGGTTACGGTAAAGCGCGTTCAGATAAACGCCAGATAATCAGATAATCAGCTATTGCATTTTTTAAATATTATTAAGTAAAAAATCATTACAGCTATCGACCTGTGGTGAAACGTGGCTTATGCTGGCGAAGCTTTTCCTCAGACCTCATCCCGGAGCCCAACAGATGAAAGCAGCGATTTTCCTGCTTGCCGGCGCTGCCTTGCTATTATCAGCATGCAGCAGCAATACCGACAAAGAGCCGCCGCAACAGGCAACAGCCGCACACGTACCCGCCAGAGTGGCGATGTCTGATCTGGCCGCCGCCAATTGCGCTAATGCCGGTGGCACGCTGGCGTTATCGCGTCAGCTGGATGGATCGTCAGTGGGGATGTGCCAGTTGGCCAATGGTCGCCGCTGCGGAGAAAGTGCGCTGATGAGCGGCAGCTGCGCCCGTTTCTGACAGGATAAAAACGGGTCACCGGCGGTGACCCGGGCAGGATTATGCGGTCAGTTCATTGACGCAGGCTTCACCTTTCTCCAGCAGGCGTAAGTTCTCCAGCGTAGTCTGGGAAATACTGGTCAGGGCTTCGGCGGTTAAAAATGCCTGATGGCCGGTAAACAGCACGTTGTGGCAGGCTGACAGGCGACGGAATATATCATCCTGAATCACGTCATTGGATTTATCTTCAAAGAACAGATCGCGTTCATTTTCATACACGTCCATTCCCAGTGAACCAATTTTCTGCAACTTCAGCGCATCAATTGCCGCCTGTGAATCAATCAGACCGCCGCGACTGGTATTGATAATCATCACGCCATCCTTCATCTGGCTAAAGGCCTCGGCGTTGAGCAGATGATGATTCTCCGGCGTCAGCGGGCAGTGCAGGCTGATGACGTCCGACTGACGGAACAGGGTTTTGATATCGACATACTCTGCGCCCAGTTCCAGCGCCTGCGGGTTTGGATAAGGATCAAATGCCAGCAGTCGCATGCCGAAACCTTTCAGAATACGCAATGCCGCAATGCCGATCTTACCGGTGCCAATCACCCCGGCGGTGCGCCCGTGCATATTAAAACCAATCAACCCTTCCAGCGAGAAATTGGCATCGCGCGTACGTTGATAAGCACGATGGATACGCCGGTTGAGCGTCATCATCATACCAATTGCATGTTCGGCAACCGCTTCCGGCGAATAAGCCGGTACGCGTACCACATGAATACCCAGCTGTTTGGCCGCGTCGAGGTCAACATTATTGAAACCGGCGCAGCGCAGGGCGACAAACTTCACTCCCAGCTGCGCCAGTTCTTCCAGTACCGCCCGGCTGCCGTCATCATTAACGAACAGACAGACGCCTTCGCAACCTACCGCAGTTTTCGCCGTGCGCTCATTTAACAGGAAGTCAAAAAACTCCAGTTCAAAGCCGTAGCTTTGATTGACGTTTTCCAGATATTTCCGGTCATATTGCTTGGTGCTGTACACTGCAAGTTTCATTGTTACGCTCCGGTCATTAAACTTTCTGGCTGATTCTTTTGCTGAAGATAAACCATATTAACAATTATTCTCAATACGCAGTAAAAAACTGGTGGTTAATGGCGATTATTCTGCGACGAATTGTTTGATTTATGGATAAAAACTTCACCGGGGTACGGTTACGTGCCATCATTTATCCTACGATCGTGACGGACATAACGGATATTCAGTGCCATGAGTCGGGGCTTTTACATTTTTTGTGCTGCGCTACTGGCGTTGGTAATGCTGTTTTGCGGGCTAATGCTAAGCGTTACCCGCTGGCTGCCGCGTCTGGCGGGTATCTGGCTGCCGCCGGATACCACGATAGTGCTGGCGGGGAATCCGCACTGGCGCAATGGCGGTCTGTGGTTATCCGGTCTGAATTATCAGGCGGGCGACTGTGTGCTGGCGTCGGTAAGCGGCGTGACCCTCCGCTGGCGCCACCCGCGCTGGCAGGTCAGCGCCGATAGCCTGAGTCTGAATATCCCTTGTCTGAATAAGCTGCCGCCAGCAGAAAAACCTGACGCTCCGCGCTCGCTGGCAGCATGGCAGAAAATGTTGCCCGCGGCGGATATTGTCATCAGCCAGCTGGAGATCGCGCCTTATCAGGCGTATGCCGGTAAGCTGCAGCTGTCGCTGGATAGCACACAGCAGCAGCTATATTTTCAGGGCAACAACCTTCAGCTTAGTGCGCGCCTGCAGGGGCAGCAACTGCAGCTTCAGCAACTCCGTCTCAGCCACCCGGCGCTGACAAAACCGGTGATCCTCGCCGGGCAGTTAACCTTGCCGGTCATTCCCGCTGGCCTGCCGTTGGACGGAAAGTTGCACGGCGATCTCTCATTACCGGGTATGCCACAACCGCTGACAGTGTTGCTGAACTGGCAACAGCAACAGGGGGAACTGGTGATCAGTCCGCCGGATGAGGCCGCGCCGCTGCTCAGCCTGCCCTGGAACATTACGCCGCAACAGATTGAGATCCGCCAGGGCGCCTGGCGCTGGCCTTATGCCATGCAGCCGGTTTCTGGCGGCATATCACTGACGCTCAGTGGATGGCAGCAGGGGCTGGCCGCTACGGAAATCCGTGCGCGTCTCAACCTGTTAACTTCCGGACGCGGCGGCAAGGGGAACGTGGTGCTGAGCATGGGGCCAGGTCATCTGGATATGCTTAACAGCCAGCTACCGTTCCAGCTCACCGGCAGCAGTAAACTGCAGGCGCTACAGTTTTACAGCCGGATGGCGGGGATGATTAACGGGTCATTGCTCGATCCGCAACTGGTTCTGCAGCCGGGCGCTCTGCTGCGTATGCGCGGCCGCCTGCTATCGACGCTGGAAGTCGATGAGGCGCGCTGGCCGCTGGCCGGGGTAAAGCTCTCTTCCGCCGGTATTGATGGCCGTTTACAGGCCATTCTACAAGCGCACGACCCGAATATGGGGCGTTTTACGCTGCATCTGGATGGTCGCGCGAGCCAGTTCTGGCCGGATAGCGGGCGCTGGGACTGGCGCTACTGGGGGAAGGGGTATATGGCGCCGCTGGCGGCGAAATGGGATGCGGCGGGTACCGGCAACTGGCGCGACAGCACCATCGAGCTGAATACTCTGTCGACCGGTTTTGACCACCTCAGTTATGGCATGGTCAATGTGCAGTCGCCGCGCCTGACGCTGAATGCTCCGGTGCGCTGGCAACGTTCCGCTCAGCATCCCGCCTTTGACGGGGAGTTACAGCTGGCGGCGCGTGAAACCACCTTTACCTCGGGCGGTTATTTGCCTTCTTCGACACTGAATTTACGGGTTAAGGGCCGCGATCCGGCGGACTTTCTGTTTAACGGCGCATTGCAGGCGGAGGCCATCGGACCGCTGCGGGTCAATGGACGCTGGGATGGCCAGCGCCTGCGTGGCCAGGCGTGGTGGCCAGAACAGTCGCTGATGGTGTTTCAGCCGCTGTTGAGTCGTGAGATGAAAATGAACATCCAGTCCGGTACCCTACGCGCGCAGGTGGCGTTTTCCGCCGCCGCCCGTCAGGGGCTGGCGGCCGGAGGACACTGGGCGGTTAACAACGGCAGCGTACGCATGCCGGATAACGAGATCAATGGCGTCGACTTTTCGCTGCCGTTCCGTCTAAAAGCACATCAATGGTACTTTGGTGCGCGCGGTCCGGTTTCACTGCGGATTAAAGCGGTCAAAAACCAGTTTGCCCTCAGCAATATTACCGCCGATCTGCAGGGCAGCTATCCATATAGTGACAGGCAGCCGCTGAGACTCAGTAATGTGAGTGTTGATCTGCTTGGCGGTAAATTGAGCATGGCTGAGCTGTCATTGCCCCAGCATCAGGCGGCGACTGTCAGGCTGCATGAGATCGGCCTCAGCGAGCTGGTAACGGCGATAAAACCGAAGCAGATCGCCATGTCAGGGCATATTAATGGCGCTTTGCCGCTGTGGCTGAACCATCCGCAGTGGCTGATTCAACAGGGCTGGATAGCCAATAGCGGCAGCCTGACGCTGCGGCTGGATCAGCAAATGGCCGATGCCATCGCCAGCAATAATATGGCCGCCAGTGTGGCGCTGGACTGGCTGCGCTATATGGAGATCTCGCGCTCATGGGCCACCATTAACCTCGACAATCTTGGCGAGCTGACCATGAGCGCGCAAGTGGCCGGCAGTAGTCGCTTTCGCGATAAAACCCAGCGCGTGACGCTCAATTATACGCATCGTGAGAATCTGTTTCAGCTCTGGCGCAGCCTGCGCTTTGGCGATAACTTGCAATCCTGGGTGGAGCAAAACGCCACCCTGCCGTCGCAGAAGGAAAAGAAGAGTCATGACACTGATAACTAAGGCGCTGGTGTGGTTACCGGTGTGGGGGTTGCTGGCGGGCTGCGTGCCACGTATCGAAGTGGCCGCGCCGAAAGAGCCGATTACCATCAATATGAATGTGAAAATTGAGCATGAGATTCATATCCGGGTGGATAAGGATGTGGAAACGTTACTCAAAAATCAAAGCGATCTGTTCTGACGGAGGCCGGATATGAAGATATTACTCTGGCTGATGCTGGCGGCGGCGCTACTCTCCCCGTCAGCATGGGCATTGTCGCTGGCGGAAGCGCGTCAACAGGGGCGGGTTGGTGAAACCCTGAGTGGCTATATCGCGCCGATCAGGCAGGACAGTGAAACCATGGCGCTGGTCGCGCGGATTAATCAGGGGCGTGCTGAACATTATCAGCAACTGGCCACGCGCAATAACCTGTCGACAGCGGAAGTCGCACGCATCGCCGGTGAAAAACTGGTGCAGCGCGCGGCGGCAGGAGAGTATGTGCGCGGTATAAACGGGCAGTGGCTGCAGAAAAATTAACTACTGGATACGCTGGCAGCGAGCGTGATCGGTGCTGCGACAGCAGCGTATCCCTGGCCGATATCCGGTTATTTAACCGGTTCCCATGCCTGAGCCGCGGCGGAAGTCGCCATGTGCGCACCGCCTGGCGCATAGGCCGGGTGATTAATATTACACCAGCCCCCCTGCGGGAAGGGGCGACAGCGCCAGCGTTGCCCATCAAGTCCTTTCACCACCGTTTCACCGGTTTCATAGCTGCCAATCCCTTCTGGCCAGACTTTATCGCCGGGAACGCCGGGCTGGGGTTGCGACGGTTTTTCATCAGTGAAAATCGATAGCGCACTGGTATAAGCGCTATCTTTCACCCAGACCAGATTGGTGTGTACCAGCGCCAGCGTGGGCTCATATTGAATCTGGCCATGCTGTTTAACACCTATCATCACCACATCGCTGTGAGATTGATTCAGTTCCCGCGCCAGTTCTTCCGCCCAGCGGTAATCATCGGCATTTTGCGCGCTTACCGGAATATTAAGATCAACCAGTTCCATCCCGCCGGGGCCACCGAGTATTCTGAACCTGACATGCTCACCGGCCTTTGGTGTAATGCCGTATTTGATAAACGGCTGTTCTTCGTTCCACTCCTCTCCGGGTTCAGCCGGTTGTGTGGGATTACCGGCTTCATCGTCACCTTTCACTATCACATCGCTGCAGTTGAAAAAGACTTCATTACCGGTATCCTCGCGCTGCCAGAGGCTATAGATAATCGCCCGGCCGGTGATATTCGGGATCTCCAGTGGAATAATGTATCGCTGCGGTGCGTTACGTTGCCGCGGGTTTGGCATGACACCACGGTAGATTTCGCGTAAATCGGACCAGCGCAGCTCACGGTTTTGAAAGGTGTTGTCTTTGGTGATATACACGATGGCGCGGGAGGGGTTGTGGGGGGCCATCAGGTCCCATGTTAATTCCAGCGGCCCGGGGTAAATGGTGGTGGTTTTCCATCCTTCAGACTGTGGACGATCCAGACCACGCTTTTTGGGGTCGCCTGCGGCGCATAACAAGCCGTTCGGCACTGCGCGCTCGATCGCCGCCTGTTGATCATTGGGGCTGGGATTGGCTGAGATCTCATGCCATTGTGTGAAAGGGTAAGCATGGGAAACCAGAAAACTGGCGCGGCAGCCCGCGTTGGGGATGGTATCAACGGATTCTCCCCAGTAACCGCCATCTTTATAACACTGATACTGGCGTGAAATAGGGTAAGAGACGGCGCCGTGAGCAGCGGCATTTAGCGGTAGCGCGCCAGTGAAGAGAAGCAGCACTGACGTATAACATAACGTTTTCATAGTCGCTCCTGTCAGAATGGTATTAGTAACTGATCTGATAATCAGTATCAGTTACTATGTAGGTATGTTTTTATTTTTTGTCAAAAGGTAGTGTCTCATCGGGATTAATACGCTTTTTTACAGGTTTCTACGCTGAGTTTACGGCTTCATGCGGGGGATTATTCTTTAGCGGATTTGACAGGTGGCGGGGAAAGGCAAAGCACAAGACGGGCGTAATGGCGCCGCGGATAAAATAAGAAACGCCCGATAGCCATTATCGGGCGTTGACCGTATCGCGGGCGTCGGTTACGCCGCTACGATCTGTTTGATCGCGTCTTTGGCGTCGCTGGTGGCTTTCGTCGCCACTTCCGGACCGTAAGCGATACCTTCAGCAAACACAAAGCTTACATCGGTGATGCCGATGAAACCGAGGAACAGTTTGACATAAGGGGTCAGCAGATCGGTCGGGGTGTCTTTGTGAATACCGCCGCGGCTGGACAGGATCACTGCCTGCTTGCCTTTAACCAGACCTTCCGGACCCGCTTCGGTATAACGGAACGTCACGCCGGCACGGGCAATCAGGTCGAAGTAGTTTTTCAGCTGGGTTGGGATATTAAAGTTGTACATTGGCGCGGCAATCACCACGATGTCATGAGCCTGCAGTTCAGCAATCAGCTCGTCAGACAGCGCCAGTGCTTCCTGCTGACGTGGCGTCAGTGGAGCGTCGGAAGGACGCAGGGCGCCAACCAGTTCACCATCGAGTACCGGGATAGGATTTGCCGCCAGATCACGCACGGTAACTTCATTACCGGCGCCAGCCGCTTTTACCTGCTCAACATAAAAATCAGCCAGCTGGCTTGACTGCGAATAACCGGCGAGAATACTGGACTTAAGAACTAATACTTTGCTCATCATCTTTTCCTGTCTGTGAACGCGGAACACTGTCCGCTCAATGATTTACACTGTAGGGCCATTTATCAGCGAGTGATAGCGCAATATTTCGAGACCTATGTTCGAAAATATTGAACAAGCGCACTGAGAGATCGCGCTCACATTTATGACCCTGTGCTAAACTGCGCGCCATTAATGCTAAATATTTAAGGCCAGCGACGCTGGCGCCAGCCAGCGGCACTTTACGATAACTGACCGTCGCTGCGCTAAACGGGTACGGAACCAACATGTCTGAAAATACACATACTTCGCCGCTGACAGCGCTCTGGTCACGTCTTGACAGCCTGATGCTGCGCGATCGTCAACGTCTGCAGCGTCGCCTGCAGGGCGCCAGCAAAGTCAAAAACCTTGCGGCGCAACAGGGGATTGCTGATGAGCTGGGCAAAGAGATTGCCGATGCCGAGCTGCGCATTACTCAGCGGCAGGCAGCCATGCCGAAAATCACCTTTCCTGATAACTTACCGGTCAGCCAGAGAAAACAGGATATTGCTGCGGCGATCCGCGATCATCAGGTGGTGATTGTCGCCGGTGAAACCGGTTCCGGTAAAACCACTCAGCTGCCGAAAATCTGTATGGAGTTGGGGCGCGGGATTAAGGGGCTGATTGGCCATACCCAGCCACGCCGCCTCGCGGCGCGCACGGTGGCGAACCGTATTGCCGAAGAGCTGGAAACCACCCCCGGCGGCTGTGTTGGCTATAAAGTCCGCTTTAACGATCAGGTGGGTGAGACAACCCAGGTCAAGTTGATGACCGACGGTATTCTGCTGGCGGAGATCCAGCAGGATCGCCTGTTGATGCAGTATGACACCATCATTATTGATGAAGCCCATGAGCGCAGTCTGAATATCGACTTCCTGCTGGGCTACCTGCGCGAGTTACTGCCGCGCCGCCCGGATCTGAAGATTATTATTACATCTGCGACTATCGATCCCGGACGTTTTTCCCGCCATTTCAATCATGCGCCGATTATTGAAGTCTCCGGTCGAACCTATCCGGTTGAGGTACGCTACCGGCCGGTTTCCGAAGATATTGATGACAGCGATCGCGATCAGCTGCAGGCAATTTTTGATGCGGTGGACGAACTGGGTCAGGAGAGTCGGGGGGACATTCTGATCTTTATGAGTGGTGAACGCGAGATCCGTGATACCGCCGATGCCCTGATAAAGCGTGACTTAGCCCACACCGAGGTGTTGCCGCTGTATGCACGCCTGTCGAATGCCGAGCAGAACCGGGTGTTTCAGTCGCATAGCGGCCGCCGTATCGTGCTGGCCACCAATGTGGCGGAAACATCGCTAACGGTGCCCGGCATCAAATATGTCATCGATCCCGGCACCGCGCGTATCAGTCGCTATAGCTACCGCACCAAAGTCCAGCGTCTGCCGATTGAGCCAATCTCGCAGGCATCCGCCAACCAGCGTAAAGGGCGTTGTGGTCGCGTATCGGAAGGTATCTGTATCCGTCTGTATGCCGAGGATGATTTTAATAATCGCCCGGAATTTACCGATCCGGAAATTCTGCGTACCAACCTTGCCTCGGTCATTCTGCAGATGACCGCACTGGGCCTCGGCGATATCAGTGCCTTTCCGTTTGTCGAAGCGCCGGACAAACGCAATATTCAGGATGGCGTGCGTCTGCTGGAAGAGCTGGGCGCCATTATTCAGGAAGAGGGACAGCGCTATAAGCTTACCGCCTCCGGTCGCCAGCTGGCGCAATTGCCGGTCGACCCGCGTCTGGCGAGGATGGTGCTGGCGGCGCAGCAGTATGGCTGTGTGCGTGAGGTGATGATTATCACTGCCGCGCTGTCGATTCAGGATCCGCGCGAACGTCCGGTAGAGAAGCAGCAGGCAGCGGATGAGAAACACCGGCGCTTTGCCGATAAAGATTCCGATTTTATGGCGTTTGTGAATCTGTGGGACTACCTGAAAGAGCAGCAGAAAGCGTTGTCTGCCAGCCAGTTCCGTCGCCAGTGTAAAAGCGACTTTCTCAATTATCTGCGCGTACGCGAATGGCAGGATATTTATACCCAGCTGCGTCAGGTGGTGCGCGAACTGGGGCTGCCGGTGAACAGTGAACCCGCGGAGTTTCGCGAAATTCACGTCGCCTTACTCAGTGGTTTACTGTCCCATATCGGCCAGAAAGATGCTGATAAGCAGGAATTTACCGGCGCACGTAACGCGCGCTTTGTGATTTTTCCCGGCTCCGGACTGTTTAAAAAGCCGCCAAAGTGGACCATGGTGGCGGAACTGGTGGAAACCAGCCGTCTGTGGGGGCGAATTGCCGCACGCATCGAGCCGGAATGGATTGAACCGATTGCGCAGCATCTGCTGAAGCGCAGCTACAGCGAACCGCACTGGGAAAAGGCGCAGGGCGCGGTGATGGCCACGGAAAAGGTCACGCTGTATGGCCTGCCGATTGTTGCCGCACGCAAGGTCAATTACGGCCAGATTGATGCGGCGCTGTCGCGCGAATTGTTTATCCGCCATGCGCTGGTGGAAGGCGACTGGCAGACGCGCCATGCGTTTTTCAAAGCCAACCTCAAATTGCGCAGTGAAATCGAGGAGCTGGAGCATAAATCGCGTCGTCGCGACATTCTGGTGGATGACGAAACGCTGTTCAGTTTCTATGACCAGCGCATTGGCCATGAGGTGGTTTCCGCCCGTCATTTTGACAGCTGGTGGCAGAGTGTCAGCAAACAGACGCCGGAACTGCTGAATTTTGCCAAAGAGATGTTAATTAAAGAGGGGGCCGCTAATGTCAGCAAACTGGACTATCCGAATTTCTGGCATCAGGGCAACCTTAAATTACGTCTGAGCTACCAGTTTGAACCCGGAACTGACGCCGACGGGGTGACGGTACATATTCCGCTACCGTTGCTGAATCAGGTGGAAGAGGCCGGATTTGAGTGGCAAATACCCGGCGTACGGCGTGAATTAGTTATCGCTCTGATTAAGTCGTTGCCGAAACCGTTACGACGTAATTTTGTCCCGGCCCCGAATTATGCCGAAGCTTTCCTCGATCGCGTTACGCCGCTGGCAACCCCGTTGCTGGACGCGCTGGAGCGGGAGTTCCGCCGCATGTCTGGCGTCACCATTGAACGTGATGCCTGGCAGTGGGAACAGGTGCCCGATCATCTGAAAATGACTTTCCGCGTGGTGGATGAGAACAACCGCAAACTGAAGGAAGGCAAAGACTTAACGGCACTGCGCGCGGAGCTGAAAGGCAAGGTGCAGGAAACGCTATCGCAAGTGGCGGATGACGGGCTGGAGCAAAGCGGGTTACATCTGTGGAGTTTTGGTGATTTACCGGATCATTTCGAGCAGAAACGCGGTAATTACAGTGTCAAAGCCTGGCCGGCGTTGGTGGATGAAAAAGAGAGTGTGGCAATCCGTCTGTTTGACAGTCAGCAGGAGCAGCAGAAGATGATGTGGCGTGGTCAGCGGCGATTACTGTTGCTGAATATCCCTTCGCCAATCAAGTACCTGCATGAAAAGCTGCCGAACAAAGCCAAGCTGGGACTCTATTTTAACCCTTATGGCAAAGTTCTTGATTTAATTGATGACTGCATCGCCTGTGGCGTCGATAAGCTGATCGCTGAATTTGGCGGTCCGACCTGGCTGGAAGCGGACTTTAGCCGCTTACATGACAAGGTACGTGCTGAACTGAATGAAACCGTGGTGGAGATTGCCAAACTGGTCGAACAGATCCTGACGTCGGTATTTAGTATTAATAAACGCCTGAAGGGACGGGTGGATATGGCGCTGGCGCTGGCCTTATCCGATATTAAAGCGCAGATGGGGGCGCTGGTCTATCGTGGTTTTGTCACGCAAAACGGCTGGAAACGCCTGCCGGATACCCTGCGTTATCTGCATGCCATTGAACGGCGCCTGGAAAAACTGCCGGTGGATCCGCACAGCGACCGCGCACGGATGCTGAAAGTGGAGCAGGTGGAAAAAGCGTGGAATAGCTGGCTGAACAAGCTGCCGCCGGCGCGCCGGGATGATGAAGAGGTTCAGGAAATTCGCTGGATGATCGAGGAGTTACGCGTTAGCTATTTCGCTCAGCAACTGGGGACGCCATACCCGATCTCCGATAAACGCATTCTGCAGGCGATGGAGCAGATTGCGCTGTGAATCCAGCGTCGTACCGACCTTTGCGGGTTTGTCTGCGGCTGACGGCAACGTCAGTCTTTATCGCCATTGAGTACGCCGGTTATTTCAGCCGGGCGCGCAGGTAAAAGGACGGGAAGAAACGGTGACAATGCTGCCAATAGCGGTCAGGCATTAACTGTTAACGACAGACAGTGAGAAGTGATACCGGAAGTGGGTGCGGAACAGCAGTGTGTCAGAGTATTTAAAGCCAGAAGCTGGCGGTAATGATACCGCAGACGATCATCGCAACCAGGATGATTTCGAACAGATAGCGACGCACCATTTCCGCTACTCCGGTAAAGAAACACCCGGAAATCCGGGTGTTTATCATAGTCATGTCGTACCTTGTGTGCTAACTCGCGCGATTATTACGCAGCTGGAGTTGCAGCGGCTTTCTTAGCAACTTTTTTGTGGTGTTTTTTAGCTGCCTGAGCTTTCTGCGCTACTGGTTTAGCTTTTTTGTGCAGTTTTTTAGCTGCCTGCGCTTTCTGTGCTGCTGGTTTAGTGGCTTTTTTGTGCAGTTTTTTAGCTGCCTGCGCTTTCTGTGCTACTGGTTTAGCTTTTTTGTGCAGTTTTTTAGCTGCCTGCGCTTTCTGCGCTGCAGGTTTAGCTTTTTTGTGCAGTTTTTTGGCTGCCTGAGCTTTCTGCACTGCGGCTGTTTTGTGTTTTTTAACTTTATGTACTGAAGCTTTAGCAGGAGCTGCGGTGGTTGCAGCAACTGGAGCAGCAGCAGCCGGAGTGGTTTCAGCAGCGAAAGCAACTGAAGACAGACCCAGAGCAGCGGCAACAACCAGAGAAACTAATTTTTTCATTGCAAAACCCTCGAATGTTTTTCACCTATTAGCCCACTGCGGGGCTGGTGAAAGTACTATATGTAAATCACGCGCCAGTTTCCGTGAGTGTTTGGTATCGGCGTGTAACCGAATGTACGAAACATAAGGGATTGAATTAAAAACGCAGTAACCGCGAAGGGACGCCGGGACTAAAACGGCTGAGGCTGACGCTGAAGTCAGCCTTACCAGCCATTTACAGCGCCAGCTTTTTTAGCTGATCGCGAAAAGCGGTAACCGAAATCGCACGGTTATCGGCGCGGTAGCGGTCTTTCGCCGCCGGCGCCGAACTTTGCACCGCAATCAACTGCCAGCCATCGTCGGTTTTTAGCAGCAACGGTGAGCCACTGTCGCCCGGCAGTGTGTCACACTGATGGGATAATACCGAACGCTGTGCCCAGCCGGTAACCAGGCAATTACTGTGTGAGTAGAGGGTATCGAGGTGATCTTCCGGGTAACCGGCCTGAGTCACCTGGCGATCGACCGCTTTCAGCGCCGCAGTCAGTTCAGATCGTGAACCGGCAAACAGGGGCACTGGGACAATGCCGGTCGGTGGATTACGCAGCACAATCAGCGCGTAGTCATAAGGCGCCGCAGATGCAGGCACGATCCAGCCGTCACCATCAGCCTTCAGTTTTTTACCTAACTCCGGATCAACCCGTGCTTCAATATCATGGATCTCATAGCGCCAGTTGCTGCCATTAGCAATAAAACGTAATGCTACCGGTTTATCCAGCTTGCCGGGGGGCGCCATCAGACAATGGCCAGCGGTCAGCGCCAGATGGGTAGAGATTAACGTCGCACTGCACAGATTGCCGCTTTCAGTCTCCAGCTGACCAATGGCTTCCCACGGCATACTGGCAGTATCGGCCACCGGTTTACGGTCATCATGGCCAAAAAACAAAGTCTGAGCATCATCTTCGCTCAGTGAATCTTCATCAGCATGGGAATAAAATGCCAGTGACAGCAATCCCATCAATAACACAGCCGTTATGCGCATATCACTCTCAGAAAGGGCGAAAACGATGTAAATGTGGTTATCACGCGTTAAGCGTTAACTATAGCCGGTGAGAAGCAATAATGGGAGTTTAATTCGAAATATCAGCGTACTAGAGCATTCAAAGCCAGAAGCTGGCGGTAATGATACCGCAGATGATCATCGCAATCAGGATGATTTCGAACAGATAGCGACGCACCATTTCCGCTACTCCGGGAAAGAAACACCCGGAAAATCCGGGTGTTTATCATAGTCAGGTCGTGCTTTGCCTGGTAACGGGCGCGATTATTATGCAGCTGGAGTTGCAGCGGCTTTCTTAGCGGCTTTCATGTGATGTTTTTTAGCTGCCTGCGCTTTCTGCGCTACTGGTTTAGCTTTTTTCTGTACTTTTTTAGCTGCCTGCGCTTTCTGGGCTGCTGGTTTAGCTTTTTTCTGCAGTTTTTTAGCTGCCTGAGCTTTCTGCGCTACTGGTTTCTTAGCGACTTTCTTGTGGTGTTTTTTAGCTGCCTGAGCTTTCTGTACTGCGGCTTTCTTGTGTTTTTTAACTTTATGTACAGAAGCTTTAGCTGGAGCAGCGGTGGTTGCAGCTGGAGCCGCAGCAACTGGCGCAGCCGGTGCAGCAGCAGGAGTGGTTTCAGCAGCGAAGGCAACTGAAGACAGACCCAGAGCAGCGGCAACAACCAGAGAAACTAATTTTTTCATTGCAAAACCCTCGAATGTTTTTTTCATCTATTAGCCCACTGCGGGGCCGGTGACTGCACTATAGGTAAATCAGGCACCCGTTTCCGTAAGTGTTTGGTATCGGCGTGTAACCGAATGTACAAAGCATAAGGTTTTGAATTTAAAAGCCATGGGGAGGGATGGTAACGTGCGTCGCGGCGGCACGAATGCCGCCGGCAGAAAATCATCAGTTATGCAGATAACGGTTTTCCAGATGCTGACGGAAATAGAGCGGATTCAGATCTTCTCCGCTGGCATGGGTAATCAGTTGCCGGGTACTAAAGCGGCTGCCGTGCTGCCAGATATTTTGTTGTAACCAGTCAAACATCGGCTGCAGATCGCCGCTGCGGATCTGGCTTTCCAGCTGCGGCAGGGCGCGTTTTACTGCCTGGAATAGCTGGGCGGCATACATTGCGCCAAGCGTATAGGTCGGGAAGTAGCCAAATGC
This sequence comes from Pantoea sp. B65, assembly GCF_047308185.1. NCBI lineage: Bacteria > Pseudomonadati > Pseudomonadota > Gammaproteobacteria > Enterobacterales > Erwiniaceae > Pantoea > Pantoea sp. B65. The sequence continues at coordinate 278,184 of NZ_JAHXPU010000045.1, forward strand.
GCCATCGGTCCAGTGAATATCCTGCATGCAGCCGTCACGATAATTGCCGCTGGTATCAATACCCAGCCAGGCCTGCATCTTTTCCTGCCAGATAGCCGGGATATCCTCGACCTCAATCTCACCGCCAATCAGCGCGCGTTCAATTTCATAGCGCAGGATGACATGCGCCGGGTAACTCACTTCGTCAGCATCGACGCGAATCAGGCCTGGTTTTACCCGCTGGTTAAGACGAACAAAGTTATCGGCATTCAGTGCGGGTTGCGCGCCCATCTGCGCCACTACCTGTGGCAGAATCAGCTGCAGGAACTCAGCACTGCGCGACAGTTGCATTTCAAAGAACAGACTTTGTGACTCATGAATGGCGGTGGAGCGGGCATGCGCCACCGGCTGACCCGCCCACTGTTTCGGCAAGTTTTGTTCATAACGGGCATGACCGGTTTCATGGATCACCCCCATCATGGCGCTGAGGAACTGATCTTCTTTATAGCGCGTGGTAATGCGTACATCTTCCGGTACGCCGCCACAGAACGGGTGGGCGCTGACATCGAGGCGACCGGCATTAAAATCAAAACCAAGCTGTTGCATAATGCTCAGACCAAGCTGACGCTGGGCTTCGACCGCAAACGGACCGACCGGGCGTTCAACCGGTTCCTGTGCCTGTTTCGCCACAATCCGCTGCAGCAGATCCGGCAACCACTGTGTTAAATCACCAAAGGTTTGGTCCAGTCTGGCGCTGGTCATTCCAGGCTCAAACAGATCCAGCAGCGCATCATAACGTGAACAGTTATTGGCCTGGGAACGGATCTCCGCCTCTTCCCGGCTGAGCCTGACCACTTCTTTCAGGTTGGCGGCGAAGCCCGGCCAGTCATTAGCCGGACGCTGTTGGCGCCAGGCGTGTTCGCAACGCGAACCGGCGATCGATTTGGCTTCTACCAGCGCCGCCGGTAGCAAGGAGGCCTGCTGCCAGGCACGACGCATTTCAAACAGGTTGGCTGCTTCAACGTCATTCAGTGATTCCGCCTGCGCCTGTTCCAGCCAGCTACCCACCTGCTTCGCGGTCAGAATTTCATGTTGCAGGACGCTTAGCTCCGCCAGCGCTTCACCGCGCGCACGACTGCCCCCGGCAGGCATCATGGTTTGCATATCCCAGCCGGCAATCGCCGCAAGGTGGCCGAAGCGCGACAGGCGCCGGAAGGTGTTGGTCAGATGCTGATAAGCAGATGTCACTTTATATCCCCCTGAGTACGATAAAGGCCGGATAACCGGCCTTCACGACAATTATGCTGACGCTATTGCGGGTAATGGTAATTCAACCGGCCAGCAAAAGCGAACGCTGGCGCCGCCGAGGGCGCTGCTGTCGATAATCACATAGCCGTCCAGCGCCAGCGCAATGGAATGGACAATCGCCAGGCCTAAACCGCAGCCGCCGGTGGCACGGTCGCGACTGGGATCGAGGCGGACAAAAGGTTCAAATACCCGTTGCCGTTCCTCCAGCGGAATACCCGGGCCATCATCTTCCACCTGTAAACAGGCGGTACTGCCATCGAACCACAGGCCGACGCGCAACTGCCGATCCGCATAGCGCAGGGCGTTATTCACCAGATTATCCAGTACGCGCTCCATCAGCCGCGCATCGGCAAGACCGACATTTTCGCGCTGTGGCGTATCAAGGGTAATCTGATGTTCAGGGTGCAGCGGACGAATATCATCCAGCCGCTCTTTCAGCCACTCGGCCAGATCAAACTGGCGCAGCGTCAAATCGACTTTGGGACGATCAAGACGGGCATAGGTCAGCAGCTCTTCAATCAGTGCTTCAAGCTGGCCAATATCACGGTTTAGCGCGCCGGACTCCGCAGGCGTCAGATTATCACTCATTTCCAGACGATAACGCAGGCGCACCAGCGGTGTTCGCAACTCATGGGCGATACCGTCGATCAGCTGCTTCTTACTGGCGACCAGCGTATTTATATTGTCGGCCATCTGATTAAAGGCCACACCGAGGCGCACCAGGCTGGAAGCGCTATCAAAATGGATGCGTTCATCAAGATGTCCCTGGCCTAAGCGCTGGGCGGCGGACTCCAGCTTCAGCATATCCTGCCAGTGCGGGCGCATCCAGATAAACACCGGTAGCGCCAGCGACATGCCGATAAATGCCAGTAGGATAATATCGAGAATACGCATCTGATGTAAAAAGAACAGATAGGGGATCGGTCCGACCACCAGCACATAGTGGCTGCGTGGGATATGCTGCATAAAAGTGTATTCATCATCAATCGCGACAATTTCGCCTGCGCGCAGGCGACGCATTGCCGGCTCATCCAGCTGGATCTTATTTAGCGGCTCAATATGCAGTTTAAATGACAGATTCAGGTCGAGCTTATTGATGGTTTTATTCCAGTCGCGCAGGGGAGTCTCGCGTAGTTCGCTGCGCATCAGATAGAGCGAGCTTTTCATCAGGTCGTCCATCGACTGACGTCCGGCGCGCTCGGCAGTAAATTTATAGACCAGCCCGACCAGCATTGCCATTACCAGAAAGCAGACAAACAGCAGCAGGTAAAACTGGATAAAAAGCTTTCTCATTCGCTGTGGCTTTCCCAGGCGTGTGGTGCAAACAAATAACCTCTATTACGGATGGTTTTGATCCGATAAGGTTCGGTCGCGCTATCGTGCAGCTTTTTACGCAGACGTGAGATGGCGACGTCAATACTGCGATCCAGCCCGTCATAACTTACGCCGCGCAGGGTTTTCAGCAGAGCGTCGCGATTCAGCGTTTGTCCGGCATGGGTGGCCAGTTCCCACAGCAGATCGAAGTCAGCGGTAGACAGTGCGATATTCTCATCAGAAAGCGCCACCTGCCGGTTTACCGGATCGATAAACAGCGTGCCAAAACGCAGCGCTTTATGGCCCGACAACGCCGGAGCAATATCTTCATTACTACTGGTGCTGCTGCCAGCCTGTCGCAGATGCAGGCGTAAACGGGCCAGCAACACCGCCGGCGGGGTGGTTTTCAGAATATAGTCATTGGCGCCCATCTCCAGCGCCAGGATATGGTTCATATCACTGTCGAGGGAGGTGAGTAGTACAATCGGGCCTGTCCAGCGGCTGCGTAGATCGCGGCACAGCGTCATCCCATCTTTACCCGGTAACATAATATCCAGCATCACCAGATCCGGATCGGCGTCAACAATCACCTGCTCAGCACGATCGCCACGGCTTTCGACAATGACATCAATATCATGGCGGCCAAGGTAGGCTGCGATCAGCTCACCGACATCCTGATCATCTTCAACGAATACAATTTTGCTCATAGCGCTGTGCGGCTGTCTGCGGAGACAGCAGCATATCCTTTATTATATGGAACAACGATACCCTAAATCATGCAGGTTACAGGCAAGCGGCATTCAGATGCCACAAGGTACCTGCAACTTAATATGACGGGTGAAACGAACCCGCGCTAAATAACGTAAGATGTATAGTACAGGCACCCTAAAATATGCCATTATATTCGCATGGTTGTTCTGCGTATAAACCATTTTTTTCCATTGGAGGAGATCGAGGGTGTCTGATAAAGAGCTGGCGTCAGCCGGGTACAGTGACCGCATCTGCTTCAACTATATGGATTTTCTCTCCGCTTCCTGCAAAAAACGCTGGAGTTTCGTTGATGCCATCTACGGCGTGATGCCGATCTTCGGCATGGTAACGCGTAAACCTGGCAACCCCCAGCGTGCTCCGGCAGAGCGTCTGAAAGAATTAGCGTTGCAAATTATTTCAACCCAGGTCAGTGATGAAATTAACATTGCGCGGTTGATTACTCTGGCGGAACAGCAACAGATTGATCAACTGGATATTTTGTTGCCTTACCCGCTGTCGACGCAACAACTCGCGACCATTCAACAAGAGTATCGCAAGCCGCTGGCTCTCACTCAGCATGACGACCGTCTCAGCATCCACTTTCTGACGGCCGCCCACTGATAGTACATCAGACTACTGCCCGATCATTTTCGCTCACTTTAGCAATAGCCACAGGGCGGGACAAGCCGCCGCCATTAGCAACGCAATGGCCGCCGACTCGACCCGGCTCAGGCTTTGCTGTGCGCGTCCCCCACGGCGGGCGAACAAAAACAGTAGCAGACCCGGCGCATACAGCACTACCGACAGCAGTAAGTGCAACGGCCCGGAGGCATACAGCAGCCAGATGCCGTAGGCGCAGGCACCCAGCGCGACCAGAGTGACTGCCGGTTTCTTCAGCTTCAGCGACAGTTGCAGCAGATAGGCGCCGACCAGAAAGTAGGGCAGCAGAATCATTTCCGAAGCGATGGTCAGTAGCGAGTTATAGTCGGCGTGGGTCAGCCAGATCAAAATCAGACACAGCTGAATACTGCCGTTGGTCAGCCACAGTGAGGCAGAAGGCGATCCGCGTCGGTTCTGTTTGCTGAGTGAGCGCGGGAAGGCTCCCTGCCGGGCGGCGATAAAGGGGACTTCCGCCGCCATAATGGTCCAGCTCAGCCAGGCGCCGCAGACCGATATAATCAGGCCGACGGCAATCACCACGTCTCCCCAGCCGCCGATTAAGCGCGTCATCAGCCCGGCCATTGACGGGTTGCGCATCTCTGCCAGTTCGGCGCGCGGTACTACGCCGAGGGATAACAGGGTCACCAGCAGATAGACGATCAGGGCGGCAATCACCGCCAGTAGCGTGGCGCGCCCCACATCCTGCTTATTACGCGCCCGCCCGGAGACCACCACCGCACCTTCCACGCCAATAAACACCCACAGGGTGATCAACATGGTGTTTTTCACCTGCTCCCATAGCGGTTTACCCAGCGTCAGCCCGCTAAAATCGACGGCAAAGCGGTCGGCATTAAATACGGCGCTGGCCAGCAGCACAAACAGTCCGAGCGGTAACAGTTTCCCAAGCGTCGCTATCAGATTGATACTGGCGGCGGTCTGCACGCCACGCAATACCAGCCAGTGGATCATCCACAACAGCACTGAAGCACCCAGCACCGCCTGCCAGGTATTACCGTCGCCAAAGACGACCTGACCGGGTGAGTCGGTAAAAAAACTCAGCGCCGAGAACACAATCACCAGGTAGGAGACATTGGCAATTACTGCGCATAGCCAGTAGCCCCAGGCGGAGCAAAAGCCGACCAGTTCACCAAATCCGGCACGCGCATAGCTATAGATACCGCCATCCAGTTCCGGTTTCAGGCGTGTCAGCAGCAGCAGCGCCAGCGATAGCAGCAGAATACCCATGCCGGTAATCAGCCAGCCAATCAGCAACGCTGCGGGGCTGGCAACCGCCGCCATATTTTGCGGCAGGCTAAAGACGCCGGCGCCCAGCATTGAACTGAGCACCAGTGCGGTGAGGGCGGTAAGACCTAATTTTTTATCCAAGAAAGCATCCTGACTGCAGCATAAATAACTAAGTAAGCGGATAGTGGACGAATTTCACCCAGGTGAAGATGGGTTTTATCGTGCGAAATCGCTAAAACGGGCGGCTGATTTTACGGAGTGAGCGGACGGAGTGCAATGAGTGATTATGCAAAAAGAGATACCGATTATTCAGCAATATTCAGGGCAGCATTGCGCTGCCCTGAGGGCGGCTTATTTAAAGATATCAGCGGTGACGGTAACGTTACCGCCACTCTGGTTCTGCCACTGACGGGTGATATGGTAAAACTTAGCGCCTTTCGTCGCGGCACGACGCGCTGCTTCTTCAGACACCTCAGTTGGCGAACTGTAGTGACCGGTAAAAGTAACGGTGTCGAATGGCTGCATCTGCGCGGCAGTGATATTGTTCACTTCCTGAATTGAGGTGCCATCGCTCATCTTCACGGTATAACGCTGACCGGTTGAAGACTGGGTCTCAAAGAAACGGCCGACGTTGTTGCTTGGGGTCTCAGAAGAGGCGACGCCAGGCAGCTCCACTTTTTTCGCTTCTTCACCGCCAGCCGCCAGCGCGGCTTTACCGGCTGCAGAATCCGCCGGGATCAGATCCGGGCTCTGGACTTTACGTTTCGGCGCATCGGCTTTATAGATATAAGCGGTAACGTACTGGTTGCCGCCGCTATTGGCATCAATCTGACGTACAATAAAGAAGGAAGCGGCGCCTTTCTGTTGCGCTGCTTTGGAGATGGCGTCATTCACGTCAGGCTGGCTACGATAGAAGCCGTTCACCGAAACGGTATCGTACGGTTCCAGCAGGAAAGCTTCATTTTTCGGCAGTTCTTTAACACCGTTAAACAGGCGGTAGTGAGTACTGTTATCCGCCGCCGGCGCATCCGCTTTATACAGATCTGCGGTAACGCGCCAGTTGCCGCCATTGCCATTGGTGTCATTAATGGCCTGAATATAGTAGGAGGCGGCGCCAAGGGTGTCGGCACGCGCCGAGACGGCATCACTGGCATCACCAATAGAGTTAAAACGGCCAGAAACCGCAATTCGCTCGAATGGTTTCAGTGAGGCCGCTTTTTCCGGAGAGAGCTCCTGTGCCGCATGTGCGGTTAATGTTGTAAGAGACAACAGGGCCGTCGCCAGAATGGTATTCTTCAGCTTCATAAAAATAATCCTTCGCCTTACGCAAAAAATGAGTACGAAAACGTGCTGGACTCTTGATGTGTAACAGATTAGCTGCCGATTATTGCATGTAATAATGGCTGCTGTCTCAGGCAATTTATGCCATTTCAGCGCGTCAAATCGCCCCATACCTCGGTTAGCTGCAATTATGCCGAAAACAGGCTAAATTCTGACTCCCTTACCACTTATGCCGGTTATTGATATTAGTTAATTAGTTAAAGCTTTGTTAAATAATGCTTTTTACTAGTAGTAAATATGTAATGAAGCGATTTTGCATAGCATATTATGCGCAATTAGCGGTTAAATTCAGTGCCAAAATAGTGGTTTTTCCACTTTCGCCTGAATTTTTATGTGAAACTGGCAGCTATTGCGCGCTGCGTCTGGATCGAGAGACATATTTTCAGTAGGTTATAAACAGTTTGAAACACGTAAGCTACGGTCATAACGGCTGCAGCAAGTTAATCCAAACCATCCATCTCTATCCGAGGTCGCTATTGCTGCGCCTGACACACCATCGCGGCGATATGGGTGACTGAGGGGATAACCGATGAAAGGGAATACTATGTTAATTGGAGTACCGAAAGAGCGGTTGCCCAATGAAGCGCGAGTCGCTGCGACGCCAAAAACCGTCGAACAGCTGTTAAAACTCGGCTTTACTGTGGCAGTCGAAAGCGGCGCAGGTAAGCTGGCCAGCTTTGATGACGCGGCGTTTATTGAGGCCGGCGCGAGTATCACTGATAGCGTTAGTGTCTGGCAATCCGATATCGTTCTGAAGGTCAATGCGCCTGACGACGCAGAGATCGCACTGACCCGTGAAGGGAGTACCTTAGTCAGCTTTATCTGGCCAGCGCAGAACCCGGCGCTGCTGGAGAAACTGGCGGCGCGCAACGTCACCGTTATGTCGATGGATGCGGTACCGCGTATTTCACGTGCGCAATCGCTGGATGCGCTCAGCTCAATGGCCAATATCGCCGGTTACCGCGCGATTGTTGAGGCCGCTCATGAGTTTGGTCGTTTCTTTACCGGGCAGATTACCGCCGCAGGTAAAGTGCCGCCGGCGAAAGTGATGGTGATTGGCGCCGGTGTCGCCGGTCTGGCGGCTATTGGCGCCGCTGGCAGCCTCGGGGCTATCGTCCGTGCTTTCGATACCCGCCCTGAGGTCAAGGAGCAGGTGCAGAGTATGGGCGCCGAGTTCCTCGAACTGGATTTCGAAGAGGAAGCCGGTAGCGGCGACGGTTATGCCAAAGTGATGTCGGAAGCCTTTATTAAGGCGGAGATGGCACTGTTCGCCGCGCAGGCGAAAGAAGTGGATATTATCGTTACCACCGCGCTGATCCCGGGGCGTCCGGCGCCAAAACTGATCACCAGTGAAATGGTTGCGGCAATGAAACCCGGTAGCGTGATTGTCGATCTGGCGGCGCAGACCGGGGGTAACTGCGACCTGACGGTGGCGGACCAGGTGACCACCACGGAAAATGGCGTGAAAATTATCGGTTATACCGATCTGCCAAGCCGTCTGCCAACCCAGTCTTCACAGCTGTATGGCACCAACCTGGTTAACCTGCTGAAGTTGCTGTGCAAAGAGAAAAACGGTGAAATCGTTATCGATTTTGAGGACGTGGTGGTACGTGGCGTTACGGTGATCCGTGATGGCGAAGTAACCTGGCCAGCGCCGCCAATTCAGGTCTCTGCCGCACCGAAAGCCGCCAGCGCGGAGGTGAAAGCCGTAGCGAAAGAGCCGGCGAAACCGGTTTCGCCGCTGCGTAAATATCTGCTGATTGCACTGGCGATTGTTCTGTTTGCCTGCCTGGCGAATGTGGCTCCGGCGGAATTCCTGTCACACTTTACCGTGTTTGCGCTCTCCTGCGTGGTCGGTTACTACGTGGTATGGAATGTCAGCCATGCGCTGCATACCCCGCTGATGTCAGTAACCAACGCCATATCCGGGATTATCGTGGTCGGCGCGGTTCTGCAGATTGGGCATGGCGGCTGGGTGACCTTCCTTGCATTCGTGGCGGTGCTGATTGCCAGCATCAATATCTTCGGTGGGTTCACCGTCACTCAGCGCATGCTGAAAATGTTCCGTAAGAACTAAGGGCTAACAATATGTCTGGCGGATTAGTGACTGCAGCATACATTGTTGCCGCAATTCTGTTTATTTGCAGCCTTGCCGGGCTCTCAAAACATGAGACCTCTAAGCAGGGTAATATTTTTGGCATCAGCGGGATGGCGATTGCGCTCATCGCGACCATCTTCGGACCGGAGACCGGCCATATTGCCTGGATCCTGCTGGCGATGGTGATCGGTGGGGCGATTGGTATTCGTCTGGCCAGAAAAGTCGAAATGACCGAAATGCCAGAGCTGGTGGCGGTGCTGCACAGCTTTGTCGGTCTGGCGGCGGTACTGGTCGGTTTTAACAGCTATCTCGATCATGCACCGGGCCTGCTGCCGGTGATGGAGAATATCCATCTTACCGAAGTGTTCCTCGGTATCTTTATCGGTGCCGTGACCTTTACCGGTTCCATCGTGGCGTTCGGCAAACTGCGCGGCAAGATCTCCTCGCGTCCGCTGATGCTGCCGCACCGCCATAAACTGAACCTGCTGGCGCTGGTGGTCTCATTTGTGCTGCTGCTGGTGTTTGTGCGTTCTGACAGCGCAGGGGTACAGTCGTTTGCACTGCTGGTGATGACGGTGATTGCGCTGGCGTTTGGCTGGCATCTGGTGGCGTCTATCGGCGGTGCCGATATGCCGGTGGTCGTATCGATGCTCAACTCTTACTCCGGTTGGGCGGCAGCGGCGGCGGGCTTTATGCTGAACAACGACCTGCTGATCGTGACTGGCGCACTGGTAGGTTCGTCGGGCGCGATCCTCTCTTACATTATGTGTAAGGCGATGAACCGCTCGTTTATCAGCGTCATTGCCGGCGGCTTTGGTACCGACAGCAGTTCAACCGGTGAAAGCGATGAGGTGGGTGAACATCGTGAAATCAACGCGGAAGAGACGGCGGAAATGCTGAAAGCCTCTTCATCGGTGATTATCACCCCAGGCTACGGTATGGCGGTGGCGCAGGCACAGTATCCGGTGGCGGAAATCACTGAGAAACTGCGCGCGCGTGGCATCAAGGTGCGCTTTGGCATTCATCCGGTTGCCGGACGTTTGCCGGGCCATATGAACGTATTGCTGGCCGAAGCACGCGTGCCGTATGACGTGGTGCTGGAGATGGATGAAATCAACGAAGATTTCGCTGATACCGATACCGTGCTGGTTATTGGCGCCAACGATACGGTTAACCCGGCGGCACAGGAAGATCCACGCAGTCCAATCGCCGGTATGCCGGTGCTGGAAGTGTGGAAAGCGCAAAACGTGGTGGTATTTAAGCGTTCGATGAATACCGGTTATGCCGGGGTGCAAAACCCGCTGTTCTTTAAAGAGAACACCCAGATGTTATTCGGCGATGCCAAAGCCAGTGTCGAAGCGATTCTGAAAGCGTTGTAATAAACAGGGGCGGCTGAATCGCCGCCCCTGAGTAACAGACTGTTGTTCCGCCAGCGCGGTTAAACCCGCGCGGGCAAATCAATCATCCTCATCATCATCCATTTCGACCTGAGTGGTAAATCCATCCGGCTTAATCACCAGCAGGTCGCAGCGCAGGTGATCGATGACCTGCTCTGCGGTATTACCGAGAAACGCTGCGGAAATCCCGGTACGTCCGATGGTGCCAAGCACCACAATACCGGCATCCAGTTGTTCCGCCAGTTCAGGGATCACTTCCTCCGGGAGTCCTTTAGCCACATGGGTAAACTTCTCATCCATGGAAAATTTCTGCCGCAACGCTTTCATTGCCACCAGGTGCTGGCCGCGGATAGCGTCGTTGTAAATGCTGGGGTCAAAATCGGGAAGCTCAATGGCGATATTGATCGGGGTAATCGGATAGGCGCCGACCAGATGCACTTCGGTATGGTTGACCATCCCGGCCAGTTCAACCGTCTCTTTAATCAGTTTCTGATTCAGTAAATCGTGGTGTGGTTCCTCACTGGCCAGATTCACCGCCACCAGTGCTTTACCGCCTTCCGGCCAGGGTTGGTCTTTTACCATCCACACCGGGCAAGGACATTTGCGTAACAGATGCCAGTCGGTGGGGGTGAAAATAACCGCTTCCAGACGATCGTGCTGATGCGCCATTTTCAACACCAGATCGTGTTTACCGCTCAGGACCTCCTGGATAATCGCCTCAAACGGACGGTTATGCCACACCACTTTGATTTCAATATCGACGCCAGCTTCTAAATAAGCATGGGCCTGTTCGCGAATCCACTCGGTGCGTTGGCTGATCACGCCTTTGCGCATATTAGTGCGCTCATCAGGCGACAGCAGGGTGGTCATTTCGTAGGAGAAATCGTAAATAGGCAGAAAGGCTTTGATCTTGCCGCCGATGCGCTGATTGAGGTATACAGCCCGACGTAGCGCAGGCTGGTCATCCTGTTGAGGATCGATCGCCACAAGAATGTTTTGATACTTAACCATACTGGGTTCTCCATACACGACGAGGTGTCAGTGATAAAGATAGCCCAATAGCGGTCGGGGAAGGAAGCAAAAAAGTTGTTGCCGGATCAATAAAATAACAAATATTGACCCGGCACAGAGTCAGCCCAATTAGTGGCTATGGCCCGCCAGTTCAGCGAGAATTTCATGATTTTCGATAGTAATATATTTACCTTTAACCGCCAGCATTCCGCTCTTCTGGAAACGGCCCAGCAAACGGCTAATGGTTTCGACGGTTAAGCCAAGATAATTACCAATATCGCCACGCGTCATGGTCAGACGGAACTCGCGCTGTGAGAAACCGCGCTGGCCGAAACGGCGTGAAAGGTTCCAGATAAAGGCCGCAAGGCGTTCTTCGGCATTTTTCTTCGACAGCAACAGGATCATATCCTGATCGCCTTTGATTTCGCCGCTCATCAGGCGCATCATCTGCTGGCGCAGGCTGGGCATTTTACCGGAGAGATCGTCAAGCGTTTCAAACGGGATTTCACACACCATCGCCGTTTCCAGCGCCTGAGCAAAGCTCGGATGGTGGGCGCTACTGATCGCATCAAAGCCGACCAAATCACCCGCCAGATGGAAGCCGGTAATCTGCTCATCGCCTTGTTCAGTGATGGTGTAACTCTTGATGGTGCCGGAACGAATGGCATACAGGGATTTGAGCTCATCGCCGGCTTTAAAAAGCGTCTGGCCTTTCTGAATCGGTTTCTTGCGCTCAATAATATTATCTAACTGATCCAGTTCGTGTTCATTGAGAGTAAACGGAATGCAAAGCTGGCTGATGCTGCAATCCTGACAGTGGATCGCACAACCGCCAGATTGAATGCGACGAATAACACGTTTTTCAGGGATCATAATATATACGCTCTGACGATAATTGACTGCGGTCAATTTTAACATTTTTCTATCACAGAAAGAAACTCGTCTGAGCAGTTTTAGGCACAGAAAGGTCAGGGATGCCCTGTACTCCAGGCATCCCGTTGGAAATTAGCGGTTTATTTGCTTTCAGGACTTATTATCTACTGCAACCGGAGATGCGTAACCGCTATTTTCGGTTTTATTAGCGATGCGCGCCGGTTGTTCCACTTTTATCATCAGGGTCAAAACACCGGCGACCAGATAGAGTGCGGTGTAAGTCCAGACTACCCCTTTTACATCAAAAAATGGTAATACCAGTGAGGCGATGGCCGGGGCGAGAAAGTTACTCAGACCCGCTGACAGATTATAAATCGAAATCGCCGCCCCTTTGTGTTTGGGTTCCAGTACCGGGAATACCGCGGTCATCGGGACAAACGCCGCCACTGTAATTCCCAGCATTACCGCCGGGATCATCGCCACCCAGTAGTTATGACCAAAAGTCACTGGCAGATAGTAGAACGCCAGACTGGAGATGGCGCAGCCCAGACAGCCGAACCAGCGAACCTGACGGATCCAGCCGATATATTCACCGAGAATGCCCCACATCACATTGGTGAAGATGGTCACAAAGAAGAATACCGCCCAAATCTGCAGCCACTCCGACATGCTAAAGCCGAGACGCCCGACAAACAACAACGGCATGATGACGGCAAAACCAAACAGCGACAGAGTATTAATGATACGAATCAAACAGGCGAGAAAAATATTGCGGTTAGTGAAAAGAATGGTCACCGCGCGCGATAACTCGGTCACTTTTTCGCGGGTGCTCAGCTGCGCTTTTTCGCTGGGAGTGCCGACATTACGCAGCAAAATCATCGCCATCAGGCCGCCAGCCACGACCCAGGCAATGGCAAACCACAGCGTTCCGGTTTCGCCAATAAACGGGATGGTGAAACTTGGCAGATAGCTGCCGATACAACCAATACCGATGGAATACATCGCCCAGAACCAGCCCATTGCTGATGAGAGCTGATGCTTAGGTACCGTTTGCACCACCAGCATCACAAATGAATAGATAAACAGCGGATAAGCCAGACCGCGGATACCATAGAACAGCAGCATCAGCGGATAGTTGCGCATGCCCAGTCCCAGGGTCATAAACAGCACATGCATCACCACCCAGAGCATAAAGCCGATGCGCATCGCGCGCTGCGGGGTGATAATTTCCGCCACCACGCCGGAGCTCCATGCCGCCAGCGCCGCCGCCGCGCCATACATGGTAAACACCAGCGCCGACTGTGACGGCGAGAAGCCTAAATCAGTAATATGTTTGGAAAGAAATGCCATTTCGAAACCGTCGCCGCTCATAAACACCGCAATAGCGACGTAGCCCCAGAATAGCGATTTCGGCAGCCCAAAGAGGCTTTTATCTGCTTGCATAACATTATCCTCTGACTATCAGTGGGCCGGTCGCGCGGGCGACCGGCAGAGAGTGACTACTGGCGCAGCGCGCGCTGCTGTTGGTAGAGCTGACGGAACTGCTGCAGACGCGGCTGTAATTGTTGATGGCGGGTGGCATCAGGCAGATAGCGCTCCAGCTGTGGTGGTTTTTGGCAGACCTGTTGCTCATCACCGCCCACCGCCAGCCAGCCGAGCCGTGCGGCGCCCAGTGCGCCGCCGGCTTCGCCGCCACGATGGGTAATAATCGGCAGATTAAGCACGTCAGCCATCAGTTGCGCCCACCATGGGCTGCGGGCGCCGCCGCCAATCAGCGAACAGCTATTCAGTTCGGTTCCGGCGTCGTTCAGTACTTTTAAGCCATCCGCCATACCGAAGCTGACGCCTTCCAGCACCGCATACGCCAGCGAGGCGCGATGGCTGGCATGGGTTAAGCCATGGAAAGCGCCGCTGGCTTGCGGGTCGTTATGCGGTGTCCGTTCACCGGAAAGATAAGGCAGAAACAGCGGGGCGCGCAGTTGCTCCGCGCGACTGAGCGCCGACACGTCAGCCAGCAGGGTGGTTTCGCTGCAGCTGAGCAGCTCACACAACCAGCGCAGCGCACTGGCGGCGGAAAGCATCACACTCATCTGGTGCCAGCGCTGTGGCAACGCGTGACAGAAGGCGTGCACCGCCGACTGGGGATTGGGACGAAAGCCGTCATTGACCGCAAACAATACCCCGGAGGTGCCAAGCGAAATAAAAGCATCCCCGGGATTAATTGCGCCAATACCGACGGCACTGGCGGCATTATCGCCGCCGCCGCCGGCAATCACCACCTCGTCGCTTAATCCCCACTGGCGGGCAATATCGGCTTTTAATTTGCCCGCCGGTTGAGATCCTTCCACCAGCCGCGGCATCTGCTCCGTCGTCAGGCCGCAGGCCGCCAGCAGGCTTTCCGACCACTGGCGTTGCGCCACATCCAGCCACAGGGTGCCGGCGGCATCGGACATATCACTGATTTTTTCTCCGCTCATCATCCAGCGCAAATAGTCCTTCGGCAGCAGTACCGTGGCGATTTGGCTGAAAATTGCCGGTTCGTGACGCGCCAGCCATAACAGCTTTGGCGCGGTAAAACCGGGCATCGCCAGATTGCCGGCAATCGCGTGTAAATCCGCGGCGGCGGTGGTCAGCTGCTCACACTCGGCGGCGCTGCGCGTGTCGTTCCATAAGATACAGGGACGCAGCACTTCATCCTGCTGTCCGATCAGCACCGCGCCATGCATCTGGCCGGAAAGACCGATAGCCTGAATCTCCGGCCAGCTGGCGCCGATTTTTTGCCGCAGCTGGCTGATCACCTGCTCTGTTGCCTGCCACCATTGCGCCGGGTCCTGTTCTGACCAGTGCGGATGGGGGCGTTGTACCGTTAGTGGTGCGCCGGCGCTGGCGAGTATTTCGCCGTTGCTGTCGATCACCAGCCCTTTAATTTCCGAGGTGCCTGCATCGATTCCGAGATACATGATTCGCCCCTTATTCGCTGACCGGCTGTGGCTGCGCCGCCCATTGCTGCAGCGTGGTGACGGTGCTTTGCAGCAGTTCGGCAAAGCGGGCATCCTCTGCCAGTGGCCCGAATAACGCCGGATCCGCGGCGAATGCCGCCAGCGGCCGGTCGGATGCCAGCAGGCGGTGCAGCGCCACTTCATCGAGCGCGCCATCCTGATAGCTGTAAGGCAGCTCGCCGTGATGCCAGCGCTGTAAAAACAGATAAAACAGCGCCGGCAACACCGCTGTGGCACGCGGTACATCGCCGCGCTGATAGCTCTCTACCAGCGTCGGGGTAATGAAACCGGGGATTTTAGACAGGCCATCGGCGGCGACGCGCTGATTGGTATCCTGAATCCACGGATTAGCAAAGCGCGCCAGAACCACATCGCGATAGGCTTCGAGATCGAGCGGACTTGGGGTGAGTGACGGGATCACATCCTGGGTGACGTACTCCCATGCCATCTCTTTGATGGCCCGGGTTTGGGTACTCTGATGAATAAAAGACTGACCGATTAAGGTGCCCGCCCAGGCAATACAGCTATGGCTGGCGTTAAGAATGCGGATTTTCGCCTCTTCCCACGGCAGCACGGATGTCACCAGCTCAACGCCGACCTTCTCCAGCGCCGGACGCCCGGCAATAAAATCATCCTCAATCACCCACTGGATAAAGGCTTCGCCCATCACCGGCACCGCGTCGCGAAAACCGGTGGCTGCCAGCACGCGCGCGGCGATATCGGCGGTCGGGCGTGGCGTAATGCGATCCACCATGGTATTTGGCGAGGTGGTATGCCCGGTTACCCATGCCAGCAGGCTGGTTTCGCCGCGCAGGCGCAGAAAGGTAAGAAAACCGTGGCGGAAGCGTTCGCCGTTGTGGCGCAGGTTATCGCAGTTAAGCAGCGTCAGCGGATTGCCGTGCGCCGCCATGCGCGCCAGCAGAATCCGTGTCAGCGCGCCATACAGGGTACGCGCTTCGCCGTTAATATCCGCCTGAATATCGGGATGCCGTGGATCGAGCTGATGGTCGGGATCCAGATAGTAGCCGCCTTCGGTAACGGTAAAGGCGATCACTTTGGTGGCCGGGTCACTGCCCTGGGCGATTAATGCGCTGAGCCCGGCATCCCATGGCAGTATCTTTTTGATTGAGGTGATTTTTTCGTAGTTGCGTACGCCTTCCGGCGTTACGGTTTCCAGCGTATATTCACCCTGTTGCGCGGCAAGGCTGTTCAGCAGCGCGGAAGCATCATCACGAATATTGCCAAGGGCGATATGCCAGCGATCATCGCCTTGTTGCAACAGACGATGCAGATACCAGGCCTGATGGGCACGATGGAAGGAACCGGCACCAATATGCATCCAGATATTTGCGCTTGTGTGTGTCATCTCTCTCTCCTGTCTTTTTCATAAAAGAATGAGCAAATGCCCTTTAATCGAGCTTATGCCTGAAGTTGCCGTTAGACTGGGCAAATTCGGCGGATGTGTCTGCGTGTCAGATCACAAAATATGACAATTGCCCAGAGTTAGGGCAAATATTCAGAGTATGCTGGAACGATGAACAAAGAGGACGGATAGCGTCATGAGTAAGCACGATAAGAAGCTGGACCTGGCGGCACGCGCCGCATGGATGTATTACGTCGCCGGCGAGACGCAGCAGGATATTGCGGAAAAACTCGGGGTATCGCGCCAGGTGGCGCAACGACTGGTGGCGCTGGCGGCGGAGCAGGGGCTGGTCAGCGTTAATATTACCCATCCGGTGGCGCAGTGCATGTCGCTGGCAGAGCAACTTAAAGCCCGTTTTAACCTCAGCGTTTGCCAGGTCGTGCCGTCAGACGGCGTGGATAACCGCGGTATTTACCAGATGGTGGCGGTGGCCGGAGCGGAAGTGATGGCGCAAACCCTGAAACGGAGCGAGCCGCAGATTATCGCTGTCGGTTCCGGACGTATGCTGCGGGCCACCATTGATGAGTTGCCGGAGTTCGATCGTCCGCAGCACAGTTGCGTCTCGCTGATTGGCGCTATCGCTACCGACGGATCTTGTACCCGCTATGATGTGCCGCTGTGGATGGCGGAAAAAACCCAGGGGCGCTATTTTATTTTACCCGCGCCGCTGTTTGCCGATAGCGCCGAGGACCGCACGCTGTGGTGCAATCACCGTATCTATCGCACGGTCACGGAAAAAGCGGCGCAGGCTGACGTGATGTTTATCGGTATTGGTCATATAGACACCGACTGTCCGCTGCATGCGGATGGTTTTATCACCGGCGAGCAGGTGGCGACACTACAGGCGCAACATGTGGTGGCGGAAATGCTCGGGCATTTTATCGGTGAGGATGGTGAGCGCGTCAGCTGCGAGCTGGACCAGCGTCTGACCAGCGTGCCGCTGACGCCGCACTCTGCGTGTAATATCATTGCTTTTTGCGGCGGCAAAGAAAAACATCGCGCGATTGCGGCGGCGCTGAAAGGTGGCTGGATCAACGGACTGGTGACCGATGAAGCCAGCGCCCGGGCAGTACTGGCCGGATAACGATTAACCCGGCCGGTAACCTTCGTGCTGCAACAGCCACTGTTTACGCGACACCCCCCCGGCATAGCCGGTCAGGGTGCCGTTGGCGCCGATCACCCGATGGCAGGGCACCACCACGCTAATCGGGTTAGAGCCATTGGCGGCGCCCACCGCACGTGCGGCACCGGCTCGGCCCAGCATCGCAGCCATTTCACCGTAGCGCAGCACGCTGCCGCAGGGGATGGTGCGCAGCATATTCCATACCGAGCGCTGAAATTCAGTGCCGTTGGTGGCGACCGCGAGCTGGGTGATCACCGATAAATCACCCTCAAAATAGCGCGTTAGCTGCGCGCTCAGGCCACCCGCGTTATCCAGCTGACGCAGGCGGTAACCCTGCGCGCCATAATGAATATTCAGTAAGCGATTCATCCGTGCGCCAAACTCTTCCCATTCAACAGCACGCAGGTTTTGCTGTTCATCGCTGACGATAATCAACTGTCCCAGCGGCGTACTGATTCTATCTTCCAGTAATGTCATCATGATTGTCGGGCGGTTATCCATTCCTGTTGAGGAAAAAAACATGTTGCGCCTTTCCTGGCAACACAGACCGCGCTGCCGATCCCATTAATGCGATTAAATGTCGCGGGAAGTCATAGCAACGCAACAGCATCGGGGTTATGTTAGCGGCAGTGCTAAGATTTTCCAGTCTGCGCCAGTTTTGGCGTGATTTCGATCGGCATTAACCGTATGGACCCGCGCCATACCTGTAAAAGTGACCTCTGGCGGAGCCGCATAATGAAAAATGACAAGGAAATATCGATAGATGCCTTTACCGATAATGAGAAAATCCTTATCGATCAGCAAGTAAAAGCGTTAATCACCAAATCAGGCACCACCCCTGGCGATAAGCAGCTGAAAGAATTTACCAAAGAAGCCAAGCGGCTGGTGATGAAAGCCCGGCTGGCGAAAGAGAAGGCCACGCCGGTGAAAGTGCCGCGTAAACCACGGGCAAAAAATCTTGCCGCCAGTGAAGTGAATGATTTTAACTGGTCCGCCTCGGTAAATCTTGGATCCCGGCGCCGCTAAAGATTACCCGTACCATCAGGCCACCTGCGGGTGGCTTTTTTTATGGTAAGAAAGGCTTGTCGCCGCCAGGCAAAACGACTATTTTTGCTTTTGCCGTACAGTAACTCATGCATATCGCGGCTTAAGGAGTGACGATGAACCTTGACGAAAACGATCTGTTTAAAGACGCCATGGAAGATGTCACGCCATTAAAAGATTGCGCCAATATTCACTGGTTAAAAACCCCGCAGAGTAAAGTTCCGCAGCAGCAGCAGCTGGATTCCGAGGACAATTTTCTGATCGACGGCTTTATTGAGGTGATTCCGCTGCTGCAACCGCTGGAGTATAAAGGCGAAGGCATTCAGCAGGGGGTGCTCGATAAGCTGCGTCACGGTAAGTATCAACCCGATGCCAGTCTGAATCTGCTGCGTCAGCCAGTGGCCGTCTGCCGCCGGTCGCTGTTCAGTTTTATGCTACAGGCGCGCAAAGATAATCTGCGCAATCTGCTGATTATTCATGGCAAAGGGCGTGATGACCGTTCGCATGCCAATATCGTGCGCAGCTATCTGGCCCGCTGGTTACAGCAATTTGATGATGTGCAGACGTTTTGCGTGGCACAGCCTTATCATGGCGGCAGCGGCGCATTGTATGTCGGGCTGCGCAAGAGCGAACAGGCGCGCAGCGAGAACCGCGAAAGGCATGCCAAACACAGCCGCTAACCCGTGTCACAATTCTGTCGCTATTGTCGCTTATGCTGAGGCGCAGGTTCCACTCACTGAGAGATATCATGCGTTTAACATTGCTGGCATCGCTATTATTCGCCTTTAGCATCCCTTCACTGGCGGACGGGATTAAAACTGAACGTTACATTGTCACTTTCCCCCAGCATGACCGCGTGCCTTATCAGGGCGCCTTTCGTGCCGCCTTTCCGCAGGGGTTTCCGCTGGGGGTGGGTTCCGGACTAAGCTTTCTGAAACGTGAAAATGGCAAGCTGATATTTGCCACGCTTACCGATCGTGGGCCGAATGCGGATGCGCCGGAAACCGATGGACGTGAGGCGAAAATTTTCGCCGCGCCGGAATTTACCCCGCAACTGGTGACCCTGACGGTCAGTGACCACGACGCGCAGGCCAGCGATGCGCGGCCATTGCAGGAGCAGGGGCTGCCGATCAGCGGCTTACCGTTACCGGATAATTTCCTTGGCGCCAGCGGTGAAATCCCGTTAAGCGATACGCTGGCGCGCCTGCGTTATGACCGGCGCGGACTGGATACGGAAGGCATTACGCCGGATGGCAACGGCGGTTTCTGGCTGTGTGACGAATATGGGCCTTTTATCGTCCATGTGGATGACCGGGGGAATATTCTCGATAAGAAAGGGCCAACGCCCGCCGCCGCGGAAAAGAGTGTCGCCAGCGGCCTGCCAGCGATCATAAAATGGCGTCAGCCTAACCGCGGTTTCGAAGGCATCACCCGCATGCCGGATGGCCGGATTATTGCGGCGGTGCAAAGTACGCTGGATATTGACGGCAAAAGTAAAAATAGCGCGCAGTTTACCCGTCTGGTGAGCTATGACCCGGCAACCGGCAACAGCGCGATGTACGGCTATCCGATTGATATTGCTAGTTATAAAAAAGCCAAAGACGCCAAAATTGGCGATATTGTCGCCTTTGATAACCAGCGTCTGCTGGTGATTGAACAGGGTACTGACCGGGAGAAACAGCCTCAGAATAAAATCTGGCTGGTCGATCTGAGTCAGGCGAGTGATTTAACGCATTTCGACCAGCAACCGGCAGAGTTTGATTCCGCGCAGCAACTCCACGAGCGCGGGATAACGCTGGCCAGTAAAACGCTGGTTGCCGATCTGCGTCAGCTCGGCTGGCAGCAGGAGAAGGCGGAAGGGCTGGCGCTGGTGGATAGCCGGACGCTGGCGATCACCAATGATAATGATTTTGGCCTGACGGCGGATAAACAGGCAGATGGCCGCCTGGGTTTAAAACCGCTTTCGGCGCAAGAAGCGGCCAGTGAATTGTGGCTGCTGAAACTGCCGCAGCCACTGCAATAGTGTTTATTAGCCGGAATGGCATTTGCGGATAGTGGCCAGCAGGATTTCGGCACTCAGACAGTGCTGGCTGCCGGAGCGGGTCATTATCCCTACCGGCTCTCCCGGTCCGTGGGATGCCACCGGCAGCGCGACCAGCGACTTATGCAGTAAATCTTCTTTAATCGCGCCGGACGGCACAAACCATACATAGTTATAGCGCTGTGCCAGCTGGCGGGCCAGCGAGGTTGACGAGGTTTCAATACAGTTGGCGGGCAGCGTACAGCCCTGTTCATCCATCATTGCCTGCGCGATGCGGCGCGGCGCAGTCCCTTCCGGCGAAATCACCACCGGCCACTGCAGCGCTTTGGATAACGTGACGTTGTCACCAAGTAGCGGGTGGGTGGGACGGACGACCAGGCGTAACGATTCGACAAACAATAGTTCGTAAGTCAATCCGGCCATCATATCGGCATCGGCCATGCGGCCAATACCGATATCAAACTCGCCAGCCTTCAGCCCGGCGATCAGCACGTTATTATGCAGTGTGGCGACCTGCACGGTTGCCTGCGGTTGCAACTGATGAAAACGGTCGAGAATCGACGGCAGCATGCCCATCGCGACGGTGGTCAGCGCGCCGAGACGCAATACCACCGGCTGATCGGCAATGGCGCTGCTGAACGACTGCCCGGCATGGTTAAGCGCATCCAGTACTTTTACCGCATGGGTGAGAAACTGCTCGCCCATGGTGGTCAGCTGAGCGCCGAGCCGGCCCCGCTCAAACAGACGGGTACCCGCCAGTTCCTCGAGCTCATTCAGCGTTTTTGACAACGCCGGTTGGCTAAGGCTGAGCGTCTCTGCCGCCCGTCCCAGCGTTCCTTGCTGAGCTACGGCGACAAAGGTATGTAAATGGCGCAGGCGAATGCGCTGATTAAAAACGTAATTTTTATCCATGTCACAGGTTAGTTAGGACTGAAGATCTGAAGCAAGCGCGATAAGTGGATTCTGTTAACCTTATTGCAAATTTTATTTAACATTCCCCCAGCCTGCACAAAAAAACACCTTTTATGAAGTTGTTACGACACACAGGCAATTTGACGTCGGCAACCGGAGAGTGGATAAATAGGGGCAGACAACGAGTACCGTGGCTCCCGCACGGACGCGTGCGCTTATTTGTTAACCCAGGGAGAAAACCGGATGCAACGTTGTATCGCCACAATTTCCATTAGCGGCACATTGGATCAGAAACTTGATGCCATTGCTGCCGCTGGTTTCGACAGTATCGAACTGTTTGAGGATGATTTATTCGCTTATCCCGCATCTGCCAGCGCGTTGCGTGCCGGGGTCGAAGCACGCGGCTTAAGCGTTGCCTTACTGCAACCGTTGCGGAATTTTGAAGGTGAAAGCGGCGACCAGCTGGCGCGCGCGCGCCAGCAATTTGAGCTAATGCAACAGCTGGGCTGCGACAAGTTATTGTTATGCAGTAACGTCAGTGAGCGCTGCAGCGGCGAGCGTCAGCGGCAGATTGATGATCTGCATGCGCTGGCTGAACTGGCCGCGACCTTTCAGGTTGAAGTCGGCTACGAAGCGCTGGCGTGGGGCCGGCATGTGAATCGCTGGCAGCAGGCGTGGCAGCGCGTCAGTGACGTTAATCATCCCAACCTCGGTATTGTGCTGGACAGTTTTCATATTCTGTCCTGTGGCGACTCGCTGGATGCTTTAACGCAGGTGCCCGCTGAAAAGATCACTTTTGTGCAGTTTGCCGATGCGCCGCGGCTTAATCTTGATCCCCTGACCTGGAGCCGGCACTATCGCTGCTTCCCGGGTCAGGGGGATTTCGATCTGCGGCATTTTGCCCGCCAGTTGCAACGGCAGGGTTATCAGGGGCCGTGGTCACTGGAAATCTTCAATGAACAGCTGGTGAGTTCGCCACTGCACAGCACGGCGGCCGATGGCTATCGTTCATTACTGTGGCTGGAACAAGGTTTAGGCGAATAATTGGTTTTCAAGCGGATTTTCGCAGGCCAGCTGGCTTGCGATCCGCTATGATAGCGCACACTTTTTCTATGAAACCTGACGAATGATGTTGCGGACGTCAACGAAGGCGGTTTCGGCGTACCGGGGAGTTACACCTTGAGCACCAGTCAGGCGATTGACGTTCGCCAGCTTATTAACTCAGCTTCACTGAGCGGTTATCAAAAACGTATTATCCTGCTCTGCTTTATTGTCGTCGCACTGGATGGGCTGGATATCGCGCTGATGGGGTTTATCGCCCCGGCGCTGAAGGTTGCCTGGGGCATCAGCAATCATCAGCTCGGGATGGTGATTAGCGCGGCGCTAATCGGTCTGGCGCTGGGCGCGTTATTTGCCGGACCGGTAGCGGACCGCTTTGGTCGCCGGGCGATCATTATCACCAGCGTCTTTCTCTTCGGTCTGTGGACCCTGGCCACCGCGCTGTCGCAAAACCTGGAACAGATGATGCTGTTCCGTTTTTTTACCGGCTTAGGGTTAGGGGCGGCGATGCCGAACGTCGGTACGCTGGTGGCGGAGTTCTCTCCCGAGCGCAAACGCTCGTTTATTATCACCGTGGTATTTTGCGGCTTCACTTTTGGCGCCGCGACCGGCGGTTTTGCCGCCTCCTGGCTGATCCCGTGCTTCGGCTGGCACTCGGTGCTGCTGATGGGCGGTACGCTACCCTTGCTGATTGTGCCGCTGCTGGTAAAGTTTTTGCCGGAGTCAGTACGTTTTCTGCTGATCCGCGGCGCGCCGGCGGCCCAGATCCGTGCGATTATCGAGAAAATGCTGCCGGACACCTCGGTCGCTGACGTGCATTTCCAGATGGCGGCGGCGCGCCAGTGCGAAGGGGCGGTGCGCACCGTTCTGTCGCGTAACTATCGCACCGGCAGTCTGATGCTGTGGGGCAGTTATTTTATGGGGCTGTTCCTGGTCTATCTGATCGGCAGCTGGTTACCGTCGCTGATCAGGGATATCGGCATGACAGTGACGCAAGCGGCGCTGATCACTGCCATGTACCAGGCGGGCGGGACAGTCGGTTCGTTGTTTGCCGGCTGGCTGATGGATCGGTTTAACGCCAACCTGGCGCTGGCGCTGATCTATTGCTGCGGCGGCATTGCTACCGTGGCGATTGGCCTGGCGCCCGCCGATACTCTAATCCTTAGCGGCATCGCCTTCTGTAGCGGTTTTTGCCTTAATGGCGCCAATACCGGGATGAATGCGCTTTCCGCCAGCTACTATCCTACCCATGCCCGCGCCACCGGATCCAGCTGGATGCACGGCGTCGGCCGTATCGGGGCGATCCTCAGTGCGTTTGTCGGCGCTGAAATGATGTCGCTGGGCTGGAGCTTCAGTCAGGTATTTCTGCTGCTGGCGATCCCGGCATTGCTGACCTCGATCATGCTGCTGGTGAAAAGCGCTTTCGGCTATCAGCGTCCGCTCTGAGCGCGGCATTAGCGGGCGCGCTCCGGCGTCCGTTAATGCTTTCTCGCGCCCGATCACAAATTCCGCACAATTTTCCCCACTGCGCCGTTAATCCTCTACATTTGCAGCAAATTCCTTTTCTGCCGGGAGATGACAATGGACAATCGCTGGGTCAGCACAGACAGCATTCGCGAACATTTTTCACAGGCCATGTCGGCGATGTATCAGCAGGAAGTACCGCAATATGGCACTTTGCTGCGACTGGTGGCGGAAGTTAATCAGCAGGTATTAGAACAGGATCCGCAACTGGCTCAGCGCCTGACGCAGGCGGATGAGCTGGAGCGGATAAGCGTTGAGCGTCATGGTGCGATACGCGTCGGTACCGCTGCCGAGCTGAATATGTTGCGACAGCTGTTTGCCATTATGGGGATGTATCCGGTCGGCTATTACGATTTGTCGCAGGCGAGCGTGCCGGTGCACTCTACCGCATTCCGGCCGATTGACGATCGGGCGTTGCGTCGTAATCCGTTCCGTCTGTTTACCTCGTTACTGCGTCTGGAATTAATTGATGATCTGGCGCTACGGCAGCAGGCCAGCGAAATTCTTGCCGCGCGCGATATCTTTACGCCAGGCTGTCGCCAGCTGGTGGCGCTGCATCAGCAACAGGGGGGCTTTACTTCGCCGCAGGCGCAGGCGTTTGTCAGCGAAGCGCTGGAAACCTTCCGCTGGCATCAGCAAACTACTGTCGATCGCGCCACCTGGCAGGCTCTCAGTCAGCAGCATCGCCTGATTGCTGATGTGGTCTGCTTTCCGGGCTGCCATATCAACCACCTGACGCCGCGTACGCTGGACATTGACCGGGTACAGGCGCTAATGCCGCAGCACGGGATCACGCCGAAAGCGATTATTGAGGGGCCACCGCAGCGCAAGGTGGCGATCCTGTTACGCCAGACCAGCTTTAAGGCACTCGATGAACCGGTGCGTTTTCGTGACGGTCAGCAGGGCACCCATAGCGCGCGTTTCGGCGAGATTGAACAGCGCGGGGTGGCGTTAACCCACCAGGGACGCGCACTGTATGACCGGTTGCTGACTCTCGCCGGTAGCGGCAGTGATAACCAGCAGCATCAGCAGCATCTTGCCGCGGTATTTGCCGAATTCCCCGATGATGAAGCCACGCTACGGCAGCAGCAGCTGGCATGGTTTGAGTACCGACGCACCGCCAAAGGCGCCGATCACACCATTACTCCGGCCAGTGATATCGAGAGGTTAATTGCCGACGGCCTGATCGCCGCCGAGCCAATTATCTATGAAGATTTTCTGCCCGTCAGCGCCGCCGGGATTTTCCAGTCAAATCTCGGCAGCGAGAACCAGCCGCGCGCGCAGGGCCATGCCAGCCGTGAGCAGTTTGAGCAGGCGCTGGGGGCGACGGTTTATGATGAAATTGAACTCTATGCGCAGCGTGAGCGCGCCAGCAGGCAGCGTTGCGGCTTATTGTAGCCAGTAAAAAGGGCCAGTGAAGCGATTCACTGGCCCCGGGCACTTTTATAATAACAACTATTACTGCAGGCGCGGATTACGAATTAACGTGTACTTACCGGCTCCGAGCAGCATGATAATCACGCCGCCGAAGAAATAGAGAGCTTCTGTTTCCAGTGCCCACGCACCAACCTCAGTACGTGACCAGAAAGCCCCCGTTTTCACCAGCAGGGTTGCAACCAGCAGATTAATCGCGATAACAAACGCCGCGGGGCGCGTCAGCAGACCGGTAATCACCATAATGGGTGCAACAATTTCCCCGATCCAGGCACCGTAAGCGATAAAACCAGGAAAACCCTTAGCAACCAGCATATTAGCAATCCAGCCAACACCGTGTTGTACCTTAGCCTCGCCATGAAACAGCAATAAAATGCCAAAGGTCAGACGTAACAGCAGTTTGCCAAAATCGGGATGATCAACCATGCGTGAAAAACCGTTATTGATCGCACTAAACATATTTGCTTCCTTAATCCCGCAAGGGTTTCTCTGAATGTAGTCAATTTAAGGTCAATATCAAATTCAATTTAGTTGACTATATCGTTCAGTAATTTACGCGGTACATCGGCTTTATCTGCAAATGGGCGGGCAATGTGGACAACACAGAATGCCCTGCAAATAATGGATTGCATTCCCTGGTTCGCCTCTACTTGCAATAGTTGTGTATGGGCTTTCGTCGCATCTGTGATCTGCAACGCAATTCCACATACTCCCTTGAACTGATAAAGGAGTCTGATGTTTTTTTTATACAATAAATTATAAAAATAGTATTACTTATCAATTTTTTACGATGAATTCGTTATCAATGCATTGCGTTCTATACAACAATAATCATGGTGATAATTGATTGTGCTATTCGACTGTAACTGCCGATAACCATAAAGAACCCTGGCATTGCCATGGCTATATAACCGGTGATCAACCGATTTGGAGCAGTTATGAACCTTTTGAAAAATTTTACCATACGCGCAGTGATGCTATGGATACTTGGCCTGTTCTGTTTGTTATGGCTTGGTGTCGGTCTTTACAGCGTTTATTCTTTAAATGCTCTGGGTAAAGGTAACGAAATCGATCGTCATATCGTTAACCAGATGACCATCCTGAGTAAGGGTAACGATCAATACTTTCGCTTTGTGACCCGTCTGTCGCGGGTGATGGAAACCCGTCAGGCGGGTGGGGCAGTTGCGCCAGCGGATATGGAATCGGTGCAAAAGTCACTGGATAATATGAGCAAGCTGCTAGGCGACTTTAAACAGTTGGCGCCAGGACCCATTGATGCTGAGGTGGTGAACAATGTGATCGACAGCTGGCAAAAACTGCTCAATCAGGGCGTGGTGCCGCAGATGCAAAGTTCACAGCAGGCAACCCTCGATGCCTACCGTCTGCAGTCACGGAATGTCACTCCGCCGTTAAGTCGGGCATTTGGCGCCAGCGCGGAGAAATTCAATCTGGCGGCGGCGGTGATGCTGGATGATACAAGGGTGACGGTTGATCATCTGACCCAGATGACCAAAATCATTATTGTTGCCGCGGTGATCGCCGGTCTGTTTATTCTGCTGTTTACCGACCGCTATCTGGTCACGATGCTGGTGCGGCCACTCGGTGTTATTCGCGAACATTTCCGCGTGATTGCCGAAGGCGATCTGAGCCAGCCGGTGCATGATATGGGGCGCAACTGCGTCGGCAAGCTGGTGCCATTATTGAGCGCCATGCAGGAGAGCCTGCGGGACGCGGTGGGCGCGATTCGCGGCGGCACCGATAATATCTGGCGCGGCGCTGCGGAAATCTCGTCCGGCAACAACGACCTCTCTTCACGTACCGAACAGCAGGCGGCGGCACTGGAAGAAACCGCTGCCAGCATGGAACAGCTAACGGCGACGGTGAAATTTAACGCCGATAATGCCCGCCAGGCCAGTGAACTGGCTGACAGCGCTACGGTTACCGCTGGCAAGGGCGGTAAGCTGGTTGGCGAAGTGATTACCACCATGCAGGGTATTTCCGGCAGTTCGCAGAAGATCGCCGAAATTACTACGGTAATTAACAGCATTGCTTTCCAGACCAATATCCTGGCGCTGAACGCCGCGGTGGAAGCCGCGCGTGCCGGTGAGCAGGGTCGTGGTTTCGCCGTGGTGGCCAGCGAAGTGCGCAATCTGGCGCAGCGCAGCGCCGGGGCGGCGAAAGAGATTGAAGGGCTGATTGCCGATTCCGTTCAGCGCGTTGACAATGGTTCACGTCTGGTTAATGAAGCCGGCAGCACGATGAGTGAAATCCTGAAAGCGGTTACCGATGTCACGGATATTATGAAGCAGATTGCTTCGGCATCGGAAGAGCAAAGCAAAGGTATTGCCCAGGTGGGCATCGCTATTTCTGAAATGGACAGTGTGACCCAGCAGAACGCCTCGCTGGTGGAAGAAGTCTCCACCGCCGCCAGTGCGCTGGAACGACAGACAGAAGAACTGCAGAGTTCCGTTGCCAAATTCCGCCTGTCAAAGAACGATAGCGTAGCGCCGGTCAGCCCGGTCAAAGCGGCTAAATCTGGCAGTAGCAAAAAGCCCGCCGCCGCTTCAGCCGCCAGCGGTAGCGCTGATGAATGGATTTCCTTCTAAACACAGCCACGCCACCAGTTCCGTCAGGAACGGTGGCGCATCTTTATCGGGTCGTTGTAGCAAACTGTAGACCGCGCCGGTTTTCACACTGCTGCTGAACGGCGCCACCAGTCGCTGTGTCGCCAGATCGGACTGAATCAGCGTCACATCCGCTACCGTCACCCCATATCCCTGAATTGCTGCACTGATGGCCAGATCCATGGTGGCGAAATGCTGATTTCGCTTCATGGTAATCTCCAGTTGCTGCGCCCGCAGCCACAACTGCCAGTCGGCGCTGTCGGCGGTGGGATGCAGAAAGGTAAAATGCGTCAGATCCTGCGGCGCGATAGTCTGCTGCTTCAGCAGGCTGCCGGAGATGACCGGGGTAAGCTCTTCATCAAACAGACGCCAGCCCTTTTCCAGTGGCGCTCCATACACAATCGCCGCATCGAAATTATCCAGCTGGTTACTGTGGTCGACGGTGGTGGTCAGCGACACATGGATTTCCGGCCGCATCTGTTCCAGCGCCATCAGCTTCGGCAGCAGCCAGCGCATCGCGCAGGTGGGCGCTTTCAGGCGCACCGAGGTATTCGATTTCCGCGCTTTCCCTGTGGCATTGAGCATTTGTTCGAAACCACTCTTCAGTTCCGGCAGCAGAGCGGCGCCCTGCGGCGTCAGCTTCAGACCGCGCGCATGGCGTTCGAATAGCGGGAAACTAAGCCAGGCCTCCAGCGCGGCAATTTTGCGACTGACGGCGCCCTGGGTGAGACATAACTCCGTCGCCGCATGGGTAAGATTAAGATGGCGCGCGGTGACGATAAAAGCGTGAATCGCATTTAATGGAAGCGATTGCCGTGTCATGGTAAACCCCTGAGCTATGATTTTTATGCATGGCTATTATGACAACATTTCCCTTGTCGGCTCAAGCAACAGCGCGTTGAATAGAAAACTGCACTTTTTACTTTGTTATGCAGTCGTCCCTGATACTGGAGTGTTCATGACTATCACCTCAACGGTGCAACAGCGCTCAAAATTACCTGATGTCGGTACCACCATCTTTAGCGTAATTGGCCAGCTTTCCGCCGAACATAATGCCATCAATCTCTCTCAGGGAGCACCCAACTTTCCCTGTGATACTGCGCTGGTCAACGCCGTTAGCCTGGCGATGCAGCAGGGGCATAATCAGTATGCGCCGATGACCGGACATTATGCGCTGAAAGAGGCGCTGGCGGAGAAAGTCGCCACCCTTTACGGTCAGCAATATGCGGTGGGCAGCGAAGTGCTGATCACCGCCAGCGCCAGTGAAGGGCTCTATTCGGCGATTGCCGGGCTGGTACACGCCGGAGATGAAGTGATCTTCTTTGAACCGGCGTTTGACAGCTATGCCCCGATTGTCCGTTTGCAGGGCGCAAAGGCGATTGGCTTAAAACTGCAGGTGCCGGAGTTCGCCATTAACTGGGATGAAGTGCGCGCGGCGATCACCCCGCGTACCCGGATGATTATTATTAATACGCCGCATAACCCGAGCGCTCAGGTATTAAGCGCTGAGGATTTGACCCAGCTGGCGGCCATTACGCGTCACACCGATATCGTGGTGCTCTCCGATGAAGTATACGAACATATTTTGTTTGACGGTCGCCAGCACCAGGGCATGGCGACGCATCCGGAGCTGGCGCAGCGCAGCGTGATTGTGTCGTCATTCGGTAAAACTTTTCACGTTACCGGCTGGCGCGTCGGTTACTGTCTGGCACCGGCGGCGTTAATGGAAGAGGTGGTGAAGGTACATCAGTTTATGATGTTCTCCGCCGATACGCCGATGCAGGTTGCTTTTGCCGACTATCTGCGCTCGCCGCAAAATTATTTGTCGCTGGGGAGTTTCTATCAGCGTAAACGTGATTTACTGGCGACGTTGCTGCAGGCGTCGCCATTCAGGCTACTGCCGTCGGCTGGATCCTTCTTTATGCTTGCCAGTTACGGTCATTTCAGTGACGAATCAGATAGCGATATGGTAAAACGTCTGATTGTCGATCACGGTGTGGCTACCATTCCGCTGTCGGCGTTTTATACCGATGGCACCGACAATAAATTGATCCGTCTTTCGTTCGCAAAAGACGAGGCCACCTTGCAGGCCGGCGCCCGGGCGCTGTGCCAGGTTAAGCCTCGCTAAAATAATTATCCTGAGGGGAATTTGATGAAGAAATTGAATGCACTGTTGGTCGCGGTAGGTTTGCTCTCTTCTGTATCGGTGCTGGCGCAGGAGACGTTGCGCTATGGTCTGGAGTCACAATATCCGCCGTTTGAGAGCCGTAACGCTCAGGGTGAACTTGAAGGCTTTGATATCGAACTGGGTAATGCCATCTGTAAAACCGCCAGCCTGAAATGCAGCTGGGTGGAGAGCAGTTTTGATGCGTTGATCCCGGCGCTGGCGGCGAAAAAATTTGATGCGATCAATTCGGCAATGAATATTACCGAACAGCGGATGAAAAACATCGGTTTCACCACCCCTATCTACCGTATTCCAAGCCAGCTGGTGGCACACACCGACAGTGGTTTGCAGCCAACGGCTGAAAGTTTGGCCGGGAAAAATATCGGCGTGCTGCAGGGATCCGTGCAGGAAACCTATGCGAAACAGTATTGGGAAAGCAAGGGCGTAACGGTCACTTCTTATCAGGATCAGAATCAGGTATACAACGATATGGTGGCGGGGCGTCTGGATGGTACGCTGGTTATGTCAGCCGCCGGACAGTCTGGCTTCCTCGATAAGCCGCAGGGCAAAGGCTTTGGCTTTGTTGGCAAACCGGTTGAGGATGAGAAGATCCTTGGCAAAGGTATCGGTTTTGGGCTGCGCAAAGATGACGCTGCGCTGAAAAAACAGCTGGATGCCGCGATCGTGAAATTGCAGCAGGATGGTACGGTAGCCACCCTGGCGAAGAAATTCTTCCCGGGGATTGATGTCAGTGTGAAATAAATCCGGTGCAGGGCGGCAGATGTTGTCGCCCTGCAACACCTGATTATTTATTCTGCCGCCAGATGGCAGAGTTTTTCCGCCACCTGGTATGACTTCACAAAAGACGGCACCGGCAGAAACTCAAACTGCGAATGAAAGTTATGGGCGCCGGTAAAGAAGTTTGGCGTTAATAATCCTTTTGCCGACAACGCCGCACCATCAGTGCCGCCGCGCATCGGTATCACCTTCGGTTCAATCTGCAGCTGCTGTAGCGCGGCAAAAATCAGATCGATCGCCCGCCGATCCCCGGTAATAGCATTACTGATATTGCTGTACACATCGCTGACGCTAAACGCCACCTTACCGGTGGGATAGCGTGCGGCAATTTTCGCCGCCACATCGGCAATCTGCTGTTTACGCCAGGCAAACTTCGCCAGATCGAAGTCACGAATCGCCGCCTTCAGGTGCGCCTGATGCGCATTGGCATTGATTTCGTTAAACCAGATATAGCCTTCGCGACCTTCGGTATGCTCTGGCGTTTCCAGCCGATCAAACTGGCTGATAAAGTCATGCGCCATTAACAACGGGTTGACCAGTACCCCTTTGCCGGACATCGGGTGGGCACTGACGCCGGTCAGCTGAATATCTGCCGACGCGGCGTTAAAGTTTTCATACACCACTTCACCCAGTTCACAGCAGTCGATGGTATAAGCAAAATCAACGTTAAACCGCTTTTCCAGGTCCAGCGCTTTAGCGCCGCGCAGACCTATCTCTTCATCAGGAACAAATGCCACCACAATATCACCGTGCTTGCCGCTAAGATTTTCCATCAGCGTCATCACTACCGTCACCGCCGCCTTGTTATCCGCGCCCAGCACGCTGGTGCCATCACTAAAAATAATATCCTGGCCCTGATAGGCCAGGATCTCGGGATGTTCCGCGGTGCGCAGCCAGATATCCGCAGCCTGATTCAGGCACAGGTCACTGCCGGTGAAATGCAGCGTTTGCGGATGAATATCAGCAGATAACCCGACATCGACGGTATCAATATGGGTGATAAAACCGATGCGCGGCGCAGCCGGGCAATTACCGGGTTTAACCGCGGTAACGGTAGCGTACTGATCAATAACCACCTCCTGTAAACCCAACTGGCGCAACTCTGCCGCCAGCATGTTGGCCATTTCGTGCTGCTGCGGCGTACTGGGGAGTACCGTTGCCCGGGCGTCACTCTGACTGCTTACCGCCAGGTAGCGGTAAAAACGGCGGGTTAACTGACTGGCCAAATCTTGGGTCATAACGCTTCCTTCTTGATGTAAAGCATCTCTTGTTCAGACTGGTGGCAAATTAGGTTATTTATTCAGCAGATGTAAATTGGTTTTGCGCACCTGAAACCGATCGCTGTCGCCGCTGCTGAACAGGATCATAGCAAGCGTATTGCACTATACCCGCAGGCACAACCGATCATGCATGATCAGGTTCCGGCGGTGATGGTTGCCCATTCGACCCTTTTTTAACCGGTGCGCAAACAGGCTACCGGCGATGAAATAGACCCTTTTGGCAAGCATATTTTTAATCAGCTGGATTTAAACTAAACGAGACACGGCGCTTCCTGTTGCAGGCGGGGCCGGATGAATTAAAATGTTGATGGTGACGCTGGGGGAGAGGAGTGAAGGTTGGTAATCAAGTCTCTGCCACGGCATTTATATACCTGATGACAGCAGACACTGATTACCAACTGTAACAACAACGTTAAAGACGCGTAAATTTCCCTGGTGTTTGCCTGATGGCAACCTGAACAAACGAGATCAGGATTTTATTCAATTTAATACGGTCAAACTAATTTTTTCTATCTTGCTATTTATGCTGAAGACTATAATCTTTTCTTACCGATAAAACCAGTTAGACTATGGTATAGGTCAAAAACGTACTTTGTCTGCTAATTCATTAGCCTGGGAATAATAATGTATGCTAATGTCACTTTGTTGCGAAAATGAAAAGATCATAAATGATTACCTTAAAAATAATTTGAATAGTTATGGAGAGTTACGTTATGCATGCATGATAATGAATAAAGACAACCCGGATGAATTTTATCCTATTACTAATTATTCAAAGCAGTGGGTAGATATATATAAAATAAATAGTTACCAAAGAATTGATCCGATTATCCTGGCTGCGACCACCACGGCATCACCATTTTCATGGGACGATGATCGGGTACTGAACCTGAGATTACAGCATCCGGCGCTGTTTAATCTCGCTGAATACTATAACATCATCCATGGTCATACCTTCGTGTTGCACGATCAGTATAATCATTTAGCCACCCTGTCTCTCACTATTGGCAAGGGAGAGAGTAAGGCGTTTGATGCGATTATTCAGCAGCACAAGGCCTGTTTTCAGATGTTACTTATTAAGACACATGATCTAATGCTCAGTTTTCTGCACGCTAACGCAACGCCAACGCAGCATCCCTGACGCGGATCACCTTTATCGCTTAAGTTTTGCTGCAGATCGCCTGACAGCCAGTGCGTGAGGTTGTTTTTCGCCATCATCAACGGTGATTCGCATAATTGCGATGCTGGCACCCTTGGCTAAAAAACAGTAATATCCTCTTATTGTATTGAATATAAAAGAGTTACCCTGTGAGATTAGTCTGGATCGAGGGGCTGCGCCCGCCGCTTCGTTGAACGATTATCTCGCCCTAAAGGATATTTAGCGCTGATTATCAGCCGCGGGCTGGGGCTGCCGTCGCAGGGGATTTTTTTATTATACTACAAAAATGTTTATGTTATACTTCTGGCCTTGTAATGGACTGTGTTTGGTGATGACGGGAGGATACAGTGTCTAATCTGTTTTTTAATAATGAATTTATTAATACCACCATAAAAAGCTATCTGGAAAGGAAGCTGGAGGGATATAACAACGTTAAGTATGCCTATGCCATAATGAACAAGAAAAATCCGGCACAGTTTTCAATTATTTCAAATCGAACGGAATGGTTTGACGTTTACACCGCTAATAATTATCAGTTTATCGATCCGGTGCTTATCACCGCGGCACAACGTGTCTCCCCCTTTGCCTGGGATGAGAACATTGTTATCAATTCTGGCCTGAAAATCCCCAAAATATTTGACAGCGCAAGAGATTATGACTTTGTCAATGGCTATACTTTTGTCATCCATGATCCCAACAATAATTTGGTGGTGCTATCAATCATTATTGATAAATCCTGCGATGAAAATATGGAGAAGCTGGTTGCGGACAGCCAACCCGAACTTCAGATGTTACTCATTGCGACGCATGAAAAAATGACGTCCCTTTATAATCAGGCAAGTAGCAATGCCGAAGATGAAAAAATTGATAAAGAGATCTTTTCCCGGCGTGAAAATGAAATTGTTTACTGGGCAAGTATGGGGAAAACCTACCCGGAAATTGCACTTATTCTGGGAATAAAGTTAAGTACGGTTAAATTTCATATCGGCAATGCTGTTAAAAAATTAGGTGTTACTAATGCCAAGCATGCCATAAGACTGGGTGTCGAGTTGCAACTTATCAGACCGATTTTTCCTGACGCCAAAAGATAATGGCCATGCGTTTAACTGGCTGGTAAAAGTTGGGTTTGTCTTGTTGATGCGATCAATCAAAATCTGCTGATTCATCTCATCAACGGGCATAAAAATAAGATAAATAGGCTCGTTTTTTTCTGATAATCCCTGCTCGATCACCGCAATTTTCCAACCCGACCTTTTGAAGATAATCATCATTGGGTGACTGACAATGGCATAAATGCCTTCGTAGCCACCATGGCGCGCATAGTTGATCATCGCTAAAAACATCATTGAACTGATGGGTTTCTGGCTGAGGCCACAGGATCTGGCTCGTTCTTTATCAATAAAAAGTCGGCTGGCATCAATATAATTACCTGATGGAATTTCCAGTTTATCGAAGTAAGACTGGAAGGTGCCGGTAATCATATTGTGATGTTTTATTTCGATAAAACGAATACTGCATATAACCATATTCTCGTAGATGCCAAATAAGTATGTTGTATGGTTATTATCATACTCATCGAATTCCATATTATTCTGACAGTTAACTATCCAATCCAGACGATCTTTAAATGTTTTTTTCCTAAGAGTAAACAATTCCTCAGACCTGTTATTAGATAGTAAATTATAGTTTACATCGAAGATTCGCAACATTTCGATCTGTTCCTTAGTTATGGCTGATAACGACATCACGGTGCTGGGTTTAAAGAATCTTATCAGTTAAGAAAAACTAAGTAAATAATTACATAAGGCCGGTTTCACTATGGTGGGCTATTGATAGCCATAATCTTCTGTTTGTTAATTTATGATTCTCAAATCAGTCGCGTTGTTTTCTCTATTATCAAGTTTTATGAATCAGTGTCAGCTGTGCAGCGGATTCTGGATTTTGTCGTTCGTGTTCTTTATCCTGGTGTTAAACCACGAGCGCAGTGAGCGTACATCATCTAATTCAATAAGTTATATTTTTACCTGCCGTTAATGACGAAAATTTGCGCAAGTTGATGTTATCAGCAAGAGAATGCGAATACTCTTAACAGATGAAATAATTAAGATAAATTTAACTGATTAGTCGGTTATTATTGTTTGCTATACCAAGGTTAAGCATATAAATCGGTGTTTTTCAACATTCAGGCGATACTGAAACCATTGCCGATAGCCGATACGTTATTAAAACGCAGGGAGGCAAATATCAGGTGTGGGGAAGTTGGAATTATTTGTTATGCATTAATTAAATTTTTATTAATGCCTTAGCGTATTTAGTTACCCAGAAAGGGAGCGGCGGCGAAATAACCGGCAGTCGATATGCTGTATTAAGTTGCCGCTACTCGCGCCGTGGATGGTGAATCTGCTGATTAAAAACCAAACACCTGCTGAACCCGATCGCTTTGTTGTTTCATCTGCTCGCTGACAAATTGCAAAAACAAATTTAGCGCGGCACTGCGCTGACGGCCTGGCGGCGTCTGTATTTGCAGAGTGCGCTGGGTCAGTTGATCAACGCCGAAGGTTTTCAGCACCAGATGATGTTCCTGCGCCTGATACATCACCGTGAAATGACTGCACAGCGTAATTGCCTGCGGTGAATGCAGTAAAAAATTATAGTGGCTGGAAAAGAAGTTGCAGGTCAGAACCGGTTCAATAAAGGTGCCGCTCATCCGGCAGGCAAGATCAAATAACTGTCGCACGGTGGTGCCCGGTTCCGGCAGCGCCAGCGGGTAGTGGCTTAAATCACTCAGCGTCACCTGCTGTTGCGCCAGCGGATGCTGGTCTTTCATCACCATCAATACCGGTGCGGCAAAAGATGAAATCACTTCGACGCCGCGTTCCGGATGCAAACTAAACTGGAATGCCACATCGCAGTCCCCATCGCGCACGACTTCGGCGACCTGTTTGCCGCTCAATACGCGCAGGCTGAAGGTTACCGCCGGATTGATCTGCCGGAAACGGGCGAACAGCGCCGGCAGCAAATAGAAAGCCATACCATCAGTACAGGCGACGCGAATTAATGTCCGGCGCACGGCATTCAGCCCCTTTATCTCAGCAATAGCATGTTCCATATCCGTCAGGCTTTTGCGCACATGGTTTTCGAAAATCTGCCCGGCTTCATTCAGGATCATGCCACGCGCATGTCGTTCAAACAGCGGCACGCCGATGCGCGTCTCCAGCCGCTGAATCTGCCGGCTGATCGCCGATACCGCCACAAACAGCTGTTCACTGGCCGCGCTGAGCGAGCCGGTATTGACCACGGCCAGAAAATAGCGAATTTCACTGCTATGCATAGTGCTGCCTCGTTACGGTGCATGCCTTGTTATCGGGCAAGATCTCCTTGCTAATAAAGCAAAGCTTGTTTCAAAAATTAACAATTGTGGCAAAGCGTGATTTTAGCTTAGATAAATCTGATAACAAAACAGAGAAACACAACGGACAGACTATGACAGGTGAACAGGCAGTCGCGCTGGCAACGGCGTATTTCGACAGTGGGGAATTTAAACAGGTTCTGGCACGCCGCGTGGCGCTGGCGACGGAAAGCCAGCGCGACGATCGCGATCTGCAACTGCAGCGCTACCTTGATGAGGAGATCGCACCGGCACTCAGGGCATTAGGTTTTGCGCTGCATCAGTTTGACAATCCACAGGCGCAACATCGCCCGTTTCTGATTGCCACCCGGATTGAAGATCCGGCGCTGCCGACCATGTTGTGCTACGGCCATGGCGATGTGGTATTTGGCGACGACGAGCACTGGCGCAGCGGGCTAACACCATGGCAACTGGTGGAAGAGGGCGACCGCTGGTATGCGCGTGGCAGTGCGGATAATAAAGGGCAGCACAGCGTGAATATTGCCGCACTGGAACAGGTCTATAAAGCGCGTGGCGGCAGGCTTGGCTTTAACTGCACATTTCTGTTTGAGATGGGGGAAGAGATCAGCTCGCCGGGACTGGCGGAAATTTGTCGGCAGCAGGCTGAGTTATTACGTGCCGACCTGTTTATTGCCTCCGACGGCCCGCGTCTGAACGCACAGCGTCCGACGCTGTTTCTCGGCTCACGGGGTTGCGTGAACTTCCGCCTGAGCATTAATGCGCGACCGAAGGATTACCACTCCGGTAACTGGGGCGGTTTGCTGAGTAATCCCGGGACGCAGTTGGCGAACGCCATTGCCTGTCTGGTTAATGATCGGGGCCAGCTCCAGGTGGCGGCGCTGAAGCCACCGGCTATCAGCGCTGAAGTACGGGCCATCCTCAGCGATATTGCGGTTGGCGGCAATGCTAACGATCCGGCGATCGCCAGTCAGTGGGGCGAAGAGGGACTGAGCGGCGCGGAACGTCTGTATGGCTGGAATACGCTGGAAGTGCTGTCGTTTCTTACCGGTAATCCGGCACGTCCGATGAATGCCATCCCGGGGAAAGCCACGGCGGTCTGCCAGTTACGCTTTGTGGTGGAAACCGACTGGGAAAATCTGGCCAGCCATATCCGCCAGCATCTGTGCCAGCACGGTTTTGATTATGTGGCCGTTGAAGTGATCCGCGGTACGCCAGCCACACGCCTCGATCCCACCGATCCGCTGGTGGCGTGGGCGCTGGAGGTGATGGCAACCACCAGTGGTAAAAAACCGGCATTGTTACCCAATCTTGGTGGTTCACTTCCCAATGAAGTGTTCTCGGATATTCTCGGCCTGCCAACGTTGTGGATCCCGCACTCCTATCCGGCCTGCGGCCAGCATGCGGTGGATGAACATATGCTCAAATCTATCGCCCGGGAAGGGTTGCAGATGATGACCGCACTGTTATGGGATTTGGGAGAGAAGGGAGCGCAGCTGATCGCGCAACATCAGGCGCATCAGGCGCAGTCAGGAGCGAAATTATGAGTGAATTAACCCAGCGGGCGCCGGCTGCCA
This sequence comes from Pantoea sp. B65, assembly GCF_047308185.1. NCBI lineage: Bacteria > Pseudomonadati > Pseudomonadota > Gammaproteobacteria > Enterobacterales > Erwiniaceae > Pantoea > Pantoea sp. B65. The sequence continues at coordinate 316,691 of NZ_JAHXPU010000045.1, forward strand.
GTTCGGTAAAACCCAGCCTGCATAAAACCCTGTTCGCCACCTGCATTGGCAACGCCCTTGAGTGGTTTGATATTGCCGTGTATGGCTTTTTTGCCAGCTATATTGCGCACGCGTTTTTCCCCAGTAGCGATGCATCGGTATCACTGCTGCTGGCCCTCGGAAGCTTTGGCGTCTCCTTTTTAATTCGCCCGCTTGGCGCGATTGTACTGGGCGCCTATGCGGATCGGGTTGGGCGAAAAAAAGCCTTGCTGGTCTCTATCTGCCTGATGATGCTCGGTGGGGTGATGATTACCTTTATGCCGTCATACGGCACCATTGGCGTCGCCGCGCCGATTATCATCCTGCTGGCGCGTCTGATTCAGGGATTCTCGGCGGGGGGGGAGTTTGGTAGCTCAACGGCATTTTTAGTTGAGCATTTTCCCGAGCGCAAAGCGTTTATCGCCAGCTGGCAGTTTGCCACCCAGGGCGCCAGTACCCTGATGGCATCCGCTTTTGGACTTGGCTTAACCTCGTGGCTGAGCGAAACGCAAATTCAGGACTGGGGCTGGCGTATTCCTTTTGCTTTTGGGCTGGTTATCGGGCCGGTAGGGCTCTATATCCGCCGTCATCTGCATGAGCCTGCCAACTTTAAGGCCGCCGCGAAACCTGCTGCGCCGCTGAAAACTCTGGTGGGGCGCCAGAAAGAGTTATTATTACTGGCAATCGGACTGATGGTCATCTCGACGGCCATCAACTATATGCTTAACTATGTGCCAACCTATGCGACAAAAAACCTGCATCTGCCAGGCTCAGTGGCGTTTGGCGCGACGCTGCTGGCCGGGGTGATCCTGACGGTGGTGACGCCTTTGATGGGATTATGGGCAGAAAAGGTCGGGCGCATTCCGCTGATGTGGTGTTCACTGATCCTGCTGATTATCACTATCTATCCGGCGTTTATGCTGGTGGTCAACCATACAACCCCCCTGACATTGATGCTGCTGGTGGGCTGGATGGCGTTACTGAAATCCATTTACTTCTCTACCGTACCGTCATTGATGGCCGACCTGTTTCCGATGGAAACCCGCGCCAGCGGCATGGCGATCAGCTATAACATTGCGGTTACGGTATTTGGCGGTTTTGCGCCGCTGGTCTGTAGTTTATTGATCACCGCCACCGGCACCAGTCTGGCGCCGAGTTACTATCTGATGATCCTCGCTCTGCTCAGCGGCTGGGCATTACTGCGCAGCCAGCGCCGCCTGGCGTAACAGCGATACTCCTCTGGCGGAAGCCGCTCTGCTTCCGCCGTTTTCAGCGCCCCAAAAAATTCCTGTCAGGAATATATATCGCAATAAGCTTCCGAAAGGTTACTATTGCCGACAAGACCTGAATTCGGGTTGTCTGTGGGATTAATCCTATTTGCTGGCGCTTTCGGTGATAAACAATGGTAACTGAGCACAATAAAGATAATAAAAAACGACTTGCCGCGCTGGAAATGCTGAAATCCACGGACAGTACCCGTGACGATATTCTGCAAAAGTTTATCCGACTGGCCAGTGAACTCCTTGATATACCCGGAAGTTTTGTTTCTATCATTGATGACGAACGGCAATATATCCGCGTCTCACATAATTTTAACCTGCGTGAAAGTTCTCTTGAAGACGCCTTTTGCCGCCATACTGCCGCGGCCGGGAAAGTGCTGGTTTGCGGCGATACGCTGACCGATGAACGTTTCTGCCGTAATCCCCTGACCCTCGGTCCGCCGTGGATCCGTTTTTATGCCGGCGCGCCGTTGCGCACCGCCGACGGGTCGGTAATCGGCACCTTCTGTGTGACGGATACCAAACCACATCAGTTCTCGGCGCAGGACATGGAGACGCTGGAACTGCTTGCCAGCCTGGTCAGCGGTTATCTGCAGGCATGGTATAAAACCGGCTATATTGACGTCGTCACCCTGTTGCCAAACCGCCAGCGCTTGCTACGCGATATCGAAGCGCTGGCTGATAAGGGCGATAACTCGCCGCATCAGCTGGTGTTGATCGACTGCATTGATATGCCGCGGGCCTGGGAGATGAGCCGAACCCTGGGAATTAGCGCGGTGGAGTCATTGCTAAGAGATATTGCGATGCTACTGCGTTTGCGGTTGCGGTTGAAACCGACCGATGTGCTGTATACCGCGGCCACCGGACGTTTTGCCCTGTTAACCAGTGAAACCAGTCCGCTGACCGGCAGCAGCATCAGCAGCAAGCTGGAGGGCATTCGCGCGCAGATTACCGATGATATTTCCGTCAGCCTGGATGTGCATGTCGGCATGGTTCGTTTCAATGCTCTGGCGGGCGAGGGCGTGGAAACCCTGAGAAAAGCGGTGAGTGCGTTGCATGAGGCCGTCGTCACCGGGCAAAGCTTCCTTGAATATAACGCCGCGGTCGATACGCAGCAGCATGATGATTTCTTGCTAATTAACGATATCACCGCCGCACTGCAGGGGGATGGCGGGCTGTATCTGGTTTACCAGCCGAAGGTTAACCTGCAGAGCGGCAAAACGGTAGGACTGGAGGCGCTAATCCGCTGGCGGCATCCACTGCGCGGTGAGCTGGCGCCGGATAGATTTATCCCACTGGTGGCGCGTTCCAGCCTGATGAATAAGTTAACCGACTGGGTGATTCATAACACACTGCGGCAGCTGACGCAGTGGAAAAGTAAAGGGATCCATATCCCGGTATCGATCAATGTCACGGTGACTGATTTTTCGCGGCCGGGTTTTGCTACTCAGCTGGAAGAGAAAATGTTACGCATGGGGCTGCAGCCTGACGATCTGGGGATTGAATGCCTGGAAACCGAAAAGGTGCTGGAAAGCGCTGCGGCACTGAGCGGGCTGGATATGCTGAAGCTGAGAGGTTTTCGTATCTCGCTGGATGATTTCGGATCCGGTTATAACAACATCAGTTATCTGAGAAGACTGCCAATGGATGTCATCAAGCTGGATCGGTCGCTGATCAGCCGGGTGGCGAGCGATACCGCCAGCCGTATTATTGCCAGAAGCGTGATTAATATGCTGAAAGAACTGGACTACATTGTGCTGGCGGAAGGGGTGGAAGACAAAGAAACGGCCAACTCATTGCGTGCTTATGGCTGTGATGAAGCACAAGGTTTTTACTATTCGCGACCGCTGCCTTCGATACAGGTTGAGGGATGGTTGCTGTGGCAACAGCGCGAAGCTTAACAATTGCCATCCCGTCGCGGATGGCCGCTGCGCTACTGCTCGTTAAGCGCCACCAACCATAACCCGCCAGTCAAATAACCCTGCTCTCGGCCTGCGGCAATGGCCGGAGCGGCAGGGATGGTTTTTTCTCTCAATCTTCGTGATGTATTTCACATCCTGCTGGCGTGCATCGTGGGGTTTTATGAAGCAGCTCGCATAATCCTTGCATGATGATGGAAACCGGTTTCCAAATCGTTTCCACTCTAACCTCGAACACCCACAGGGAGTAGAGGTCATGTACAAGATTATGCTTTGCTGTTCCGCCGGAATGTCTACCAGTTTGCTGGTGCGTAAAATGCTGGAAGAAGCTGATAAACGTGGTCTGGCAGTGGAGATAGCGGCTTACAGCGCCACCGAGTTTAGCGACCGTTTTGCGGATTATCAGGTGGTGCTATTAGGGCCGCAAATTAAGTATATGCTCGACAATCTGGCCGCCACGGCTGCCGGACAGGGCATACCGGTGGCGGTGATCAATATGATGGATTACGGCATGCAGCGCGGCGATAAAGTGCTCGACTTCGCCCTGCAGTTGATTGCTGACAAAGGAGCAGCATAATGGGCTCACTTTATCAGGTATTGATTACCATCATCGAGCGCAGGATCACGCCAATGGCCGCTGCGGTTGGGCAGCAGCGCCATGTTATCGCCATCCGCGATGGCTTTGTTACCGCGCTGCCGTTTATGATTATCGGCTCCTTTATGCTGGTGTTTATCTTTCCGCCGTTTTCTCCTGATACCAGCTGGGGTTTTGCCCGCGCCTGGCTCGACTTTTCGCTTAACCACCGCCAGCAACTGATGTTGCCTTATTATCTCAGTATGGGGGTGATGACCTTTTTTATTTCCGTCGGTATTGGCGCCAGCATTGGTAAGCATCACAAACTCGATCCGGTGATGACCGGCTTACTGGCATTTATGGGTTTTCTGCTGGTTGCCGCACCCTATCAGGATGGCAAAATATCCACCGAGTATTTCTCCGGCCAGGGTATTTTCACCGCCATTATCACCGCCCTGTATACCAGTGAAGTTTATGCCTGGCTGAAGCGGCATAAAATCACTATCCGCCTGCCGAAAGAGGTGCCGACCGGTGTGGCGCGTTCGTTTGAAATTCTGATCCCGGTGATCGTGATTGTCGCTACCCTGCATCCGCTGAATCTGCTGATCGCGTCCTGGACCGGGATGATTATTCCTGAGGCAATTATGCATCTGCTGGCGCCGCTGGTCTCAGCGTCCGACTCGCTACCGGCGGTGCTGCTGTCGGTACTGGTGTGCCAGGTGCTGTGGTTTGCCGGTATCCATGGGGCGCTGATCGTTACCGGCATTATGAACCCGTTCTGGCTGACTAATCTTGCCGCCAACCAGGCGGCGCTGGAAGCCGGCACCAGCTTGCCGCATACCTATCTGATGGGGTTCTGGGATTTTTATCTGCTGATTGGCGGCGTAGGCTCCACCTTGCCACTGGCCTTTCTGCTGCTGCGCAGCCGCGCAGCGCATCTGCGTACCATCGGTAAAATGGGCATCGTGCCGAGCTTCTTTAATATCAATGAACCGATTCTGTTCGGCATGCCGATTATTATGAACCCGTTATTTTTCCTGCCCTTTATCTGCGTGCCGATGATTAACGCGATCTTCGCCTGGACCGCAACAAAATTAGGCTGGGTGGCGCAGGTGGTGTCAATGGCGCCCTGGACCACGCCGGGACCGATTGGCGCATCCTGGGCGGCAAACTGGGCATTCAGTCCGGTGGTAATGTGCCTGTTCTGCATGCTGATGTCGGCGCTGATGTATCTGCCTTTCCTGCGGGTATATGAGCGTAGTCTGCTGCAACAGGAAGCAGAACAATCCCCGGCCGCCGCTGCGCCCAGGCCGGAAATGACCGCCCGTTGATCAGGAGAATTTCCCATGCAGTATCAGTTTCCGCAACATTTCTGGTGGGGCAGCGCCAGCTCGGCGCCGCAAACCGAGGGTGACAGTCTTAATGGCGGCAAAAGCGCCACTATCTGGGACCACTGGTTCCGGCAGCAGCCGTCGCGTTTTCATCAGCAGGTAGGCCCGGCAGAGACATCGGGCTTTTATCAGCACTGGCGCGACGATATTGCCCTGCTGAAACAGCTGAACCACAACAGTTTCCGCACCTCGATTTCCTGGGCACGACTCATTCCTGACGGACGCGGTGCGGTCAATCCGCAGGCGGTGAGGTTTTATAATCAGGTGATCGACGAACTACTGGCGCAGGGTATTACGCCGTTTATCAACCTGTTTCATTTTGATATGCCGCTGGTAATGCAGCAGCAGGGTGGCTGGGAGAGCCGTGAGGTCGTCGATGCGTATGGTCGCTATGCCGACCACTGTTTTCAGTTATTTGGCGATCGGGTAAAGCACTGGTTTACCTTCAATGAACCGATTGTGCCGGTTGAAGGCGGTTATCTGTATGATTTCCACTACCCGAACGTGGTTGATTTCCGGCGTGCGGCGACGGTGGCTTATCACACCATGCTGGCCCATGGCATAGCGGTACAAAACTATCGTCAACGCCAGCAGGGCGGGGAAATCGGCATTATCCTTAATCTGACCCCTTCGTATGCGCGTTCCGAACATCCGGCGGATGTCGCCGCGGCAAACATTGCCGATTTAATGTTTAATCGCAGCTTCCTCGATCCGGCGCTACGCGGCTGTTATCCGCCGGAACTGCTGGCGCTACTGAAGCAATATGATCAGCTACCGCTATGTCAGCCCGGCGATAACCAACTGCTGGCGGCGGGCGTCGTTGACCTGCTGGGGATTAACTATTATCAGCCGCGTCGTATTAAGTGCCGTGATTCGCAGGTTAACCCACAAAGTCCGTTTATGCCGGAGTGGTTTTTCGACCATTATCAGATGCCGGGAAGAAAAATGAATCCTTATCGCGGCTGGGAGATCTATGAGCCGGGGATTTATGACATTCTGACGCTATTACGGCAACAGTATGGCAATCCGCGCTGCTTTATTTCAGAAAACGGCATGGGCGTGGAGAATGAACAACGCTTTACGCAGCACGGGCAGATCCAGGATGATTACCGCATCGATTTTGTGCGCGAGCATCTGCAGTGGCTGCATCGTGGCATTACCGAAGGCAGCAACTGTCTCGGGTATCATATGTGGACCTTTATCGATAACTGGTCATGGTGTAATGCGTATAAAAACCGCTATGGTCTGGTGCAACTCGATCTGCAAACCCAACAGCGCAGGGTGAAGAAAAGCGGAGAATGGTTTGCCCGTACCGCCGCGAATAATGGCTTTTCCGGCTAACAATGATAGAGAGCAATAATGGCGAGTATTAATGATGTATCGCGTCTGGCGCAGGTGTCAAAAGCCACCGTATCGCGGGTGCTGAGTGGCAGCCGCGGGGTAAAAGAGGAGAGTCGAGATGCGGTACTGCGCGCCGTGGAGATCCTGAACTATAAGCCAAATGCCATTGCGCAGTCGCTCAGCAGTCAGGTCACCCACTGTATAGGCGTCATTTGCGCCACTGAGCATATTCAGCAGGCCACCGGTTATTTGCAGGCGCTGGAGAAGCAGCTCAGCCAGCATCAGAAACATCTGCTGCTGCGTTTCGCTAATACCACCGATGCCGTGGCGCAGGCTTGTGCTGAGCTCAGTACCGGCCTGTGTGATGCCATTATGGTGGTGGGCGCGCGTTTTCCGCTACCCGCCGCGGCGCAGCAGGCGATACTGATTGATTGCCTGAATGCCAGCGGCGACCAGCAGGTCGGTATTGATTATGAGTTCGCCAGTCAGACCGCCAGTCACTACCTGTTCACGCAGCAACGACGTAAAATCGCGCTGTTTAATTTTAAACCGGGCGAAGCCGCGGATCAGGTATTACAGGGCTACTGCAGTGCGCTGGAAAGTTTGGCGATGCCGTTTAATCGTCAGCTGATTGTTAACCAGGCCGAGTCGGTAAGCGTGGCGTTGCAGGGGCTGATTAATCGTCATATTGCTTTCGATGCGGTTCTGGTGACCGATTATTATAAAGGTCTGGAGGTGGCGGAACTGCTAAAACGTTATCAGCGCGCGGTGCCGCAGGAGGTGATGGTGTTCAGTCTTGACGGTTCGGTTGCCGCGCTGGGTCAGCCGTATTTGCCGCTGATCGCTTATCCGCTGGAAACTCTCGCCCAACGGGCGGTCAGATTGATTACCGGCAGCGGCTGCGACTTCCCGCCGTTGCGTGGTCATTTACTGACGCCCTATTAAGCGTGCAGATAACGCCCTGTAGGGGCGGCATTTATGCCGCCCGTCACCGATTAATGTCTGCCGTCACTGGAATTGCAGATATGCCACATGGGTTTGCAGATACTCCTCCAACCCGTGACGGCCATCCGCGCCGCCAACTCCTGACTTACGCCAGCCAGCATGAAAGCCCTGCATCGCTTCAAAATTCTCGCGATTAATATAGGTTTCGCCGAACTTCAGCTTGCGCAGCGCAATCATTGCCGTATTGATATTGCTGGTGAAGATCGAAGATGTCAGCCCATATTCACTGTCATTCGCCAGCGCAATCGCCTCATCAAGGGTGCGGAAGGTGGCGACGGGCAGCACCGGGCCGAAAATCTCTTCATGCATAATCGCCATCTCCTGCCTGACGTTTGTCAGAATGGTGGGCTGGAAGAAAAAGCCGCGCGTGCCGTGACGCTTGCCGCCGATAAGCAACTGCGCACCTTGCTCCAGTGCTTTGGCCACTTTCTCCTCTACCCGCTGTAGCGCCGCCGCGCTGATCAGTGGCCCCATATCCAGCTGTTGCTGCTGTGCCGGATCGCCAAATGTCACCTGTTCAAAGGCGGCGACCAGGCGGGTGATAAAGCTGTCGTAGATCTCTTCCTGTACATAGACGCGCTCGACGCAGTTGCATACCTGTCCGCTATTAATCACGCGCGAACTGACGATGGCTTTGACCGCCAGTTCGAGATCGGCATCGTTCATGACAATCGCCGGGGCTTTGCCCCCCAGTTCCAGTGACACTTTGGTGACGTTGTCAGCCGCCGCTTTCATGGTTTCAATACCGGCCTTCACACTGCCGGTTAAACTGACCAGCCCCACTTTCGGGTTTGCCGCCAGCGCCTGACCCACCGTCGGACCGTAACCGTAGACGATATTGAATACCCCCGGCGGCAGGCCGATGCTGTCGACAATTTCCGCGAAGATTGCCGCATTGTTTGGGGTTAATTCACTGGGTTTAATCACGATGGTATTGCCGGTGACCAGCGCCGGCGCCGCCTTGCGGGCAATCAGAAAGAACGGGAAGTTCCACGGCAGAATACCGGTGGTAACACCAATCGCCTTCTTAAACACCAGAATATTTTCATTCGGACGGTCGCTCTGCACGATCTCGCCTTCATAGCGCCGCGCCCACTCAGCCATATAGTCGAGGTAATCGGCGGTAAACAGCACTTCAGTCTGCGCCAGCCCAAAGGTTTTGCCGCCTTCGGCGATAATGGTGGCGGTGAGTTCGTCGGCACGCTGGCGTATGCCTGCAGCAATTTTATGCAGCCACACCCCACGTTCCACGGCGGCCAGCGCTTCCCAGCCCGGCTGTGCCTGCGCGGCGGCGTCGATGGCGCGGGCGGCATCCCCGGCGCTGCCCTGCGGGATGCGCGAAATTAGCTGTTCACTGGCGGGATTGATCACCTCGATCCACTGGTCACTGCGATTCTCAACAAACTGTCCGTTGATATACATACGTTGCTGCGGGGTTGCCATTTTTGGATCTCCGTCACGAGTTGTGATGTTTTATGTTAATGACTTGAAACATTGCTGTTGCTGAATCCAAAACTGACGCAGTTCGCGGTTCGCCACCTTGATCTGGTTGCCATAAAAAAACCATCGCTGGCAATAGGCTGAAGATTGACGGCACCTCGTTAACAAAATAAGCACAACAGCACGTTCAGCGGCGCATCCGACGGCAACTGCGCCGCGAGCCGGGCTGAACCATTTTGGTTCATCGTCGGCACTTTTCTGGTGCGTGCGCCCGGTATTGGGGCGGCGTCAGACCGCAGGGGATTATTCGCCAGTGGCGGAGGCAAATTTTTTTGAATCGACCAAATCAATTACTTTCCCGGCGCATACCGGCGTCACAGTCACGCCGCCGGGTAGCGCCAGGCCGGCGCGGAAAGTGATTGATAATTATCATGACAACAGAACGCTGGCCCAACCGTTGCAATAGCCTGTCCGGGCCGATCGGGAAAAAGTGACCAGCCGGCCGGATCGGAACCCATTTATTGAACGCGTTTTCGCCTGATTTTGACAACTTTACGGCGGGATCCGACACTTGATTACCAGATAGTTAACGATCTCCCGGCAGAATTGCGCTGATAAAAAGAGTCATAATGGAATATCTGAAAGTGAACCATGCAGCGCAGCCGCAAACCGCGGTCAACGATGCTGGCTGGAAAGCCTGGTTAACCCTGCAGCTCGGTCAGAGCGCGGGAAAAACCCGGTTATTGCAGCAGCGCCACCTCGGACCATTGCGCGTGCAGCGCCCCTTTTATCCGCAAGGCGATACTTGCCATCTCTATATTCTTCATCCACCGGGCGGCGTGGTCGGCGGCGATGAACTCAATACCGACGTGCAGTTAATCGATGCGGCAACGGCATTAATAACCATGCCCGGCGCGGCAAAAATATATCGCAGCAATGGCGCCAGCGCCGCCATTAACCAGCGCGTTAGGCTGCAGGCGGGTTGCGCAATGGAATGGTTGCCGCCGGGCAATATTCTGTTTCGCGGCAGTGAAGCGCGTATTAGCAGTGAATTTCATCTTGCCGCCGATTCCCGACTGATTGCCTGGGAAACCTTCTGTTTTGGTCGTCCGGTAATGCAGGAGAATTACGACTGCGGCAATGCCATCAGTAAATTGCGCGTCTGGCGTGATGGCGAGCCGTTGCTGAGCGAAACCCTGCGCGTCAGCGGCGGTCTCGCGACCTTAGCAGGCTATCCGTTACACAGCACGATGCTGATGTATCCCGCCAGTGAAGCGCTGGTCATGGCGGTGCGGGCACAGCTGGCCGCGCGCCAGCATCCGGCCGGCGCCACGCTGCTGGGGGACTTACTGGTCATCCGTCTGCTGGATCACAGCAATCTGACGCTGGAGACCGATCTGCACCAACTCTGGCGCCTTGCCCGTCCACAGGTGATTGGGCTGGACGCTGTTAATCCCCGAATATGGTCAACCTGAAATGGAGACGGTATGGAGCTGACACCGCGAGAGAAAGACAAACTACTGTTATTTACCGCCGCCCTGGTCGCCGAACGCCGGCTGGATCGCGGGCTTAAGCTGAATTATCCCGAGTCGGTGGCGCTGATCAGCGCCGCGATTATGGAGGGCGCGCGTGACGGCAAAACGGTGGCGGAGCTTATGGAAGCCGGGCGCCACGTACTGACCCGCCAGCAGGTGATGGAAGGCGTGCCGGAGATGATCAGTGATGTGCAGGTTGAAGCGACATTTCCGGATGGCACCAAACTGGTGACCGTCCACGATCCGATTATCTGAGGGGAACCTTATGATCCCAGGTGAAGTCAGGGTAGCTGCGGGTGACATTGAATTAAATGCCGGACGCAGTGTGATGCGGGTGACGGTAGAAAACCATGGCGACCGGCCGATTCAGGTCGGTTCGCACTACCATTTTTATGAGGTGAATCCGGCGCTGGTATTTGATCGCGAGAAGACCCGCGGTTACCGGCTGGATATTGCGGCAGGGACCGCGGTGCGTTTTGAACCTGGCCAGGCGCGTGAAGTGGCGCTGGTCGCGGTGGCGGGTAATCGCGCCATTTATGGCTTCCGCGCCGGGGTTCAGGGGAGACTGGCGCCATGAGCAAAATATCGCGACAGGCTTATGCTGAAATGTTCGGGCCGACCACTGGCGATCGGGTGCGACTGGCGGATACCGCGTTATGGATAGAAGTGGAGCAGGATTACACCCTGTATGGCGAAGAGGTGAAATTTGGTGGCGGCAAAGTTATTCGTGACGGTATGGGGCAGGGGCAAATGCCGGACAGCGAATCGATGGATCTGGTGCTGACTAATGCGCTGATTATTGACCACTGGGGCATTGTGAAAGCCGATATCGGCATTAAACATGGCCGTATTGCGCTGATTGGCAAAGCCGGTAATCCGGATATCCAGCCCGGCGTAACGATACCGATTGGCGCCGGTACGGAAATTATCGCGGCGGAGGGCAAAATTGTCACCGCCGGAGGGATTGACGCCCATATTCACTTTATCTGTCCGCAACAGGCGACGGAAGCATTAACCTCCGGTATCACCACCATGATTGGCGGCGGCACCGGTCCGGCGACCGGCACCAATGCCACCACCTGTACTCCGGGCCGCTGGAATATCACCCGTATGCTCCAGGCCGCCGACAGTTTGCCGGTTAACATTGGCCTGCTCGGCAAAGGTAACAGCTCCAGCCATCAGGCGCTGCGTGAGCAGGTGGATGCCGGGGTGATTGGCCTGAAGCTGCATGAAGACTGGGGGTCAACCCCGGCCGCCATTGACTGCTGTTTACAGGTAGCAGAAGAAGAAGATGTGCAGGTGGCGATCCATACTGACACCCTGAATGAAGCGGGCTTTGTCGAAGATACCTTAAAAGCGATTGGCGATCGCACCATTCATACCTTTCATACTGAAGGCGCCGGTGGCGGTCATGCTCCGGATATTATCCGTGCCTGTTCGTTTGCCAATATTTTGCCGTCTTCCACCAATCCCACCCTGCCTTATACCGTCAATACCGTCGATGAGCATCTCGATATGCTGATGGTCTGCCATCACCTTGATGCCGGCATAGCCGAAGATATCGCGTTTGCTGAGTCACGTATCCGCCGGGAAACCATCGCGGCAGAGGATATTCTGCATGATATTGGCGCATTTTCCATGACCTCATCCGATTCACAGGCGATGGGACGGGTCGGTGAAGTGATTATGCGCACCTGGCAAGTGGCGCATAAGATGAAATTGCAGCGCGGGCCGCTGCCAGGCGACAGCGCGGAACAGGATAATTTTCGCGTCAAACGTTATATCGCCAAATACACCATCAACCCGGCGATCACCCATGGCATCGCCCATGAAGTCGGCTCGGTCGAGGCGGGAAAACTGGCGGATTTAGTGTTGTGGAGTCCGGCTTTCTTTGGCGTTAAACCTGCGCTGATTATCAAAGGCGGCATGATTGCCAGCGCCGCCATGGGTGATATTAACGCGTCGATCCCCACGCCGCAGCCGGTACATTACCGGCCAATGTTTGGTTCGCTCGGCGCTGCACGTCACGCCACCTGCATGACTTTTCTGTCAACGCGCGCGTTTAATCATGATCTGCATCACCAACTGGGGCTGAAAAGCCTGATTGGCGTGGCGAAAGGCTGCCGCAATGTGCGCAAGTCGCAGATGATCCACAATGATTTAACCCCTGATATTCAGGTGGATGCGCAAACCTATGAAGTACGTGCCGATGGTCAGTTGCTGACCTGCGATCCGTTAAGTGAGTTGCCGATGGCGCAACGTTATTTTCTGTTTTAAGGAGTCACGATGCTTTTCCTTACCCGCAAAATAACCGCGGCTGCCAGGGTCAATGCCAGCGCCACCCTTGATTATGCTACCCGGCTAAAAAGTCGGGCGCGTATTCAGCTGGATGACGGCAGTGAGGCCGGGCTGGCGCTGGAGCGTGGTTCGCTGCTGCGCGGTGGCGATATTCTCAGTGATGATAGCGGCGAGTTTGTGGTGCGAATTGTCGCCGCGGCGGAAAAGTTATCCATCGCGCTGTGTGGCGATCCACTCAGGCTGGCGATAGCCTGCTACCACCTTGGTAATCGCCATGTTCCGTTACAAATTGAAGCCGGACGTGTCGCCTGGCTGCACGATCATGTGCTGGACGATATGTTAATCGGCCTCGGGCTGATTGTCGGCAGCGAACTGGCGCCGTTCGAACCGGTTGCCGGCGCCTATGAAACCGCGGGCCATCATCTCCACTCACATTCTCATCACCACTGATTGCGGAGAAAAATCATGAAATATGGCGTGATGTTGTTACTGCTGCTGACTGAATGATAACGCCATTACAACAGCTGCGGTTGCTGCAACTGAGCAGCGCCGCATTGCCGATTGGCGGCTTTACCTACTCGCAAGGGCTGGAGTGGGCGGTAGAGTGCGGATGGGTGAGCAGTGTGGCGCAATTCCGCCAGTGGCAACAACTGCAGATTGAACAAACGCTGATACGGCAGGATCTGCCGTTGTTGTTGCGGCTGTATCGCGCCTGTCAGGCGCAGGATGTCGAACGTTTCCGCCACTGGTCGCACTTTCTGTTGTCATGTCGTGAAACGGCGGAACTGCGTAGCGAAGAACAGCAGCGCGGCGCCGCCATGACGCGGGTGCTGACGGGCTTACAGCTGCTGCCGCCGGAAAACTGGCGCGCAGCGCTGCAATTAACGCAAAGCGGCGGTCTGGCATGGGCTGGCACGGTGTGGCAGATCCCTGAAAGCGCGTTGCTGCTGTCACTGGCGTACAGCTCGCTGGAAAGCGCGGTCATGGCGGGGGTGAAACTGGTGCCCTTCGGGCAACAGGCGGCGCAGTCGCTGCTTATGGAACTGAGTGAGACGCTGGCGCAACAACTTCCGCTGGCGCTGGCATTGGACGACGAAGAACTGGGGGGCAGCCTGCCGCTGGTTGCCATCGCCTCTTCGCGTCATGAAACCCAACATACCCGATTATTTCGTTCTTAGGAGCCGTTATGCAGAATTATAAACAACCGCTACGTATTGGTGTCGGTGGTCCGGTGGGATCGGGTAAAACAGCACTGCTGGAGGTGCTGTGTAAGGCGATGCGCGAGCGCTGGCAGCTGGCGGTGGTGACTAACGATATTTATACCCGCGAGGATCAGCGCATTCTGACCGAAGCCGGAGCACTGGAGGCGGCTCGGATCGTTGGGGTGGAAACCGGCGGCTGTCCGCACACCGCCATCCGCGAAGATGCCTCAATGAATCTGGCCGCGGTTGAAGCGCTAAGCGAGAAATTTGGCAACCTTGATATTGTGTTTGTGGAAAGCGGTGGCGACAATCTTAGCGCTACCTTTAGCCCGGAACTGGCTGACCTCACTATCTACGTAATTGATGTCGCCGAAGGGGAGAAGATCCCGCGCAAAGGCGGGCCCGGTATTACCCGTTCTGACTTTTTGGTGATCAATAAAATCGATCTTGCCCCATATGTTGGCGCCTCGCTGGAGGTGATGGCAAGCGATACCCGGCGTATGCGTCCTGATAAACCCTGGACTTTCGCCAATCTGAAAAAAGGCGAAGGTCTGGAAAAAATTATCGCTTTTATTGAGCACAGCGGCATGCTGACGGTGTGATTTTCTTCGCGTCTCGGGCGTTTCTTTCCTCCTTCCGCCGCCGCTGGCGAGAATACAGCCAGACACAGCGAATCTGACTGCCGGATGATTTTGTGATCGTAGTCATCATCATCCGGCGGATTTTGCCAGATTTATGCCATGGCGGGCAGTCAGCATAAGGCTGCACAGGCCACCTGGTCTTTAGACTCCTTCGTATTCAGGCAACAGTGCGATGCCTGCTGGCCTCCACCTACGAAGGAATAACAATGAATAACGCAATCCTGCTCGGTATTATGTGGCACCTCGTTGGCGCAGCCAGCGCGGCGTGCTTCTATGCACCGCTGAAAAAAGTGAGAAACTGGTCGTGGGAAACCATGTGGTCGGTTGGCGGTATCATGTCCTGGCTGATTTTACCCTGGCTGGTCAGCGCCATTCTGCTACCGGATTTCTGGGGCTATTATCGTTCCTTTAGTTTTTCCACCCTGCTGCCGGTATTTCTGTTTGGCGCGATGTGGGGGGTGGGGAATATTAACTATGGTCTGACCATGCGCTACCTCGGTATGTCGATGGGTATCGGTATCGCCATTGGTATTACGCTGGTCGTGGGTACGCTGATGACGCCATTATTACAGGGGCGTTTTGTGGCGCTGTTCAGTTCGGCTGGCGGTCGCATGACCTTGCTTGGCGTGCTGGTGGCGCTGATTGGCGTTGCGGTGGTCGCGCGTGCTGGCTTAATGAAAGAGCGGGCGATGGGCATTCGCGCCGAAGAGTTCAATCTGAAAAAAGGGCTGCTGCTGGCGGTTATGTGCGGCATTTTCTCTGCCGGGATGTCATTTGCCATGTCTGCGGCGAAACCGATGCATGAAGCGGCGGCGGCGATCGGTATCGATCCATTGTATGTGGCGCTGCCCAGCTATGTGGTGATTATGGGCGGTGGTGCGCTGGTAAACCTGGCCTGGTGTTTTGTGCGTTTAGCCATCAAGCCAGAGCTGTCGTTAAAAGCCGATTTTGCCGTGGCGAAACCGTTGCTGCGCGCGAACATCCTGTTTGCCATGCTGGGCGGCACCATGTGGTATCTGCAATTCTTCTTTTACGCCTGGGGCCACGCCAATATTCCGGCGCAGTATGACTTTATCAGCTGGATGCTGCATATGAGTTTCTATGTGCTGTGCGGTGGCCTGGTGGGTCTGGTACTGAAAGAGTGGAAATCGGTAGGGCGTCGTCCGGTGGGGGTGCTGAGTATTGGCTGTCTGGTGATTATTCTGGCGGCGAATATCGTGGGTTTAGGCATGGCATCATAGTCTGCACGGGAGCGGGCGGCATAAATGCCTCTCCTACGGCAGAATATCTGCCCCCGTGCTATAGGGGAGCCATTTATGGCTTCCGTCCCGATGGCGGCAACCGTGCAAATTATTGGCACGGCAGAATATCTGCCCCGTGCTATCGGGGGGCCATTAATGGCTCCCGTCCCGATGGCGGCAACCGTGCAAATTATTGGCACGGCAGAATATCTGACCCCGTGCTGTAGGGGAGCCATTAATGGCTCCCGTCCCGATGGCGGCAACCGTGCAAATTATTGGCACGGCAGAATATCTGACCCCCTGCTGTAGGGGAGCCATTAATGGCTCCCGTAATATCCATGCCGCCATCATTCCGTCATCTTTCCCGGTCAGCATAGAGCAGCCGCGGGCGCCTGCCTGCGCTTCGCTTATCCACCAGTCTGACCAGCAAAGAAGGGAGCACATGTCACTTACCGCCGCTAAGCCACCGAAACTACAGCAAACCGTTATCGACAACCGCGTAACGATGCGTGAAACGCATATCGGCAAGCAGTGTGAAATCCTCGCCCATAGCTATCTGGAATACAGCACGCTGGGTGATTTTTCCTATGTTGGCGAACACTGCTGCATCGCCGATAGCCGTATCGGTAAATTTACGGCTATCGCCAATCAGGTACGCATCGGCGCACCCAACCATCCGACGGGGCGTCCCTCACAGCATCGTTTCAGCTATTGTCCGGAGTATTACCAATCTGGCGTCGAACGCGACCACGGTTTTTTTGCCGACCGTCGCGCGGAACGGGTGATTATCGGCCATGACGTCTGGATTGGGCACGGGGTGATCGTGTTGCCGGGAGTCACCATCGGCGATGGCGCGGTGCTGGCTGCCGGCGCGGTGGTCAGCAAAAATGTCGCGCCTTATAGTATTGTCGGCGGCGTACCGGCCAGACAGATTCGCCAGCGTTTCCCGGCGGAAATTGCGGCAAGTTTGCAGCGTATTGCCTGGTGGCACTGGCCGCTGGAAAAGCTCATGGCGCATCTTGATCAATTTCAGTCCGGGGAGATTGCGCACTTCTGCGCCCGCTGGGATAAAGAGTACCGCTAAGCTGGTGATTCAGCCCTTAGCTATGGTGAACCAGCACTCTGCCGGCATGTTCAAACTGCTGGCGCCAGGCGCTGGGGGTCATACCGGTTTCCCGGGTAAACACCACCGAGAAATAGTTGCTGTCGTCAAAGCCGCAACGCGCAGCGACCTGACCAATCAGGCAGTCGCTGGCGCGCAGCAGATATTTTGCCCGGCACAACTGTAGCTGACGCAAATAGTGGCTGATGGTCATCCCGGTTTGCTGACGAAACAGCTGCTTTAACGCTCGCTCTGATAAATGGTTGTGCTGACAAAATAGCGCCAGGTCGAAAGGGTTTTCACCGTCGGCCTGGATCGCCGCCATCAGCAGATCCAGTTGTTCACCTTCCGGCAATTGCCACGCCTGATCCACGGCATAACGGTAGCGCCGCAGAATCAGCGCCAGCTGCAGAAATAGCGCTTCGGTAAGCTGCAGCGACAACAGATCGGTTTTGCAGCTCTCCTGTTCCAGCTGCGCGATTACATTGCGCGCCAGCGCCATCCCGCGGGTGGTAAGACGCCAGTAAGCGCGGTGGTGCGGATCATCCATTGGCAGCAGCTGCGACCAGTCCAGCCCCAGTTTAAAGCGTTCCGGGCAGTAAATAATATTGTCGAGCACCAGATCATTGACTGATTCATAACTGTGACAGTCACTATCCTTAATATAAAAAATATCGCCACAGGTCACTGGCCACGGGCGGTCATTAAGCACGTGCAGCCCGTTACCGCGCCAGACGATAACAATTTCATAAAACTCATGGCGATGAGGTGGAAACGACGGTTGTGGCGCGCGATCGGCTACCGCTACCGGCATGGCATCCGAAGGAAAGTAGTCCGCTCTGGCCAGCATAAGTGTCATTTCCGCTTCCTCTTACTGCGTTTGCTGGCGTTCGGCTCGTGGTGCGCAGCCAAACTCCCGTTTAAATAGCGTCGAAAAGTGATTACTGTCGCCAAAACCGCACTGGAAAGCGATATCGGTAATTCTGCTGTCGCTATGGCGCAGCAGATGGCGTGCCTGCAGTAAGCGCAGGCGATTCAGATAGCGCTGCGGCGTACTGCCGGTCTGTTGTTTCATCTGGCGATGCAGGGTGCGAAGCGACAGCGAAAACCCGTCCGCCAGCCGGTCCCAGTCAATATCATCGCTGTAGTGATCGTTCAGCCAGTCCAGCAGCCGACGCAGGCGGCCATCCTGATCGTCGCAGTGCTGTTCGCGACAGCCCTGGCGCAACAGCATCAGTAACTGCAGAAAATGCAGCTCCTGTTCGGCCTGCAGCTCTAACGACTCTCCTTGCGGCAGGTTCTCCAGCTGACTAATCACTGCCTTCGCCTGGGCCATTAATTTATTGCCAATACGCCAGTGCGACGGATAGCGGCCATCCTGTTCCTGCGGCAGCAGATCGCGCAGTCCGGTTAAAAAACGAAACGCATCGGGGCCGCGGTACAACACATTGGTCAGATAAAGATTTTCAGTCTGTTCATACAGATGACGGTCGTGGTCACGGACGAAACAGACGCAGCCGCCGCACAGGGTCTGCGGCTGGCCGTTAAACACATGAATACCGGAACCTTGTTCCACCAGAACAATTTCATAAAAATCATGATGATGCTCAGGGAAAGCTGCCTGTGGCGCGCGTGGCTCAATGGCGATCGGCAGGCCGCCTGCCGGGAAAAAATCAACGCTGTGCAATACGGTCATGATTCATCCTCAGTTAACAAGCATGTAACCGATACTAATCAGCGCCGGTCAACCTTACCTTGAATTTTGCACCGGGAAACTCGCTTAACGGGCTAATTTTTCAAGAATGTCGGGAAAAAAATCAGAAATGCGTAACAGGTCACATCTGGCGTGCGGGCAGGGGAAAGTTGAAACTGTGAGCTGATTCACGTTCATCTTTGCGGCACTGCCAGCGCTATGCCGCCGCTGGCAGTGTCAGGAAGGTGGCAAATCTGCTGGATTTTACACTGGTGACATTGAATCACCAGGAAGCTTAATCCATGACCATTCGCAATATTGTCGCCATCGATCTGGGCGCCTCAAGCGGGCGCATTATGCTGGGGCGTTACTGCTCTGACGACGGCAACCTGACGCTGCGTGAAGTGAACCGCTTTGGCAATCATCGCCAGATTATCTCCGGTTATGACTGCTGGGATATCGATGCGCTGGAAGCTGAAATTCGTGCCGGTCTGGCACTGCTGGATAAGCAGGGCATTGTGCCTGACAGTATCGGGATTGATACCTGGGGCGTTGATGTGGTGATGCTGGATGCGGCGGGTCAGCGCGTTGGTTTACCCGTCTCATACCGCGACAAACGGACTCACGGCCTGATGAATAAAGCGCAGCGCGAGCTGGGCCTTGAAACCATTTACCAGCGCACCGGTATCCAGTTTTTACCTTTTAATACGCTCTATCAGCTGCGTGCATTTAGCGATGCCCATCCGGAGCTGGTAGATCGTGTGGCGCACGCCCTGCTGATCCCCGACTATCTGCAGTACCGCCTGACCGGTCAGTTGAACTGGGAGTACACCAATGCCACCACCACGCAGTTACTGAATTTGCAGAGCGGCGATTGGGATGAAAAATTGTTGCAGTGGGCCGGGGCAAAAGCCAGCTGGTTTGGCCGGCCGTCACAGCCGGGTAAAGCGGTCGGCGCATGGTGCAACGCCCGGGGAAGCAAAGTGCCGGTAATTGCCGTCGCCACCCATGATACCGCCAGCGCCATTCTCGCTACGCCGCTAAACGACAGCGACAGCGCCTATCTCAGTTCCGGCACCTGGTCGCTGATGGGGTTTGAGAGCCGTCAGCCGCACAACGGCAGCCGTGCGCGGCAGGCCAATATTACCAATGAAGGCGGCGCGGAAGGGCGCTACCGGGTGTTAAAAAACATTATGGGGTTGTGGTTGCTGCAGCGGGTCTGTGAAGAATTGCAGATTGACGATCTCTGCCAGCTGATTAACGAGGCGTCGCGCCTGCCAGCCTGTAAATCCTTTTTTCATCCTAACGACGAACGCTTTATTAACCCCGCCAGTATGGTGCGCGAAATTCAGGACGCCTGCGCCGGACAGGGGATGGCAATCCCGCAATCCGCCTGCGAACTGGCGCGCTGCATTTTTGACAGCCTGGCGCTGCTGTATCGCCAGGTGATTGGCGAGCTGGCGCAACTGCGCGGCAAAAACTTCAGCCAGCTGCAGATTGTCGGCGGCGGCAGTCAGAACCATTTTCTTAATCAGCTCTGCGCTAATGCCTGCAACTTACCGGTCAACGCCGGGCCGGTTGAAGCCTCCACCCTCGGTAATATCGGCTGCCAGCTGATTGCGCTGGGCGAGGTGGCTGATGTGCAGCAATTCCGCCAGCGGGTGGTACAGAACTTCCCGCAGCACCTTGTTCAACCTCATCAAGATAGCGCTTTCACGGCCTGCTGGTCGCGTTTTCAGTCGCTCAGTCAACCTACTAAGGAGCTTTGCTTATGACCAGGCTAATCGAACAGGCTTTCGAACTGGCAAAACAGCGTTTTTCAGCCATCGGCATCGATGTCGATGCCGCGATGGCGCAACTGGATCGGCTACCGATCTCAATGCACTGCTGGCAGGGCGATGATGTACGCGGATTTGAAAATCCGCAGGGCACACTGACCGGCGGCATTCAGGCCACAGGCAATTATCCTGGCAGAGCGCGCAGTGCGGCTGAATTACGCGCTGACCTTGATCAGGCAATGGCGCTGATCCCCGGTCCTAAACGTCTGAATCTGCATGCCATCTATCTGGAAAGTGATCAGCCGGTTGAACGCAACGCCATTCTGCCTGAACACTTTGCCAACTGGGTTGAGTGGGCAAAACGTAACAAACTGGGACTGGATTTTAACCCGACCTGTTTCTCGCATCCGCTCAGTGCTGATGGCTTTACCCTGGCGCACAAGGATGCCGGTATCCGCCAGTTCTGGATTGAGCACTGCCAGGCCAGCCGTAAGATCTCCGCTTATTTTGGCGAACAACTGGGTACGCCTTCGGTGATGAATATCTGGGTGCCGGATGGCATGAAAGATCTGACCATTGACCGGCTGGCCCCCCGTCAGCGTCTGATGAACGCGCTCGACGAAATTATCAAAGAGAAGCTTAATCCGGCCCACCATATCGATGCGGTGGAAAGTAAATTATTTGGCATCGGCGCTGAAAGCTACACCGTCGGTTCCAACGAATTCTACCTCGGCTACGCCGCCAGCCGCCAGACCGCGCTGACACTGGATGCCGGGCACTTCCATCCGACGGAAGTGATCTCTGACAAAATCTCCACCGCCATGCTGTATGTGCCGCGTCTGCTGCTGCACGTCAGCCGCCCGGTGCGCTGGGACAGCGACCATGTGGTGCTGCTGGATGACGAAACGCAGGCGATTGCCAGCGAGATCGTGCGTCAGCGTCTGTTCGATAAAGTGCATATTGGCCTCGATTTCTTTGACGCCTCCATCAATCGCATCGCCGCCTGGGTAATAGGCACGCGTAATGCGAAAAAAGCCCTGCTGCGTGCGCTGCTGGAACCGGTGGATCAGCTGTGCAAACTGGAACTGGACGGGGATTTCACCTCACGTCTGGCATTGCTGGAAGAGCAGAAGTCGCTGCCATGGCAGGCGGTATGGGAAAGCTACTGTTTACGCCACGATGTGCCTGCGGATGCCAGCTGGCTGGGCGACGTGCGCAACTACGAACAACAAATACTTAGTCAACGTTAAGGATCTATTATGTCAGGCATTCTTTCTTCGTGGTTTGTACAGGGAATGGTGAAAGCCACTACTGATATGTGGCTGAAAGGCTGGGATGAGCGCAATGGCGGTAATGTCAGCCTGCGCCTGCTGGAGGAGGAGGTGAAGCCCTTCGCCGCGGATTTTGTCGCTGAGCCGCGTCATCTGGAGCTGAGTCAACCGGCGCCGGCGCTGGCTAACTGCTGGTTTCTGGTTACCGGTTCGGGCAAGTTTTTCCGCAATGTGCAGCTTGATCCGGCAGACAGTCTGGTGCTGCTGCAGGTGAGTGCCGACGGGATGTCGTACCGTATTCACTGGGGGCTGGTAAATGGCGGCGTACCCACTTCCGAGCTGGCATCGCATTTCCAGTCGCACGCGGTGCGCAAGCAACTGACCAACGGCAATGACCGGGTGATTATGCACTGCCACGCCACCAATTTTATCGCGTTAAGCTATGTGCTGGAGCTGGATGCTGCCAGCTTTACCCGCAAGCTGTGGGAAGGCAGTACCGAATGTCTGGTGGTGTTCCCCGATGGCGTAGGCATTGTGCCGTGGATGGTGCCGGGTACTGACGGTATCGGCAGTAAAACTGCCGCGCAGATGAAATCACATAGCCTGGTACTCTGGCCATTCCACGGTATTTTTGGCGCGGGTCCGACGCTGGATGATGCTTTTGGTCTGATTGATACGGCAGAAAAATCCTCGGAAGTGCTGGTAAAAGTGCTCTCAATGGGCGGGATGAAACAAACTATCTCAACTGCTGAGCTGATCGCGCTGGGTGAGCGTTTTGGTGTCCAGCCATGGCAGGCGGCGCTGGATGTGGGGAAACGCAATGTTGCGTAAAGCCTTTGTGATGCAGGTTTATCCGCAGGCGCATGCCGCGTATCAACAGCGTCATACGCCGATCTGGCCTGAGCTTGAAGCCACGCTGAAGCAGCATGGCGCGCATAATTACAGCATTTTTCTTGATGCCAGCCGTAATCTGCTGTTCGCTTATGTGGAAATTGAGTCCGAAGCGCGCTGGGCGGCGGTGGCAGAGACCGAAATCTGTCAGCGCTGGTGGCAATCGATGCGTGAACTGATGCCGTCTAACCCGGATAACAGTCCGGTCAGCGAGGCGTTAACGGAGGTATTTCATCTGGCGTAGCGCGCACCGGCGTTCTGCGCACCGTAGGTCAAAGAGCCACAACATCTGTGGCTCTTGTTGTTTGTACCTGATGGATTTAACCGCGGGCGGGTTAGCTCCGGCAGGCGTCGCGCGGAGGAAAAGATTACGCGGATAGCGGCGTTGCCAGCGTTGGCCACAGCTTCATCATGGTATCAATAATGCCATCCAGTTCTTCACGGCTGGCGCCTTCGCGCGCGCGCACCGACATTCCCTGCAATACACAGGAGAGATAGCATGCCATCTGTTTTACATTGCATGCCGCGCTGAGTTCGCCCTGCTGCTGACGCAATTGTAAAAAGTCGAGCAAGGCCGTTTCCTGCAGGTGATGGCGGGTACGCAGCATCTCGGCAACTTCGCCGGAATCGGCGGAAAGCGCGGTCGAGGTACAGATAAAGAAACAGCCGGCAGGCTTTTTGCCATCGGTAAAACAGGCGGCGGTTGAGCGAAAATAGCTTTCAATACCCTGCGCCACGCTACGTTCCGGGCAGGCAAGGGCCATTTTACGCTGTTCGGCAAACTTCTCGATATAGCGATCCATCACCGCACGAAACAGCCCCTCTTTATTCTCAAATTCAGCGTACAGGGTGGGGGCTTTTGCCCCGGTCGCCTGGACTAAATCGGCTAAAGAGGTGGCTTCATAACCATGCGCCCAGAACAGTTCCAGCGCCTTGTCGAGCGCGCTATCGCGATCGAACAGTTTTGGTCGTCCACGACCTTTTTTTACACAAACCTCCGCATTGCCACTCATATGTCCTCACTTAACCTGCGACTGCCTCTTTAATTAAATTACCGATCATTAAAAAAATAATCAAGCGCCGCCGATCAAACGGAGACTTTAATCGTAACAGTCTGCTTCACATCTTGTGCGCACCCCTTGCCGGCAGGCGCAGGAAGAATTTTTTTCAGCTTTTAATGACTGAGATATCAGTCACATATTTATTATATTAACGATCATTAAAAAATATAGTTGACGCCAGGCGGGGGAGAGGTTTAGCATTTAGTTATCGATCGTTAAGTTAATAACGACGCAAACAGTAAATCACCTGATTCCGAGAGAGAAGATTATGAAAAACGTAAAAACTGCCGTGTTCGCCATCGCCCTGTCCACGCTGTCATTTGGCAGCTTCGCCGCCGACCTGGTAGCAAGTGAACCGCAACATCAGCAAGAGATTGGCGTTATTTCCGCCACCGGCGGCAGCAACCTGACTTCGCTGGAAGCCCAGCTGAATGAGAAAGCCAGTGCCGCCGGCGCCAAATCGTTCCGTATCACCTCGACCAGTGGTCAGAACAACCTGCACGGCACCGCCGTGATTTATCAGTAAGTCGTGGTTAACCGCGAATTGCAGCACATTAATTGAAGGGTATCGTCATGAAAAACATTAAATATGCAGTTGCCGCGCTGGTGCTGAGCACCGTTTCATTTGCCGGTGTCGCCGCGCAACAAGTTGGATTTTTGCCTGCCGATCAGCAGCAAGTGGGCGTGGTGAGTGCCACCGGCAGCACCAATCTGACTTCACTGGAAAACCAGTTAGCGGTAAAAGCACAGGCCGCAGGCGCAAAGTCTTTCCGCATCACTTCGACCTCTGGCCAGAACAGGTTGCATGGCACCGCAGTAATTTATAACTAATATCTGTTTCGCAGGACAAGGGCTTCGCCAGTCACCAATGACTGACGAAGCCTTTTCTGTTTTAGCCGTTGCTACGCAGTTGAGGATAGCGGCGGAAGATATACAGACACCAGAACAGAGCCAGCAGCCCCAGTAACGCACCGATATTACCCACATCAGACATCTTCAAATGAATACTCACCTGGTTACCCAGCAGCGCGCCCGCGCCGATGCCAATATTAAAAATACCGGAATGCAGCGACATCGCCACATCGGTGGCATCGGGGGCCAGCGACAGCACCCGGACCTGTAATGACAGGCCAATCATCATCATCGCCATGCCCCAGATTATGCACAGTAGCGAAATCGCCTGCGGATGGATGGCGGCAAACAGCAACAGCCCCATGCACAGCGTGATCAGGCTGATGGCGCCAATCACCAGGCCGGAAGGGAATTTATTACCGAAGACGCTAAAGATTACGCTGCCGAGAATACCCGCCGCGCCGAAAATCAGTAGCAGGAAGGTGGTGAAGTTTTCTCCCATCGACGCCACTACCTGCATAAAGGGTTCGATATAGCTGTAGGCGGTATAATGCGCCGTCACCACCAGCGTGGTCAGCAAATAGAGGCTAACCAGTGCCGGGCGTTTAAACAGTACCGGCACGCTGCTAAGTGAACCCGTATGTTCACTGGGTAGTTTTGGCAACAGTTTTATCAGCATCAGTACCAGCACCAGCGCTGAAAGGCCAATCATACCAAAGGTCATTCGCCAGCCGAGATACTGACCAATAATGCGACCAATCGGCACCCCCAATACCATTGCCAGTGCGGTACCGGTCGCCAGCATACTCAGCGCCTGGGTTTTTTTACCGGCAGGGGCAACCCGGATTGCCAGTGAGGCGGTGATCGACCAGAAAACCGCATGCGCCAGCGCAATACCAATGCGCGAGATCACCAGCGAGGTGAAATCCCACGCCAGCACGGACAGCACATGGCTGAGGATAAACAGGGAAAAAATTCCCATCAGCAATAACCGGCGTTCAACCTGTCTGGTGGCCAGCATCAGCGGCAGCGACATCAGCGCCACTACCCAGGCATAGATCGTTAACATGATCCCGACGTCAGGCGTGTCCATGCCAAAGCTGTTGGCGATATCCGATAACAAACCTACCGGGACAAACTCAGTGGTATTGAAGATAAATGCCGCAATGGCCAGCAGAACGACGCGTAGCCAGGCCGTTTTGCGTGAAACAGTGGTTGGTTGCATGGGATTAACAAAATGTTGTAGGTAAGTTCATTTCGACTCGGCGAAATCCGCAGGGACGGAAAAGTGACGCCCATCACGTTTAGAGTGCGTATTGTGTTTTATTTACGCGATGAGTTAAACCATAAAATCAGCAAAAGCGGCAGTTTTTTTCAGCCCGGCACCGACAGGGCCGCCAGCGGCGGCCCTGAGAAACGGATCAGGTTTTTCTGCCAGCCAGTGCCAGCGGCAGAAAATCAGGCTGACAAATTCAGATTAACTCTAATGAATGCAGATCCATATTTTTCCTGCGGTTTGACACTTTTTTTAGCGATGGCGGACTGAACGACTGCGGACAACAGCCGCTGCAACCACAGACATGGCGATAATATTTTTTGGCCTGTAACAGGGCGTCTGCGGTGGTGTAGAAGCTGCCAAGAAACTTGCGGTCTCTGGTGCCGGGCAGGTACTTACAGCCAGTGGCGTGAACCACGTGGCCATGACGGTATCCGTGGTGGGTGTCAACATAGTAGTACTGATTCATTATCACTCCCGTTTGTTGTGTGAGAAACGAACAAATAATCAGAAGCTCTTATGTTTTAAATATAGCCAGGGAAAGCGCCGTGCTTTTTACTGGCGCTAATATTTTGCAAATAAAGGAACAGGGCGCAGAGAGCGGGCGATCGCTTCAGGGGCAGTGATTAACTACCCTGAAGGTTAGCAGGAGAGAAATCATCTGTTTCCGGGCTGTGGCAATAACTGACGGCGCACCAGCAGGGCGCGCACTACCAACAGTAGCATAATCAGCCATTCAGCCAGCAGGGCGGCAATAATCGCCTGCTGATAATTGGCCTTATGCAACAATACCTGACTAAATATTGAACCTGATAACATCGGGCCAAGGCCCAATGCCGCTTGCTGCACGGTCGACAGCATCGCGCTGCCGGAACCGGCCTGACATTTAGGCACTTCAGCCAGCCCGATACGGTAAAAGCAGCTCACGATAAACGACTGGCCGAAACCAATAAGCGCAGTGGACGGAATCAGCGTCACAATGGCGATATTTCCCCAGGCAAAATGAAATGTCAGCATCAGCCACACCAGTCCACTCATCTGGATAGCACAGCCGCTTAACAGCATCGTCAGTCTGCCGTAGCGTTCCGCCATCCGCGTGGTCAGCAATGAACCGAGAAAATAGGCAACGCCGAGGGCAATAAAGGCATTGCCTGACTGAAATGCCGTCAGTCCGATACCCGATTGCAGAGTTAATGCCACGGCGAACATAAAACCGCTCCAGCTGGAGAAGAACAGCAAGGCGATACCGATGGCGAAATTGACTGACGGCAGGCGCAACAGAGCAGGTGACAGCAGCGGCGCTCCGTGACGCGCTTCCAGTTGCTGCTCCACCCGCCACAGGCGTTGCAGTAACAGCGGAAACAGCAGCAGTAACAGCAGGCAGGGCCATGACCAGTGCAACAGCGGACCAAGCGACAGGGCAATCATCAGGCTGGCAATCGACGCTGCCAGCAGCGAGGTACCGGCTAAATCAATACTGACGCGCTGTGTATTGCGCGTTTCCGGCACATAACGCTGCACCAGTAGCAGTACCACCAGGCAAATGGGGATATTAATCAGAAACACGCTGCGCCAGCCGTAGCCGCCGATATCGGCGCCAATCAGAAATCCTCCCAGCACCTGACCGACAATAAACGCCAGCCCGCCAATGCCGCCATACAACCCGATGGCGCGCGCGTGTGCACGCCCCTGCAGACAAACATGCAGGGTAGCGAGAACCTGCGGTACAACCAGCGCGGCGCCAATACCCTGCAGTCCGCGAGCCAGCAGCATCAGCCAGACGCTGTTAGCCATGCCGCACAACAATGATGCCAGGGCAAACAGCAGCACGCCGAGGGTAAAAACGCGCCGCCGCCCGAAGTTATCCCCTGCGCGGCCGCCCATCGCGAGGCAAACCGCAAAAGCAATGCCATACACCGCCACAATCAGTTCCAGCTGAAGCGGTGTGGCATGCAGCGTGTGCGCCATCGCTTCCAGCGCCACGTTAACAATCGAGAAATCAATCATTGGCAGTAACTGACCCGCTAACAGAACCAGCAGTCCGGCGCGTCCCAGAACGGTGGTTTTCATCATGCTTACCCTTGTCTTTAATGGTGATGGGGCATAGCATCAGTGATCTGTTAAACCGGTACCAGTATTTGATTATCATGGTATAAACACTACCTGTCTGGCAACGGAGTATCTGCGTATGTCATTAATCAGCGACGCTTCTCTGACGGAAAAAAGCAACCGACTGCAACTGGGCGAATTTTTACGCCGACGCCGTGAAAGCCTCGATCCCAACCGCCTGGGTTTGCCGCGAATGCGTAGCCGGCGCACGCCGGGTTTACGCCGCGAAGAGGTGGCGCAGCTGGCTGATGTCGGCGTCACCTGGTACACCTGGCTGGAGCAGGGGCGTGATATTAAAGCCTCGGCAAAAACCCTTGCGGCGATTGCGCTGGCGTTACAGTGTAACGAAACCGAAACCAGCCATCTGCTGCGCCTGGCTGGCTATCAGCAGCCCGCGGTCAGGGCCGCTAAAGCCTGCGCTAAGGTTTCCGCTCACTGCCAGATGATACTGGATGCGCTGGACCCGTTACCGGCGATTATTCAGAATCAGCGTTTTGATATTCTGGCTTACAACTCCGCCTGGTGCCGCTTAATGAACATTGATTTAACCACCATCGCGGCGGAGGAGCGTAACTGCATCTGGCTGGCGTTTAACCACAGTGGCTGGCGGCGCACCATGGTCGACTGGGACGAAGTGATGCCCCATATGGTGGCGCTGTTTCGCGCGCAGATGGGAGAGCATCCCGGCGAGCCGGAATGGGAAAATATGCTGGCGCGGCTGATGGCCAGCTCGGAAGAGTTTCGCCAAACCTGGCAGCGCTATGAGCTAAAGGGCTTTGAAAATCGGGTCAGGCACTTCTTACG
Source organism: Pantoea sp. B65 (assembly GCF_047308185.1). Lineage (NCBI taxonomy): Bacteria > Pseudomonadati > Pseudomonadota > Gammaproteobacteria > Enterobacterales > Erwiniaceae > Pantoea > Pantoea sp. B65. Next base: position 345,413 of record NZ_JAHXPU010000045.1, read on the forward strand.
TCCCGACGTCGGCCGGATGGCGTTGCGCCAGAATAACTGGTGGTCGACGCCGCAAAATGGCGATCGCCTGCTGGTGTATGTGCCGGATGACGAAGAAAGTGCTGCGGTGCTGGCAAAACTGACGGCCTGACCAGGAGGGATCTCTTTGCGGAATGATATAGCTTGAAAAATAATAGCGAAAAACCGGGCGTCATTAGCATCCTGCTGCTGGGGGTGGTGCAGATCCTGTCGTGGGGTGGTTCATTTTATATTATGGCGGTACTCGCTGCGCCGGTAGTGCGTGAGACCGGCTGGTCGCAGCAGTGGGTGTATGGGGCGTTATCGCTGGGGATTCTGGTGTCCGGGCTGCTGTCGCCGCTGAGCGGCCGTATTATCGCGCGGCGCGGCGGCCGTACGCTGCTCGCCGCCAGCGGCGTGGTGATGGCCGCCGGTCTGGTAATGGTCGGGTTATCCCATAGTTTGTGGCTGTTTCTGCTGGCGTGGGGAGTCATCGGCATCGGTATGGCGATGGGATTGTATGACGCGCTGTTTGCCACGCTCGGTACGCTGTATGGCGGATTTGCCCGTGGCGCTATCACCGGCATTACGCTGATTTCCGGTTTCTGCACCACGCTGGTATGGCCCGGTAGCGCACTGCTGATTGAATGGCTGGGCTGGCGCGATGCCTGCTTTGCCTGTGCTGCGATCCTGACGCTGACGGTATGGCCGATGTATTACTGCTCACTGCCCGCCAGCGCGCCGCTGCCGGTAAAAAGCGGCGTCAGTAGCAGCAGTAAGGGCGCTATCGCGCCGCAGCTGTTCTGGCTACTGTGCGCGATTTTTACCCTCGCCTCGGTCATTATGACCGCCATTTCGGTGCAGCTTATCACGCTGTTGCAGGCCAGCGGCTACTCGCTGGCAGCCGCTCTCGGCATCAGTGCGATCCTCGGCCCTTGCCAGGTCGGCTCGCGTCTGGTGGATATCTTTTTTAAACGCGGGCATCCGATGCGCACCACTTTTTTCTCGGTAGGATTAGTGGCGCTGGGGCTGCTGACGCTGGCGCTGTTCCCGCATTTGGCGGTGCTGAGTATGCTGCTCTACGGCGCGGGCAACGGGCTGCGCGCTATTGTCCGCGGTACGCTGCCACTGGCGATGGTCAGGCCGGAGGAGTATGCGCTGGTGGTCGGACGCATGGCGCGTCCGGCGCTGATTGGTCAGGCGATAACGCCGCTGGCTGGCGGTTATGTGTTTCAGCAGATGGGCGCCGCGGCCACCCTCTGGCTGCTCTGCGCACTGGCGCTGGTTAATGTCCTGCTGGTATTGCTGCTAAAGCGGACATTACCCGCTGATACCGTAGTGGCAGCGCAATAACGAAATGGAGCGTTAATGAAAAATACCCGTGCCACATCGTCGTCGGCTGCACCTGCCCGCTGGGTGGCACTGCTGGTCGCCGTGACCTTTTTTATGGAAAACCTCGATGCTACCGCAATTGTTACGGCACTACCGCAGATGGCGCGCGATTTCTCGGTCACTGCGGTCGAACTGAATGTCGGTATTAGCGCCTATTTGCTGGCGGTTGCGCTGTTTATTCCGCTAAGCGGCTGGCTGGCGGATCGCTTTGGCGCCCGGCGCGTATTTGCCGCGGCGATAGTGTTGTTTACTCTCGCCTCGGTAATGTGTGGTTTCAGTGACTCGCTGGCGTTTTTTACCTTTAGCCGCGTCCTGCAGGGTATCGGTGGCGCGCTGATGGTGCCGGTGGGTCGGCTGGTAGTACTGCGCGTAACCGAAAAACAGGATCTGGTGCGGATGATCGCTTTTATTACCTGGCCCGGTCTGGTGGCGCCGATACTTGGCCCGCCGCTCGGCGGTCTGATGGTCAGCTACGGCCACTGGCAGTGGATTTTCTGGCTGAATATCCCGCTCGGCATTGCGGCATTGCTCGGCACGTTCTGCTTAATCCCTGGCGGTATGGTCAGCAATCAACGGCCATTTGACCTGCGCGGCTTTATACTGACGGCGCTGGCCTGTGCGGCACTGATTAGCGGTCTTGAATGGCTGGGACGAGGTCTGCTGTGGTCGGGAGGGGCGGTGGTGGCTGGCGGGTTGCTATCGGGCTGGCTGTCATTTCGTCATGGCCGCCGGCACGCGACACCGATGCTGCCGGTGGGCGCATTCGCGATCGCCAGCTTTCGCAGTACGCTGGTGGGGGGATCGTTGTTTCGCGCCTCAATCAATGCGATTCCCTTTCTGCTGCCGTTACTGTTTCAGGTCAGTTTTGGTCTGTCGGCAGCCAGTGCCGGTTTACTGGTGTTATGGGTCTTTGCCGGTAACCTGGCAATGAAACCGTTTACCACGGTCATTATGAGACGCTGGGGTTTTCGTCAGGTGCTGGTGGTCAATGGCGCCATCAGTGTGGCCGCGATTCTGGTCTGCGCGCTGCTGACGCCAGCGCTGGCGTATCCGTGGCTGGCGCTGATCCTGTTTATCGGCGGTATGTCGCGCTCAATGCAGTTCACCTGCTACAACACGCTGGGCTTTGCCGATGTGCCAAAAGCGCAGATGAGCGAAGCCTCAACGTTATTCAGCATGTTTTTCCAGTTAAGCATGAGTATTGGCGTGGCCTTTGCCGCCCTGGTGCTGCGGGCGGCGATGTCATTCCACGCTAACCCGCAGCCGCAAATTACCGATTTTGGCTGGGCATTTGTCGCGGTGGCGGCGCTGGCGCTGCTGGCATTGCTTGATGCGTTGCGCCTGAAGCCAGGGGTAGGTGAGCATGTTCTGCAACCTTAGGGCGCCGGTTGCGCCAAATGCGCCGCGGCGCGCAGGGTTGCCTCACGTCTTGCGGCAATAAAACTGGCGGAACTGCTGCGCGCCTGCTGCAGCAACTGTGCTGAAGCGCTGCGTGGCGAACCGCTGGTAAACGGCGGCTCGGGATCATATTCCATTTGCAGCTGGATCTGCTGTGCCACCACGGCGCCATACAGATCGGCCACCACCGTCAGCGCAAAGTCGATACCTGACGTCACGCCCGCTCCGGTAATACGGTTACGGTCGCGCACCACCCGCTGTTGCACCGGCTGCGCGCCCAGCAACGCCAGCTGATCGAGGGATGACCAGTGAGATGTCGCCTGATAGCCCTGGAGTAATCCCGCCGCGCCCAGCAGCAGCGAGCCGGTACAGACCGAGGTAATCAGCTGCGCCCGTTCCGCTACCTGCGATAAGAAATCCAGCGTCTGCCGATCGTCCATCAGCGCGATCTGTCCGGGGCCGCCCGGCACGCAGATAATATCCAGCGGCGGGCAGTCGGCAAAGGTCGCGGTCGGCAGCATCGTCAGGCCGCGATCGGAGGTGACCGGGGCGAGGGTTTTCCAGATCAGGTGCACCTGCGCGCCGGGGGTACGGGCAAATACCTCAAACGGGCCGGTCAGATCCAGTTGGGTCAGGTTTGGGAACAGTAGCAAACCGATTGAAATGGGCAGTAAGTCAGACATCAGGATCTTCCATATCAGTAAGTTATTAATTGCCTTCTGCCAGCAGCAGAGACCAGCCACCTGTTGCAAACCTGAACCTAAGATATACTTGCCCGTCGTTCACGGGTAATAGCGCTGGTGTCTGCCCACATACTATCGCCATTTGCTGCGTTAATGTGTCCCAGACTGAGTATTTTTTGACTGGATAAATTGCGATACATCTCCGGAACTTGCCGCCAGAGCCTCATCAATGACTGGTAATAATCAAGTCCCCGCATGCGCTGGCCGAATTCGGTATCAGGTATAGCTTTCAAAAATGCGCCGGTGGCATAATAGATTAATTCAGGGCCGGAACTCCTCAGCGTTAGCTGCTCCCGGCGCGCTATATTTGCTCTTTTTACTCGCCACATATATGGCCTGGTTAAATAAGTTTCGATCAGGCTGGCAAGAATTTGTGCTGTGGCAGTTGTATTTGGCGCACTGGCGAGTACACCATTACCATACCCCACCTCTTCATTGTAATACATAAAGAAATCATCACCCTGGGGGAAATTGGCGACCTGGGATTCTCTGCTAATATCCGTATCCATATACAGTCCGCCCATGACATGTAATGCCACCAGTCGGGTAATGTCACTGGCGGCGGCTTTATTGCTGTAGGGACCTTCTTTTTCCCGAGCGTGAAAGGCGCTGAGCTTAGCATCGACCTGCTTAAATAACTCGCCCGGGTCCCTGACGAGGATCCTGTCGGGATTACTCATATTAAAAGAGACGTAACGATAAGCAGAGGTGTGACTGCTCCGTGCTCTCTCCAGCGCTCTGTAGAAGGTCCATGGTCTTGATGTCCAGAAATAGACCTCATAATCTTGATTGAGCCGCTGAAAATTCAGTACATTAAATAAGTCGAGCTGGGATAGCTCTCCTCCCTCCCAGACAAAATGCGCTTTTTTGGGGATACTTACCGGGGTTGAATTGAATCCATGCTGGTCCTCATTTGAAGTCGGATTATTTTTTGCCATCCGGTACAAATTAAGTCCGTCTTCTGTTCCCGCCGGATCCGGACTTAACCAGCGGCCCGCCCAGGGCTGATAGTAGCGGTAGCCGTAACAATACAATCCACTGACATCACGCTCCTTAGCGCGATACCTGATAACTTTATAGCTGGCGTCAATCTGGCTTCGGGCTGCCCACAGCGCAGTACCACCATAGGGATAGTGTTCTTCCTGCGAGATTAGCTGTCCAGTGCCATCAAGCTCTAGCCCCCAGTTGCCGCTAAGCGCTTCGTAGTTGTATCGTAGCTGATTATTCGTCATTCCTGCCGGTAGCCCTGTTTCCCAGTGCAGCAGCCGCATCCGGCCGTGACCGGCTTTAACTGGCGTCAGGGTGTGGAGATCTTCTTTCAGTGTTACGCCGATATGGCTGGTGCGCAGTTCCAGCCCGGGCAGATAGGTCACGCGTTGTGTCAGGCTGCTGTTGCCCGTCTGTTGCTGGCTGACCTTGTTGATGCGCAAACCGCCACTGTCGTAGCGATAATGTTCTTTGTCTGATGCGGCACCCTCGCGTGTTACGGGCATAACTTGCAGCAATTCGCCATGGATAGTCCAGCTCAGCAGTTGCCCCGGTTGCATTCGCGACTGATGTCCTCCGTCATCGAAGATGTTGTCAACTTTGGTCGGATCGTCAGTCAGAGCGCTTACCACAGCCCGATTACTGCGTGATGACACGGTTATATCAATGCTGTAATTATTGCCGGTCGCCGGAGCGCTATGACTGATTTTGTTCAGATTATCACCACGGTCATAGTGATATGTGCGGGTGTAGTTAGTAAAAACGTCATCGCCGGAAGGAAGCGGGATAAGTGGGGCGGGCAGTTGAACATTTTGCTGGCCAATACTTGCCATTTCACGGCCACTGGCTTCGGTCAGCTGATACAGTGTGTCATAAACATAACTGTTGACCGGTTCTACTTTCTGATTGCGCCAGTAGCGGGTGGTTTCAGCTTCATTGCGTACCAGCAGTAGATTACCCAGCGGATCATAGTGATAACGCAAGTCCTGCAATACTTTTTCTCCGGCGCTATGTCCTGCCGGGCGTTCAGTTTTCATGCCGGTAAGCCGTTGGGTTTGTGGTTCATAGCGGTAATGGATGACGACACCATTACCCTGTACTTCATGTAGTTTCTGACCCGCGGCTGAATATACCAGGCTGGCGACAATGGCCTGTTCAGCCCCTCCTTTCAGAGTCAGCCAGCAGCCTGCCAGCTGTCCGGCGACATTACAAGCAAAGCGCTGAAGATTGCCTTTGGCATCGGTCTGCTTCAGCAACTCTCCTGTCGCATCGCTGACGCTGCGGGTGTTGTATATCGCCGCCGCCAGCAAGTCGCGCCAGGATGATTCATCAGAACCCTGCCAGTCAGCTGTTTGATCCTCTTTCAACAGCTGACGGCTGACGGCTGAAGGTACTGCGGTTAAAGAGATACTCTCAGTAATAAAAAGGCCGGCGGTATCGTAATGGCGTACACACTGACCGGCCAGATTCATTGCTTTATCGACCGCATTGGCGCCGCCCCAGAAAAACCGTTCGCTAAGCTGTGTCTTCCCTCCCGGTGACCGATCACTGATACTCACGGCGCGCCCGGGCAGGGTATTATTTTCATACTGCCAGCGTCGGGTAACATCGGTAGCGGAAATGCGTAATTGCGGGCGACCGGCAATATCGTTCAGGGCAATAGTGCGTCCGCCATCAACGCTATCAACCCCTAATATCTCACCGGTAAAGCTGGTGATAGCGGTAATGTTGGGAGTAATCATGCTATCTGTCTGTTGTAAAGCAAACAGGCGTGGGTCAATACTGTGCTGTAACTGACCACGAGGATTAAACTGATAGTAGGTTATTCGTTCATCGGTTAGTGTCGATGAGTTCGGGTGGCGGTGGTAACGGAGGGCGCGCACCGCCAGGCCCCGATTATCGACTACCGTGATAGTCGGGGTGTTACGGTGTAAAGAGTGACTGGTGCTGCTCATCAATTTGGCCTGTAGCGAATAAAGATCTATTGCGGCAATTATAATGTTGTTTATTGCGGCCTGATGAGTAGCCAAAGTAAGAGAGCAGGGGAAGAAAACAGAGTCAGGAGAAGCTCCTGGCAAATTAGGGATAAAAATAGCAAAATTTAAACCTGCTTCTTCGCTGAAGAACCAGATTTAATCATCAATAATAGGCAAAATACCGTGATATTACACGGTATCGCAAGCCGATGCTCAGCTCAGCTTCATTACCCAGTGCCCGTTACCCAGATCCTGATACTCGCGGGCCGGATGCTGGTAGTGCAGCGGACGCACCGGGCTGGTCAGTTCTTCAACCGCCAGATTGCGTTTCAGCGCCCGCCGCGCCGGATCCGGTACCGGTACCGAGGCGATCAGTTTGCGGGTATAGGGGTGCTGCGGATGATCAAAGATCGCCGCGCGCGGGCCAATTTCGACAATCTCGCCGAGATACATCACCGCGACCCGATGGCTGATACGTTCCACCACTGCCATATCATGGGAGATAAACAGAAAAGAGAGATCCATACTCTGTTGTAAATCCATCAACAGATTAACCACCTGCGCCTTAACGGAAACATCCAGCGCTGAAACCGACTCATCGGCGACTATCACTTGCGGATTCAGGGTTAAGGCGCGGGCGATACAGATACGCTGGCGCTGACCACCGGAAAACTCATGGGGATAGCGATTCAGCATACTGGCGGCTAATCCCACCCGCTCCATCAGCTCAGCCGCCCGGGCGCGCGCCTGCGTCTTGTCGGCGAGACGGTGTTGCAGCATGGGTTCGGTCAGGGTTTCGACGATTTTCATCCGTGGGTTAAGGCTGGCGAAGGGATCCTGGAAAATCATCTGGATATCGCGGCGCATACTGCGCAGCTGGGTGTTATTCAGTTGCCGCACGTCGTAGCCATTGAGCCGGATATCGCCGCTTTGCGGTGTTACCAGCCGGGTAATGGAGCGACCGGTGGTGGATTTGCCGCAGCCGGATTCGCCGACCAGCGACAGTGTTTCTCCCTGAAAGAGATCGAAACTGATATTTTCCACCGCATGCACGTGACCCTGAATACGACCGAACAGGCCGCCGCGCACCGGGAAGCGGGTGGTGAGGTTTTTTACCGACAGCAATGGCGTTGCGCCGGCGTCAGGCTGCCGGCCAGGCACTTCTTGCGCGTTGAGTTCGCCTGTCAGGGCATCTGATTGCGGAAATTTCAGTGGCCAGTGATGTTCGCGCATCGAACCGAGACGCGGTACCGCTGCCAGTAGCGCCCGGGTATAGGGCTGTTGCGGGGCGGCGAAAATCTGGCTGGTGGCGCCGGTTTCAATGCAGTCACCACCATACATCACCAGCGTGCGGTCGGCGGTTTCGGCCACCACGCCCATATCGTGGGTGATAAACAGCACTGCAGTGCCTTCCTCTTCCTGCAGCGTCTTGATCAGGTCGAGGATCTGCCCCTGGATGGTAACATCCAGCGCGGTAGTGGGTTCATCGGCTATCAGCAGTTTTGGTCGCAGCGCCAGCGCCATCGCAATCATCACCCGCTGGCGCATCCCGCCGGAAAACTGATGCGGATATTCATCGTAGCGCGCCGTCGCATGCGGGATGCGCACCTTTGCCAGCAGGCGTAATGTTTCTGCTTTCGCCTCCCTTGCGGAGAGATTGCGATGAGCGATCAGCGATTCTGCAATCTGCCGCCCGATGGTAAAGGAGGGATTCAGGCTGGTCATGGGCTCCTGAAAAATCATCGCCATGGCATTACCGCGAATCTGCCGCATTTCCTTGTCGGACAACGTCAGCAGTTCGCGATCATTCAGGCGTACCGAGCCGCTAATCCGGCTCTGACGTGGCGCCAGCAGACGCATAATCGACAGTGAGGTGACGCTTTTCCCCGAACCGGACTCACCAACAATCGCCAGGGTTTCCCCTGGCCAGAGGGTAAAGCTGACATCACGAATCACCGTGCTCCAGCATTCGTTGACCAGAAATGAGGTCGTCAGCTTATCGACCTGGAGCACCGGTTGGCGCTGTTCACTGTTCATCGCTGCGGCTCTCCGGTTCAAAATCGCGCCCGCGCCGAAAAGCGCACCGCCGGCGTGAAACTGAAGGTTCTATCGAACGGGAAGGTTGGCTGAGTTTTGCGCAGGCGCGGCAGGCGTTCAACATCCTGATCGACCACGCCCTCGGAAAGCGCCATCAAATTGGGCCGGGCAATCGGCGCCAGTTCTGGCGACAAATAACCCGATTTCACCACCACAATTTTCGCCTGCAACGGATCCAGCCCTAACTGATAAAAATCAGCCAGATAGTGGTAAGGACGACGGCGGTCGGCGACCACCAGCAGAATACCCGCGCAGCGCAGCACCGCCTGGCGGGCAGTGGATTCAGCGCTGGCCTCCAGCAGCGTCACGACCTCGCATTCAAGCGGTAATGGCTGGCTGGAAGGGTCGAGAGTGGCGCCAATGCTAAGTGACAACGTCACTCCCGTGCCGGCCTGATGCGCCGCAGCGGTGGCGGCGGCATCGGTGATACCCGCGACAATCACCCCGTCGGCATGCTGACGGAGCAGTTCCGCCAGCACATCCGCACGGTCGCCGACACCGCCGCCGGTCGGATTATCACCCGAGTCGGCCAGCACCACCGGGTGGCTGGCACTGGCGATGGCTTTGCTGACACAGGCGGCGACCGTGCCGGTTTCGCAGCCAAAGACAAACGCCTCACGCGCCTGCCAGTAAGCTTCGGCCAGCTGGCTGGCGCAACTGAAGAGTTGTTCGGCGTCAGTGCCGGTAAAGATCGCCGCCGCCGTAGCGCGCGGTTCATCGGCCCAGACATAGCCGACCATCAGCGAGCTGTCCCAGATGCCGGGGATGGTATCGAATTCAGGCAGTCGGGCATAGAGGCTTTTTGCCGGTTGATCTTCGGTGCTGGTGCGTTCGCCGGGCAGCACCAGCGGGATCGGCGCCCACGCCACCGCCGGACGTACGCCGCTTTGCAGACTTTTTACCAGCATTGATACCGCGCGGCGCATGGTCTCTTCGACATCAATATGCGGCGCGGTACGGTAGGTGGAAAACATATCAATGGCGTCGATAATGCGCTGGGTGACATTGCCGTGCAGATCATAACTGACGCTAATCGGGCAGTCGGCGCCCACCAGCCTGCGCGCCGCGGTGATCCAGTCACCTTCCGCATCTTCCATCCCTTCGACATACATGGCGCCATGCATCGCCAGGTAAAGACCATCAATCGGTAATTGCGCCTGCAGGCGGCTGAGGAACTCCTGTTTAAAGGCCTCGTAGCTGGCGCGCGCCACCGGGCCGCCGGGTATCGCCCGCGCATGCAGGGTCGGCAGAAAGGTCGCCGGGTAGTCGCGCAGAAAGGCAAAATTTGCTGCTGCGGTTAGCGCCGGACCGCGCAACACACGAAAATCCTCTTCATGGCTCAGCACCGGGTTAAAGGTGCTGCATTCGGTATGAATACCACCAACGGCAATTCGCATAGTGACCTCAGTCAGGAAAGTGGAATAAGAAAACGATGGGCGGCAACGCTGGCGGCCGCCTGTGCCCAGCTGTTGTCCGCCAGCGCAAACGGGATCAGCGGCGTTTTACCGGCAAAACCCGGCAGCACATGGGATTCCAGCGCCTGACGCACTACCGTGCTCAGCAGGCCGTCAAAAGCGCCTGGCTGATGGGCGATCAATACGGTTTCGGGATCGTTAATCTGAATCAGATTGGCAATCGCCAGCCCGAGGGCATTACCGGCGCGGTGGACAATATCCAGCGCCGCCGTGGAGCCATTTATCGCCAGCCTTTCCAGTTCGGGCAGGGTGGCGATATTAAGCTGCTGGTTGCGCGCCTGCTCTTTCAGGGCGATCAGCGAGGCGATAGTGTCGAGACAACCGCGCTTACCGCAGCGACAGGGGGCGCCGCCCGGCTCAATGGTGCAGTGGGCAATTTCCCCGGCGCCGCCATGGGCGCCGCGATACAGGGCGCCGTGAATAAAACTGGCGCTACCGATGCCGTCGCCATGGCTGAGTAAAATAAAGTTCTGCAGGGTTCGCGCATGACCAAACAGCTTCTCACTGACCGCCAGCGCTTTGGCATCGTTCTCGATAAACACATCAATGCCGGTGGCCTGCTGAATCAGCTGCGCCAGTGGCACATTGCGCCAGCCCAGCAGCGCCGACTGCACGCAGCTCGCCTGGTGCTCATCGATAAAACCGGAAAGCGTAACGCCTAACCCTAATACCTGTTGCGGTGAGATCGCCGCCCGCTCCAGCAACCTTGGCAGCGAATACTGAATATCGCTGACCAGCTGCTGCGGTGAATTATTTAACGGGAATTCACAGTGGCTAATTATTTCACCGCTTAAATTAATTAACACCATCGATGCCGGTGCCGCAATCAGGGAAATACCAACAAAATAAGCCGCTTCCGCGCGCAGGGTTAATTTCACCGAAGGGCGTCCCTGGCCATTGCCGGCCATCGCTTCTGCTTCGCTTAGCAGTCCCGCTGCCAGCATGTCGCGAATAATACCGCTGATGGCGGCTTTGCTTAATCCGCTGTGCAGTGCCAGCTCGCTGCGGCTCAGCCCTTGTCTGGCGCTGATTAACTGCAGCAGTTCTCTTTGTGTCGCATTTAGCATGCTATCCCTTGATCCGGCAATTTCTCTCTTTTTTGACAGTAAAGGGTGGCGGGAAAATGTGCAATGCTATTTAGTTCACAAAAATAACAAAATCCGCAAATATAAGTTTATCGTATAAATAAAATATGGCCTCTTAAGGTTAAGATTTTATTTAACGAACAAACAATCGTTATTTCCGCGCATCACCGTCTTGCAGGGTCGTTGCGGTTCTTGCGTACGCGTTGAAGGCCAAAATAAATGAGGGTTCTATGAAGGTGATAAGCAAAACATTGAGCAAATACCGGCGGGCATTGCTGAGTTGTCTGACCTTAACAGCATTTATCACCCCCTTGCAGGCTGCGACGCTGACGGTGATGCAGAGCGAGGCGCCGCGCAGTATGGATCCCGGCGATCAGACCGCAACCTATACCGCCAGTGTGCTCGATCCTATGTATGAAGGTCTGGTGCGTTTTTCGCCGCAGCTAACCATTGAGCCGGCGCTGGCAACCGCCTGGTCGAGCGATGAGTCCGGTAAAATCTGGACTTTTAAGTTGCGCAGCGGGGTAAAATTCCACGACGGGACGCCGTTTAATGCCGATGCGGTGGTCGCCAACTTTACTCGCCATCTTGATACCGGGCGTGGGCTGGCCGCCAGCGGTCGTATTCGCGCGTTCCTCGCGTCGGTGAAAAAGGTAGATGATTACACCGTTGAATTTCATCTGAAAAAAATCTATCCGGCATTTCTCAACCTGATGACCGGCGGCGCGGCGATGATGGTCAGCCCGGCGGCGGATCAGGCGCGCACTCTGAGCAATAAAGCCGACGGTACCGGGCCGTATAAACTACAGCAGTATAAAAACAGCGAGTTTGTGCTGGAAACCAAAAACCCGGATTACTGGGGGCAAGCTACCGGCCCTGACGAAATTAAATGGACCTGGACCAGTGAAACCTCGGTGATGAATATGGCGCTGCAGGCGGGTGAAGCGGATGTGATAAACCCGGTGCCGCCGCAGTTCGCCACCATGCTGAAAAACAATCCGCAGGTCAATTTGCAGCGGGGCGATGGCGCGGCGGTCTTCTGGGTGGCGCTGAATACCAAACTCAAACCGCTGGATGATGTGCGCGTACGCCAGGCGCTGAACTTTGCAACCGACAAACCCGGGATGGTGCGCGCCATTATGTACGGCTACGCCACGCCGGCCAACTCGCCGCTGGCGCCGGTTACGCCGGGCTATGATAAATCCCTGAATGACTACCCGCTGAATATTGAGAAAGCGAAAACGCTGTTGAAACAGGCGGGCTATGCCGATGGTTTTGCCATCAATATCGCGGTACAGGGGCCGGACGCGCGTATCGGCCAGGTACTGCAGGGGATGTGGGCGAAAATTGGCGTCAAACTGAATGTGCGTCAGATGGAGAGTGGCGTCTGGAGTAAAGCGGCGTTTGCCGATGTTGCCGGTAAACAGCGCGATAATACCGGCGCGGTGCTGGCTTCCTGGTCATCCGGCGTGAACGGCGCCGATCTGCAATTGCGTCCGCTATATCACAGCCAGAGCTTCGCCCCGGGGGGCGCTAACCTCGGTTTCTTCAGTGACAAGAAAGTTGATGATCTGATTGATAGCGCGGCCTCTACCCCGGATGAAAGCGCGCGCAATGCGCTGTACGTTGAGGCACAAGAAGCCATCAATCAGGCGGCGCCGCAGGTACTGCTCTACTTCCAGGACGATCTCTGGGCCACGCGGAAAAATATCACCGGCGTGCTGATGCAGCCTGGCGGTAACGTTATCGTGCGCGCGGCGCAGAAAAACTGACCGCGGTGGCGGGGCGGACCAGCAAACCGCTCCGCCTGACCTGTGCCGGAGAGTGGGATGAAAGCTTACGTCATCAAAAAAATCCTCGCGTTGCCGCTGATTCTGATCGGCGTGTCGATGATTATTTTTATAGCCATCCGCGCCTTGCCTGGCGATCCGGCGCGTCTGATGGCCGGGCCTGAAGCACCACAGGAGGCGGTGGACCATATGCGTAGCCGACTGGGGCTGGATCAGCCGCTGCCGCTACAGTATCTGCACTTTGCTGCCGGCATGCTGCACGGCGATCTCGGCACATCGCTGAAATCCGATCGGCCGGTGATGGGCGAAATCGCTGAGCGCCTGCCCTATACGCTGGCACTGGCGGTGCTCTCTTATCTGCTGGCGATTCTGTTGGGTATTCCGGCGGGGATGATCGGCGCGGTGTATCGCAACCGCAGCCCGGACCATCTGGTGATGCTGCTGGCGATTGCCGGGGCGTCGATTGCCAATTTCTGGCTGGCGCTAATGGCGATGAACACCTTCTCGGTACAGCTTGGCTGGCTGCCGCTGCTGGGCGCGGAGTCGTGGAAAAGTTACATTATGCCCACCGTCTGTCTGGCGATTTTGCCGATGGCGGTGATGGCGCGCATGACGCGTTCCAGCATGATCGACGTGCTGTCCGAGGATTATATCCGCACCGCGCGCGCCAAAGGGTTATCGCCGGGGCAGGTCTACTGGCGTCATGCGCTGCGCAACGCCATGATCCCGATTGTGACCATTATTGCGCTGAATTTCGGCAGCCTGATTGGCGGCGCGGTGGTGACCGAGTCGGTGTTTAACTGGCCGGGAATTGGCCGCTTACTGGTGGATTCGGTGCGTTACCGCGACTACCCGGTTATCCAGGGGGTGACGCTGATTGCCGTTTCCGGGGTAGTCATCATGAACCTGCTGGGCGAAATTGCCATTGCGTTGCTCAATCCCAAAATAAGGTTCGATTAATGGATATCAGCAATGTGGAACCGTTAAAACCGCATCGGTTTATCCGATTATTACGCTGGCTGTGCCGTCATCCGGCGATTACCTTTGGCGCACTGCTGGTGGGCTTAATTGTGCTGATGGCGCTGCTGGCGCCGCTGATCGCCCGCCACGATCCCTATGAGCAGGATTTAATTAATACCTTAATGCCGCCTGGGGCCGATCACTGGTTTGGTACCGATGATTACGGACGCGATATTTTCGCGCGGATTGTCTACGGCGCCCGCATCTCGGTATTTGAAGTGCTATTAAGTGTCGGCTTATCGCTGGCGATTGGTGTACCGCTGGGGGTGACGGCGGGCCTGGCCGGACGCTATATCGATCAGGGCATTATGTGGGTAATGGATGTGCTCTTCGCTTTTCCGGGGATTGTGCTGGCGATTCTGATTGTCAGCGTACTGGGTGACGGCCTGCTGAATATGCTGATCGCCATCGCCATTTTCTCGATCCCGGTGTATGCCCGGCTCAGCCGTAACCTGACGCTAAGTCTGAAAAGCATGGAGTATGTGGAGGCGGCGCAGGCGCTGGGAATTGGCTACTATCGTATTGTGGTGCACTACATTTTGCGCAATGCCATCGGGCCGATTATCGTGCAGTCAACCTTAACCGCAGGCACCGTGGTGCTTGCCGCGGCCAGCCTGTCATTTCTTGGTCTTGGCGTACAACCACCGATGCCGGAGTGGGGCACCATGATGAGCGATGGCCGTAATTTCCTCGGCGTCAGTATTGGCCTGTCGCTATTTCCCGGGCTGGCGATTGTGCTGTCGGTGTTGGGATTCAATGTGCTGGGCGACGGCCTGCGTGATCTGCTGGATAAGCGCTCATGAGCAACGCGGTGGTGTGCCTGGATATTGGCGGCTCATTTATTAAATCCGGACTGTCAGTACATGCGGGCAGTGTGACGCCGCTGGCAACCGTGCCAATGCCGGTCGACAGCTGGCAGGGGTTTTGCGCGCAGCTGCTGCAGCTGTTGCAGCGCTTGCCGGTTGATGCGCAATCAGCGCTGGCGATCTCCACTGCCGGTCTGGTTGCCGCAGCGAGCGGAGAGGTGTATGCCAGCAATATTCCGGCCTTTCACCGGCGTTGCGTGGCGCAGGAACTGGCAATATTGCTGAAGCGTCCGGTATTTATCGCCAATGACGCTGACTGTTTTGCCCTGGCGGAGTCAGTCAGCGGCCGCGGCGCGGGCGAGCGTATGGTCTTTGCCGCCATTCTGGGTAGCGGCGTTGGCGGCGCTCTGGTGATTGATGGACGGATTGTCAGCGGCGCCGGTGAGTGGGGCCATGGACCGATTACCCGCACTGAATTGACGGTTGCCGGGCAACGCTGGTCGTTGCCGCGTATCGCCTGTGCCTGCGGGCAGAAAGGCTGCCTGGATACCTTTGGCGGTGCGCGCGGGATGGAGCGCCTGCATCAGCAATTGCATCACCAGAAACGTAACAGCAAAGCGATTGTCGCTGACTGGCATCGGGGCGACAGCCTGGCGCGGCAGACCATCGCTATCTGGTGCGAACTGGTCAGCGAACCGCTGGGCTGGCTGGCCAATCTGACCGGCGCCGGGCGCATTGTGGTTGGCGGTGGACTGGCTTCGGAGCCGGCGCTGATCGCGCTGCTGGACCAGCGGGTCAGACAACTGATGCTGCGTAAGCTAAGCACGCCGCTGGTGCTCCCCGGCATGTTTGCCGAAAATGGCGGCCTGATTGGCGCATCGGTTCTGGGGCACCGTGCGGATCGGGTCATCGCAACGGTTTAATCGATACTGAGGTCATAATATGAATGATAAACAGAATGTTACGCAGTTATACGGCGCGACAGGATGTGGTTCAGCGATTACTGAAATCATGTATACCCTGGTCGGCGAGTCTTATCAGTTTATTGATGTTAGCGGCTTTGAACAGCCTGGCAGCGCGCGCAACCGGCTGTTGCAGATCAATCCGCTGGCGCAGGTACCGGCGCTGCAATTAGCCGATGGCAGGGTGATAACCGAAAGCGCCGCCATTGCGCTGCTATTGCTGGATCGCCATCCGCAGCTGGTGCCCGCCGACCGTACGCGTTTTTACCATCTGCTTATCTGGCTGGTGGCGAATGTCTATCCCACATTTACCTATGGCGATGTCACCACGCGCTGGACGCTGCTCGGGGAACGTGAGCTGCTTGCCAGTACCGAAAACTATCGCCAGCAGCTGTGGCGATGGCTGGAGAGCCAGATTGAAGAGGGGCCGTACCTGTTTGGCACCCAGATATCGCTGCTGGATGCTTATCTGGCGGTAATGGTCTCCTGGCGACCACGGCAGGCATGGTTTGCTGAGCATACGCCAAAACTGATGGCGATCGCCCGCCGGGTACGGGAACTGGAGAATATCCGGCCAATTATTGCGCGTAATCAACTGTAACCTGGCCGGGGAGTTATTCGGGTTTGCCTTGGGTCAATGGCGCCGAACGCCAGTCAGCCTGCCACTGGCTGGCGGGAGCCTGCCGGGCAAAAAAACCTCTGGCGATCATCAGGCTGAAAACAATACTGGCGACGTACAGGGCGAGAAACGCCACACCCCAGGGCAAATTATTGATCAGCGCATGGGGCCATGAAAGGGGTAAACCCTTTACCATCACGTCATAAATCGCCGCGCCGCAGATGACGACTGCACACAAAGCAAGTGCGCAGGAAGAAACGGCGGTATAAATAGATTTTATTGATTTCATCTTTTTTGGCTCCAACCCTGAATGAAGATTACCCTGGTGAATTTGCGGCCAATATACGCGCATAAATTGTTTGTATATTGACCATAATCAACAACCGCAACGGCGCCGGCAAATTTGTTAATTTTAAACGTGAATTAAGTTTTGGCGGAATGTGATGTGCATCACTAAAGGCGTCAGTGGCAGTAAAATCGCCCGCCGCAGGGGAGATGAATGATGAATATGTGCCTTGCGCAACAGGGCTTGCTTCTAAAAAGCAACAGTGTTTGTTATATTATTGCTCATTGATTATTCACAGCAACGGCGCCAACAAAAATAAGATTCGCCGAACCCAGGATGACAGTATGTTAGATTACCGCTTCCCGACAGCTTTGCAGATGGTTCTCAGCGTAGCGATGGCGGAGCAATTGGGTAAACGTTCGACCAGTGCCATTCTGGCCTATGGTCTGGAGGCTAACCCAAGCTTTATCCGGAAACTGATGGTACCGCTGACCCGCGATGGCATTATTCTTTCCACTCTTGGTCGTAACGGCTCGATTCACCTTGGCCGGCCGGCAGAGGAAATTACCCTGCGTGATATCTACTGCTCGGTAATTGAAGATAAGCGAATCTGGGCAGCGCGCCCGGAAGTCGCCGCGCGTTGCGTGGTCAGCGCCAATGCCTGCTGGTATTTTAAATCGATTGTTGATGAAGCCGAGCAGGCGTCGCTCAATGTACTGGCCAGCCGCACGCTGGCGGATGCGCTGGCTGAACTGCGCAAAGGGGATACCAGTGGCTGTATGGATCTGCTGGAACCTGATGTGGTACTCAATGAGTGCAAAAAAACGGGCCGTTAAGCTGGCGGCCTGTACCCCCCTGTTATTACCCACAGAGTCACTTCTGTTTCCTCTCTGATTCTCTCCCTCGGTCGGATGTCGCCTGCTGTTATGTTCTGGTTGCGGCGAGTCGCGCATAAGCGGGTTAACGTCCGGTGATTACATTTTTTTATCCCGAGAGTTCGCACAATCCTGGCAGCAACAGCAAGACAATGCCGGGCACTGCCGGTATGTTTTGCCTGGCGGAAGCGCAGAAGCGCACAGGAAACGCTGGCAGCTGGCGGATCGATTGACCGCTGCGCTGTAATCACGCAAGGAGAGCCCCCTGATGAGCGAGATAAATTACCCGCCGGTCTTTACCCTCAATACTGACTATGGTCAGCCTTATATCGTGGCAAAATTTAGCGTCGGCAATACGCCTTTTGCGATAGTTTTTAATGAAATTCTTACGCAAACAGTGATGCATTCTAAGCAGTATCATATTCATCTGCCGCCGTTCTGCTTTCCGTTGAACGGCATGATAGAAATTTTCTTCGATATGCTTGATAAACAAGGTTTTATTAACTTCGGTGCTTTTCAGCATCTCACGCCATCCGGCGTCAATCCGGTGACCTTTTTGAAGGTTGCCGGGTTAATCAGGCTTCATTATACTGCCCGCAAACCTGGTGGTTATTTGTTCTATGCGGCGCGATCCTCAGTCAACAGAGTGAGCGATCTGAAAGCCGTTTATGATCGGCTATTAGGTTTCGGAGCAAAGCGCAACCGACAGTTTGCCCGGCGCTATATACCGGCAGGCTGGCAGGTTTACAATGGGATATGCAGGGACGGGAGGGGATATGTCATCATCTGTTAACGACATGGAATACAATCCGATTATGGCGCGTCAGCGGCTTATCATGCAGCGTGTTTTATCAAAACTGGTGCCGGCTATGCTGGAAGCGGGCGAACTGGAGGAACTGGAAGACGGAAGATTAATTGTGGGTAAGAACTTTAAAAATGCGAAGTTACCGTCACGCCGCTCATTCAACATTCCGTAATAAAAAAGGCCCGTCAGGGCCTTTTTAGTGCAGCCATTACTCAGGCGGTTTGCGTTTCCGTAGCCACATTTTTCCGCGTCACCAGTTTACGCAGCGTGACATAGAATACCGGCGTCAGGAACAGACCGAACAGCGTTACCCCCAACATGCCGGAGAATACGGTAATCCCGGTCACGCCGCGCACTTCGGCACCGGCGCCATGGCCGAGAATCAGCGGAATGGTGCCGGCGATAAAGGCGATAGACGTCATCACAATCGGGCGCAGACGCAGACGGCAGGCTGCCAGCGCCGACTCGACAATACCTTTCCCCTGAAGCTCCAGTTCGCGGGCGAACTCGACAATCAGAATGGCGTTCTTACAGGCCAGCCCCATCAGTACCACTAAACCTACCTGCACAAACACATTATTATCGCCGCCGGTCAGCCAGACGCCAAACAGCGCCGACAGCATGGTCATCGGTACAATCAGGATCACCGCCAGCGGCAGGGTCCAGCTCTCATACAACGCCGCCAGCACCAGGAACGCCAGCAGCACCGCCACCGGGAAGACAATCAGCGCGCTGTTGCCCTGGGTTGACTGCTGATAACTCAGATCGGTCCATTCGATATTCATGCCGTTTGGCAGCAGGCTGGCCGCCAGAGCAGCGATACCGTTCATCGCCTGGCCTGACGACAGCACGCGCGGATCGGCATCGCCAATCAGATCCGCTGCCGGGTAGCCGTTATAACGGATCACCGGGTCCGGACCATAGGTGGTGGTGATATGTACCATGCTGCCAATCGGCACCATTTCACCCTGGTCATTGCGGGTGCGCAGATTGGCGATATCCTCCACGCTGTCACGGAACTGACCGTCCGCTTGCGCCATCACTTTCCATGTACGGCCAAAACGGTTGAAATCATTAACATAGGACGAGCCGAGGTAGGTTTGCAGGGTACTGAACAGCTCATTCAGTGGCACACCCTGCGCTTTGGCTTTATCACGATCGATCTGCGCATCCAGCTGTGGAACATTAGCCTGATACGAGGAGATCGGGAAGTGCATGCCTGGCGTCTGCATTATTGCACCGGAGAGGGTATTAATCGCGGTTTGTAGCGCGCCGTAACCGAGTCCGTCACGATCCTGCACATACAGCGAATAACCGGAACCCTGACCGAGACCGAGAATCGGCGGCGGCATAATCGAGAAGGCGAAACCCTGCTGGATCTGACTGATCCTGGCATTAATTTCCGCGTTAATTTCCGCCGCGCTGTGCTTACGCTCAGCAATCGGTTTCAGCACGAAAAACACCGTACCGGTATTCGGCGTATTGGTGAACTGCAACGCGTTCAGGCCCGGGAAGGAGACGGCATAAGACACGCCCTCGGTCTCCATGCCCATCTGGCTGATTTGACGCACTACCGTATCAGTACGCGCCAGTGACGAACCTTCCGGCATTTTAACGCCGCCAATCAGATACAGCTTGTCCTGCGTCGGTATAAAACCGGCGGGCACGGTTTTAAACATCACTGCGGCGGCGACCAGCAGCAACAGATAGACGACAAATACCGCGCCGCGCCGGCCAAGAATCTTCGCCACCCGGCTTTGATAGGCGTCCGAGCTGCGATGGAAGAAGCGGTTAAACGGTCGGAACAACCAGCCGAACAGACGATCGATCAGCCGGGTCGGCATATCTTTCGCCGCGTCGTGAGGTTTCAGCAACAGCGCCGCCAGTGCCGGTGATAAGGTCAGTGAGTTAATCGCTGAGATCACCGTTGAGATGGCGATGGTAACGGCAAACTGTTTGTAAAACTGCCCGGTGACGCCGGAAAGAAACGCCATTGGCACAAATACCGCGCAGAGCACCAGCGCAATGGCGATAATCGGCCCGGATACTTCGCGCATCGCCTGATGGGCAGCGGCCAGCGGCGTCAGACCCTCCTCGATATTCCTCTCGACGTTCTCCACCACCACAATGGCGTCATCCACCACAATCCCTATCGCCAGCACCAGCCCAAACAGGCTGAGGGTATTTAGCGAGAAGCCGAGCAGATAGAGCACGCTAAAGGTACCAATTACCGATACCGGCACTGCCAGCAGGGGGATCACCGAGGCGCGCCAGGTTTGCAGAAACAGAATCACCACCAGCACGACCAGCACGACCGCTTCCAGCAGGGTCTGCACCACCGCGCGGATCGAGTCGCGCACAAAGATTGTCGGGTCGTAAGGCGCCTGCCACTGCATGCCGTCCGGGAAGCGGGTCGCCAGTTCAGCCATTTTGCTGCGTACCGCATTGGAAAGATCAATCGCGTTAGCCCCAGGCGACTGGAAGATACCGATACCGACGGCATCCTGGTTATTAAGCTGTGAACGCAATGCATAACTGCCGGAGCCCATTTCAATGCGAGCCACATCGCGCAGACGCACAATTGAGCCTTCAGCGGTGGTTTTCAGAATAATATCGCCAAACTGCTCTTCGTTCTGCAGACGACCTTGCGCATTTATCGATAGCAGAAAGTCGCTCTGGTTCGGCATCGGTTCGGCGCCCAGCTGTCCGGCGGAGACCTGTACGTTCTGCTCCTGCATCGCTGAAACCACATCAGACGCCGTCAGTCCGCGGGCGGCGACTTTATTCGGATCCAGCCAGACACGCATCGCGTATTCACCGGCGCCGAAAATCTGAATCTGGCCGACGCCCGGCAGACGGGCTAACTCATCCTTGACCTTCAGCGTGGCGTAGTTACGCAGATACAGCGAATCATACTTACCGGAAGGAGAGGAGAGATGGACCACCAGCGTCATGGTTGATGACTGCTTCTGGGTGGTGATGCCGAGACGGCGCACATCTTCCGGCAAACGCGCTTCGGCCTGCGCGACGCGGTTCTGAACCTGGACCTGCGCCTGATCGGCATCGGTGCCCGGGCGGAAGGTCACGGTAGTCACCATCACGCCGTCAGAACCGGCCACTGATTTCATATACATCATGCCTTCCACGCCGTTAATCGCTTCCTCCAGCGGCGTCGCCACGGTCTCCGCAATCACTTTCGGGTTGGCGCCAGGATATTCGGCGCGCACCTGCACACTCGGTGGTACCACATCCGGATATTCACTCACCGGCAGCAGCGGAATCGAGATTAGCCCGGTCACAAAAATCAGGATCGACAGCACCGCCGCGAAGATCGGTCGGTCGATAAAAAAGCGGGAAAAGTCCATCTGTCAGGATTCTCTGGTTGGCATCAGTTAACGGCAGGAGTGCCGGTGCTGGCGGTCATCGCCACCGTTTTGGCATTCACCGGCATACCCGGCATAAACACCTTTTGCAGTCCATTGGTAATCACTTTGTCGCCCGCCTGCAGACCCTTTTCGACAATTCGCAGACCATCCGCCAGGCGACCGATTTCAATATCACGCCGCTGCGCTTTACCTTGCGCATCCACCACATAGACAAATTTGCGATCCTGGTCGGTCAGGATGGCTTTATCGTCAATCAACAGCGCACTGAACTCAGCGCTGCCTGGCAGACGCACCCGGGCAAACAGCCCCGGCGTAAAGCGGCGGTCACGATTATCGAACAGGGCGCGCATCCGGATGGTACCGGTGCCCGGGGTCAGCTGATTATCCAGAAAATCGACGTTGCCCTGATGCGGATAGCCCTGTTCGCCAACCAGTCCCATTTCTACCGGCAGCGCACTCTGTTGCTCACTGGCTGCCTGGCCGGCGCGCGCCAGACCCTGATAGCGCAGGAACGTCGCCTCATCAATATCGAAATAGACATACACGGTATTCTGGGAAACCACGGTGGTCAGCACGCTGGCGCTGTCACCGGCAGTGACCAGATTACCCTCAGTAATCATGGCGCGACTGGCGCGGCCATCAATCGGCGCCGTGACTTTGGTAAAATCGAGATTCAACTGCGCCATATCGACGGCGGCCTGCGCGGCCAGCACATCGGCCTGCGCCTGTGAGGCTGCTGAGCGTCGCTGTTCCCACATCTCTTTTGATACCGCCTGGCTGCTAATCAGTTTTTCCGTACGGCCTGACTCACTGCGTGCGAGATTCGCCTCGGTACGGGCGCGCACCAGCTCCGCCTGTGCCTGCTCCAGCGCAGCGCGGTAAGTGCGATCGTCAATGGTGAACAACAGCTGACCTTTTTTCACCTCCTGACCTTCGCGGTAATTAACCTGATTGATATAGCCGGAAACGCGCGGACGTAGCTGGACACTTTGCACCGCTTCGATGCGGCCATTAAAAGCATCCCACTGGCTGACCGGTTTAATCACCACATCTGCCGCACTGACCGCAGGGGCTGGCGGCGCGCTGTTTTGCGCCGCACTGTTATCACAGCCATTCAGCAGAGTAATAAGCAGCGCGGTCCCGAGCAGTCGCTGCCCGTAAATAATCAAAGGTGTTTGCAGGCTTAACATTATTATTTCCCCGGTTAATGAGGCGGGTATCACGCGCCTGAAGTGTGTCCATTGCCAAAAATAAAGTATCGATGATGGATACATTTATTCGGGCGATTGTAGGGAGGTGCAAAATTAACTGCAAGAATTACTGATACACTTTATGTGCTGTTTTAGTTGCAAGGAATGAGCTGCAATCACCGTCAACTTGACCAATGTTAAGAAAAACCACACTAACAAAGAGGAAACTGGTTGCTATCCGGGGGCGACCATTCGCTGAATGGTATTGATTCCCATTGTTTATTTTCGCCAAAACCAGAAATCGTTTCCCGACAGCGGAAGCGGCGTCATGGAGTGAACCGTGTCGAAACAACCCTTCAATACCGGCATCAGTCGCCGTACGTTAATCAAAGCCACCGGCCTGGGCGGCCTGGCGCTGGCAGCATCACAAATTTCCCTGCCGTTTGGTTTGCATCCGGCTGCGGCTGCAGTCGGTTCTGTTATCAGCGGGGAAGCCGATCGCGTGGTATGGGGAGCCTGTTCGGTTAACTGCGGCAGCCGTTGCGCCTTGCGGCTACATGTGCGCGACAATGAGGTTTTCTGGGTGGAAACCGACAATACCGGTCAGGATAGTTATGGCGATCATCAGGTGCGCGCCTGCCTGCGTGGGCGTTCTATTCGACGCCGGATGAACCATCCGTACCGCCTGAATTATCCGATGAAGCGCGTGGGTAAACGTGGCGAAGGGAAGTTTGAGCGTATCTCCTGGCAGCAGGCGCTGGACAGTATCGCCGGTTCACTGCAGCAGGTGATCGCCAAATACGGCAACGAAGCGGTCTATATTAACTACGCTTCCGGGATTGTCGGCGGCAATATTACCCGCTCTTCGCCATCGGCTTCGCTGGTAACGCGGCTGATGAACTGCTGTGGCGGTTCCCTCAATCAATACGGTACTTACAGTACGGCGCAAATTGCCTGCGCCATGCCCTATACCTATGGCAGCAACGAAGGCAACAGCACCTCAGATATCGAAAACAGTAAACTGGTGGTGCTGTTCGGCAATAACCCGGCGGAAACCCGCATGAGCGGCGGCGGCATTACGTATTATCTGGAGCAGGCCAGAGAGCGCTCCAATGCACGCATGATTGTTATTGACCCACGCTACACCGATACCGCCGCCGGACGTGAAGATGAGTGGATCCCGATTCGCCCTGGCACCGATGC
Organism: Pantoea sp. B65; assembly: GCF_047308185.1. Taxonomy (NCBI): domain Bacteria; kingdom Pseudomonadati; phylum Pseudomonadota; class Gammaproteobacteria; order Enterobacterales; family Erwiniaceae; genus Pantoea; species Pantoea sp. B65. The sequence continues at coordinate 369,505 of NZ_JAHXPU010000045.1, forward strand.
CGCGCTGGTGGCCGGGCTGGCGCATGTGCTGATTAGCGAAAACCTCGTCGACCAGCCATTCCTTGATAAATATTGCGTTGGCTATGATGCCACCACCTTGCCAGAAGGCGCGCCGCGCAACGGAGACTATAAAGCCTGGATTCTGGGCGCCGGCAATGACGGCATCGCCAAAACACCCGCCTGGGCGGCACAGATCACCGGTATTCCGGCCGATCGCATTATCAAACTGGCGCGCGAGATTGGCAGTACCAAACCGGCCTGCATCGTACAGGGCTGGGGGCCACAGCGTCAGGCCAACGGTGAACTGACGGCACGCGCCATCGCCATGCTGCCGATTCTCACCGGCAATGTTGGCATTAACGGCGGGAACAGCGGGGCACGCGAATCCACCTATACCATTCCCATCGAACGCATGCCGGTACTGGACAATCCGGTGAAGGCCAGTATCTCCTGTTTTACCTGGACCGACGCCATTCTGCGCGGGCCGGAAATGACGGCTACCCGCGATGGGGTACGCGGCAAAGATAAACTGGACGTGCCGATTAAGTTTATCTGGAACTATGCTGGTAATGCGCTGATTAATCAGCACTCCGATATCAATCGCACCCACGATATTCTGCAGGATGACAGCAAGTGTGAAATGATCGTGGTGATCGAGAACTTTATCACCGCCTCGGCGAAATACGCCGACATTTTGCTGCCGGACCTGATGACCGTCGAGCAGGAAGATATCATTCCGAATGATTACGCCGGCAATATGGGCTACCTGATCTTTATCCAGCCGGCGACCACGCCGAAGTTTGAACGTAAACCTATCTACTGGGTAATGAGTGAGGTGGCGCGTCGTCTTGGGCCAGAGGTCTATGCGCGCTTTACCGAAGGACGCAGCCAGCAGCAGTGGCTGAAATACCTGTATGGCAAAATGCAGGCGAAAGATCCGCTGTTGCCGGGTTATGAAGAGCTGAAGGCAATGGGGATCTACAAACGTAAAGATCCCGATGGCCACTATGTCGCCTATAAAAAGTTCCGCGAGGATCCGCTGGCCAATCCGTTAAAAACCCCATCCGGCAAAATTGAAATTTACTCTGCCCGCCTGGCCGCTATTGCCAGTAGCTGGGAACTGAAACAGGGCGAAGTGATCAGCCCGTTACCGATCTATGCCTCCACCTTTGAGGGCTGGGATGCGCCGGAACGCCGTCAGTTTCCGCTGCAGCTGTTTGGCTACCACTATAAGGCGCGCACCCACTCCTCTTACGGCAATATTGATGTACTGCAGGCGGCCTGCCGCCAGGAGGTGTGGATCAATCCACTGGACGCACAGCCGCGCGGCATCGTTAATGGCGACCAGGTGCGGGTGTTTAACGGACGCGGAGAGATGCGCATCGAGGCAAAAGTCACCCCCCGTATTATGCCTGGGGTAGTGGCCATGGGACAGGGCGCCTGGCACCAGGCCGATATGAACGGCGACCGCATCGATCATGGCGCCTGTGTTAATACCCTGACAACCCAGCGACCTTCGCCACTGGCAAAAGGCAATCCGCAGCATACCAATCTGGTCGAAATGGAAAAGGTATAGGGAGCAATAAATGGCGACGCAATATGGTTTTTTTATCGATTCCAGCCGCTGTACCGGCTGTAAAACCTGCGAGCTGGCGTGTAAGGATTATAAGAATCTGAGCCCTGAAGTTAATTTCCGGCGTATCTATGAGTACGCCGGCGGCAGCTGGCAGCAGGATGGGGGTGTCTGGCACCAGGATGTCTATTCCTACTACCTGTCGATTGCCTGCAACCACTGTGCGGATCCGGCCTGTACCCAGGTGTGCCCCAGCGGGGCGATGCATAAGCGGGAGGATGGCTTTGTGGTGGTTGATGAAGAGGTTTGCATTGGTTGCCGCTATTGCCAGATGGCCTGCCCGTATGGCGCGCCCCAGTACAACGAGCAAAAAGGGCATATGACCAAATGCGATGGCTGCTATTCGCGCGTGGCGGAAGGTAAGAAGCCGGTATGTGTCGAGTCCTGCCCGCTGCGTGCGCTGGATTTTGGCCCGATTGAGACCTTGCGACAGCAGTACGGCAATCAGGCGCAGATCGCGCCGTTGCCGGCGTCACATTTTACCCAACCGAGCATCGTGATTAAACCCAATGCCAACAGCCGTCCGAGTGGTGATACCAGCGGCTTTCTGGCCAATCCGAAGGAGGTGCAAAATGGGTAACGGCTGGCATGAATGGCCGCTGATACTGTTCACGGTACTGGGACAGTCGGTAGTGGGCGGCTTGATGGTCACCGGTCTGGCGTGGCTATTTGCCGCGCCGCGCCCTGAGCAACAGCGGGCGCTGGTCCGGGCAATGTTTTTTCTCTGGCTGATTATGGGGCTGGCATTTGTCGCTTCGGTGCTGCATCTCGGTTCGCCGCTGCGGGCGCTTAACTCGCTTAATCGTCTTGGCAGTTCGGCGTTAAGCAATGAAATTGCCAGCGGTTCGCTGTTTTTTGCCCTCGGCGGCCTGTGGTGGCTGGTAAGCATACTGGGGAAAATGCCGGCGCAACTCGGCAGAGTGTGGATGGCGATCGCCTTGCTGTCTGGGGTGCTGTTTGTCTGGGCGATGACCCGGGTTTATCAGATCGCTACCGTGCCGACCTGGCATAATGATTACACCACCCTGGGCTTCTTTTTCACCGCGCTGCTGGCTGGTCCGTTGCTGGGCGTGCTGTTGCTGCGGCTGGCGCGCTTTCCGCTACAAGGCCGCAATCTGGCGCTGCTTAGCGTGGCGGCACTGCTGGTCAGTCTCGCGGCGATCATCCTGCAAACCAGCGATCTGGCCTTTATCCACAATGCGCAGCAGCAGGCGGCGGCGCTGATACCTGACTATGCCATGTTGCAACTAGGGCGTGTGTTTCTGCTGGTCGCCGGACTCGGATGCTGGATCTGTCCGTTGGTGCGCCAGCGAACCCCGGCGCCAGCGGCATTACTGGCGGGATTTGTACTGGTAGTGGCGGGCGAAGTTATCGGCCGCGCACTGTTCTATGGTCTGCATATGACGGTGGGCGTCGCTGCGGCTTAGCTACAGCGTACTAACCCCACCGCGCTAACAAGGAAACCAGCATGTTTGTTGATAAGCAGCAGTATCTGGCGGCCGTTGCTATAAGCGGACGCGTACTTGGCGCACTATTCTACCACGCACCAGACAGCGAGCAGGTAGCACCACTATTGCGCATGCTGTCAGAGCCGGCATGGAGCCAGACATGGCCGCTGGCGCATCCGCAACTGATGCCATTATCCGTGAAGCTGGCGCAGGGGCAGGATCGACAATTGATGGCAGCCTGGCAGCGGTTGTTTATTGGGCCTGACGCGCTTCCGGCGCCGCCATGGGGTTCCGTGTGGCTCGATCGGGAAAGCGTGCTGTTTGGTGATTCACTGCTGCAACTGCGCAAGTGGATGAAACAGCATGGTATCCATTCCGGGCTGCGTCCCGGTGAGCCGGAGGATCATATCGGCGCGTTGCTGATGCTGGCGGCATGGCTGGCGGAAAACGGCCAACAGCAGCGTCTTGACGAACTGCTGGCCTGGCATCTGCTGCCGTGGGCCGATGCCTTCCTGCAGCTACTGATTGCCCGCGCCGGCCACCCGTTTTATCAGGCGCTGGGGCAGCTGACGCAGCTGACCCTGGCCGCCTGGCGCGCGGGAACGCGGATACCGGTGGTGCATAAAACCCTCTATTTTCAACCGCGCGACGCGGTTCCCCTCGCATAACCCTTTCGTTAAGCCAGGCAGCGGCCGCTCTGCTGCCTGGCTTAGTTCTCTCCTGAGGTAACTGGCCGTGCTGATATAGCCCCGCATGGCGCAGGGATTTAAATGCAATAATAAAACTTGCATTTAGTGTAAGGATCGCTCAGCATTAAAGTGTAACTGACATTATTGCTATTCGTCACCGCGACGGGAGAGAGAAGATGAGAAGTGATGCATTCATTCACGATCTGCTTGACTGGATCGACAATCATATTGAAGGGCGACTGGATCTCAACACCGTTTCTGAACGTGCTGGATACTCCAAATGGCACCTGCAGCGCATGTTTAAAGAGCATACGGGTCTGCCGCTGGGCGAATATATTCGCGCCGAAAAACTGAAAAAATCCGCTGACCGACTGACTAATAGCGACGAGCCGATCCTCAACGTGGCGATTTCACTCGGTTTTGATTCCCAACAGTCTTTTAACCGTAGCTTTAAACGCCAGTATGGTCAGGCGCCGGGCGCATGGCGCAGGACCGTCAGCCATGGTCAGCAGGCCGAATGCATGCACAGTTAATCCCACGCCAGGGCCGGGAAAATCCGGCCCGCGATGTGATTTTGTTCACAGCATTCGCCTCTCTGAGATAATGAAATGGCGTTTCAAAATTAATTATGGTGGGATAGCAGGCATTGTTTCTACCGGAAACCAATGACATGTACCTCTCCATAACCGCTTTTAATCCCGTCGCTGACGGTGAAACCCCGGACACTGACTGTTTCCAGCAGGCCATTGATACCGTCGCTGCCGCGGGGGGTGGCACGTTATCGATCGCTCCCGGACGTTATCTGCTCGGTTCCTTAGTTCTGCCATCCTATTTCTGTCTGCATCTTGAGGCTGGCGCGACGCTAATTGCCAGTTCCGATCTGCATGACTACCAGCATCTGGCGGCGCAGACCCATGCCGAGCTTTCACACCGGGTATTGCTGTATGCCGTTGGCCAGCAGCAGGTTAGTATCACCGGCCAGGGACGCATCTGGGGTAATGCCGACCGCTGGTTTGCCCGCGAGGCGGATGAGCAGGGGTATCGCCTGCCGCTGGCCGATCGGCCGCGGATGGTGGTGTTTGAAGCCTGCCGTCAGCTACGGTTGCGGGATTTCACCATTGAACATGCGCCGATGTGGACCGTGCATCTGGTTAGCTGTGAAAATGTGTGGGTGCAGGGGCTGCGTATTGATAACGATCTGACGATGGCCAATACCGATGCGCTGGATATTGATAGCTGTGAAAATGTGCATATCAGTGATTGTTATCTCAGTGCCGCCGATGATGGCATCTGCATCAAGACCACCGCTAAACCCGCCGGTTTGCGGCGCAAAACCCGCAATGTGACGGTGACCGGTTCGATTTTACGTTCCAACAGCTGCGCGCTAAAAATTGGCACCGAAACCTTTGATGATGTGGAGGATGTGGTGGTCAGCGGCTGCACTATTTTCGCCTCCAACCGCGGCATTGGCCTGCTGTGCCGCGATGGCGGTAGTTTTCGGCGCCTGATCTTCAGCAACATCACTTTTCAGTGTACCAGCGCGCCACCGGTACACTGGGGACGTTCGGATCCGATCTTTATCTCCGTGCGGCCACGTAACCCACAGATTGTGCCCGGCGTGGTGGAGTACGTGCAGTTCAGCAATATTACCGGCGTGGCGGAAGGGGCGATTAATCTGCACAGCGAGGTACGTGGGCAGATTCACCATATCAGTTTTCAGCATATCCTGATGCAGCAACGTCTCTCTGACCGCAGTGAACAGGGGTTCTATGATATTCGTCCGCCCTGTAATCCGGCGAACCCAACCGGTATGGGACTGGATAACGCCTGGGCGCTGAATCCCGCCAGCGGACGCGCCTGGGGGGTAGAACCTTATCCTGGCGGGTTGCCTGGCTTCTACGCCAGCGGCGTGAGCGAACTGTCACTGACCGGGGTTGAAATTGTGCGTCCGCAGCCGCTGCCGTCCGGCTGGAACCGGCAAAGCATTGTGATTGACTGATTTTACGCTGGTATAGTGGCGGACAGGAATGTCTGTCAGGTAAGGTTATGAGCAAAAGATTGTGGATCGCCGTGGCGCTGGCGATTGTGGCCGCAGTTGCGGGATTAAAACCGGGAACCCACTCCGTTACTGCGGTATCGACGTCCGCCCGATCGCAACCGGCGGTCAGCACCGATATCAGTGCGCTGACGGCTGAGCGCCGGGTGGTCAGCTATCTGCAACAACACCAGCGCCTGCCGGATTATTACATCAGCAAAAATCAGGCGCGGCGGCAGGGATGGCAACCGCAGGAAGGTAACTTATGCACCCGTTTGCCAGGAAAAGCGATTGGCGGCGACCGCTTCGCCAACCGCGAGGGGCGTTTACCACAACCGCCGGGACGTCAGTGGTACGAGGCGGATGTCAACTATCAGTGCGGGCATCGCACTGCCGACCGCTTAGTGTATTCCGGTGATGGGCTGATTTTTATTACCAGAGATCACTATCGCAGCTTTCAGAAGGTCCATTAAGCGATGCTGAATGTAACGCTCGATTTTCGCTATATTGTCGATTGCGCCGATTTCTACCGCCAGTTTGCGGCGAAATGCCTGCCTGGCGCGCAGTTTGGCGCGAATCTGGATGCGCTCTGGGATAGTGTTACCGCTGAAATGGCGTTACCGGCGCGCATCTGCCTGCGCCATCTGCCACAGCATGCCGACCATGCGCAGTTCAGCGCAATCATTACGACTCTGCAACAGGCCGAACAGGAGCTGGCCGGTCTGTTGCAGCTAAAAATTGATTAAATTACTCTTTGCCTTTAATCAACTGTACGATTTCCGCCAGTCGCTGACGCTGGGCGGTTTTTAACTCACTGGCGGCTGAATAACCGCTGTTCTGGACAATTAACGCATTCAGCCCCACCAGCCAGTCATAGATATAAAACGCCGTGGTATTGGCTGGCGCCGCGGATAAACGCGTCAGGCGCTGGGCCTGACCGAAGCTGACTGCCGGGGTAGCCGGTTGGGCAAAAATTTTCTGCCCGCGATTTATCCGACTGTCAGGCCGTTTCGCTTCACTCTGCTGCAGAAAACCGAGCCAGGCGACAAAGTCACCCAATACCGTCAGCGCCCGCGAAACCTGGCGATCGGTTTTCCCTTCACGGCTGGCGTTGCTGGCTTCGCTCTCGGTTAACATTTTACGCAGCGCATCGCCGATATTCAGGCGGAAGCTGGCGACAATCAGCTCTTCAACCAGCATCTGCAGGGTGGATTTACTGATATCCAGCAGTTCCAGCAGTGAGGCATTTTCCGGCAGATTGCGCAGATGGTTCACCCAATAGCGTTGTACCTGCCGGGCAAAATGGCTGTCATCATCAGGCGGACTGGCTTCTGTCGGAGAACTGAGCGGGGCGTCCGGCAGTTCACTGAACAGATCGATCTCAATACCGATGCCAAAATGGCTGTTATTGCTGGCCGGGGTATGGTTTTCGGCCGCCTGTTGCGGCTGTTGCAGATAGAGCCGACGCAGTTCATCGCGCGAAGGTTGCAGGCGTTCCAGCAGCTCGCCATGCAGACCGGTACGGGTTTGCAGCGCTTTTAACAATGTTTCGGCGATTTGCTGCTTTTTCTGCGTCTGTTGGGCATCGCTGTCGATATGGTGCCAGCTACCCAGCAGGTTATCCGCCACTTCGCGTTGCAACTCATGCAACTGCTGACTGACACGGGCGATCTTCACTTCCCGACGGACTTCACTCTCCAGCCAGCTGGCCATACGCTGAATGCCGCCGCGATCCAGCGCCAGCATCGAACCCCACATATCGCCCGGATTGCCGACGCGCCGCTGTACCGCCTCGTCGTGATTCTGTTGCTGAAAATGGCGCTGGTCGAAGGGGGTGATCGCCCAGATCAGTCCCGGTTTACGCCCGCTGCGCACCTCGGCGCTTTCGCCCTGAGTCTGTTTCACCCAGTAGTCGAGTGCTTTGCTGACGGCTTTCACTTCATTTCTGCTCCCCGCCGCGCTGCACACCATCAGTAAATTTATTGCCTGACGATCGCTGTAATACTCCAGCAGATAGCCGCGTTTAGCCTGTAACAGTTGTGCCGCCAGCGGGTTATGCTGGCGTGCGCGCTGGGCTTCCATCCGCTGCGATTCATCCAGCGGTTCGCCGTTGCCCGGAATATCCAACACGTCCGTCTGCTCAAATAACGCTTCGCGCGGAATCGACTGTAGCGGCAACAGCAGTTCCACGGTTAACAGCGCCAGCTCAGCGAGAGAAATATCCACCGCCTTACCTGCCCGGCCGCCGATGCGCGGGCTGACCTGAACATAGCGATCGTCCGCCATATTTAAGCTGGCAACCGCTGCCGGATTAAACAGGGCATCGGCTGGTAATTGCGCCTCATCGATTAACAGACTCAGCGGACCGAGCACTTTACTGGCGCCGGACAGATTTTGCAGCGTATGGGCCAGCTGGCGCCACAGGTTAGTGAGGGCGCTGTCGCCCCCCCACAGCAGCGCAAACAGTCGCGCACGATCGTCAATCGTCAGCCATGGGGCCAGTTCACAGGCCACCGGCCAGAAATGGCTGGCCAGCAATTTCTGCCGCGAAGCATCGTGGCGCAGCATAAAGTCCCAAATCACCACCATCTGATCGCTGGTCATACCGGCGACCGCTTCCGGTTGCCGGTGACGTTGCAGATTACTCAGTTGCTGTAACAGTTGTGCTTCATCAAAACCCGGCGCCGGTTGCTGCAGCGCGGCGCTCAGCACCATGCAGGTAACATCGGCTTCGTTAAACAGCGTCAGTTCAAACGGCCAGCTCTTATTTTTCACTTCCGCCAGCCGGCTGAAGCGCGTCACAATGCCGCAATCCTGATTACCCGGGTTGATATGGGTAAAGTAGTCGAGGGTTTTTCCCGCCATCACCGTTTCCAGGCGTTGCTGGGCATCGGCGACCATGGAGGTCAGCAGCCAGGCTTTACCGGCCTGCGACAGGCCATAAAAGGCGAGGGTGCTGGTCGAGGTTGCAGTGGCGTTGAGATGATGAGCCTGGTTGCGGCAGCGGCGCAATTTGGTTTTCAGACCTTCAGCTTCCATATCCAGACGCAATGCGCTGTTGCGGCTACTTTCCAGCCACGTCAGCGCCATGTCGATCCCTTCATTGACCGCCAGCAGCTGTTTACTCTGCTGGCTGACTAACTGTTTAGGCGTCGCGGCTCTCATTTCTTAAATACGCTCCCACTGTCGATCCAGTATTGTGCGGTGTTATTACCACTGCCGGATAAGGTGTTCAGACTCAGGCGTAAATGGTTTAGCGGAACCCGGGCGCCATCAGCGAGGCGGGCGTCGGCAATTTCAAAACGTTCCGGACTGCGCGGATCTTCACCCGGCACCACCGCCAGTTTGACGCGCAACACGCTGTCGCCGGCAATTTTACGCGCCAGAGCCTGATCGGTAATTGACAGACTGTACAGGGGTGAAGCAGGCCAGCGGTCATTATCCAGCTGACGGAAACCAAGGCATAATCCGCCACGGATCTGGAAGCTTGATTTACGGTCGAGGGTAAATTCCGCGTCGTCGAGATCAATATCACTGTAGTAGACATTGCTGCTGCTCAGCACATTATCGGCGTCCAGCATTCCCAGATAGCGGATGGTGGAATAGGGCTGGAAATCACCGGCTTTAAAATAAAAACTGGAGAGGCGCAGGTCGAGAGCCAGCAGGCAGAGCATGGCGCCGACGGCCGCGGTCGATTTCGGGTTGTCGATGCGGCCCAGCTTATTAAACGGATACCAGTCGCTGGTGTGGTAACCCTCCAGCGACAGAATACGGCTGTTCGGCAGCGGCTGCAGATGGCGAAACAGCGCCTGTACCCCCGGGAAACGCGACGGGCGTCCGGTTAACAGCAGTACATCGCAGGTATACAACGATACCACCTCGGCCATTGAGCGCAGGGTCTGCACAATGGTCATGCGGTTTGATAAAAACTCGCCATGTAACTTACTGAGTTTCAGGATTAGCGGCACCTGCAGAATATCGAAGGCGGTATTCGCACTCAGGGCGCGTTGCAGCTCGCCATTGATATACTCCAGCACTTTGCTGGTCGGCACCTGCAACAGCAACTCGGCAAAGCTGGCATCGATCTCGGCGCTACTGTCCAGCGGGTCAAAGCGCTCGTAGTTTTCCAGAATCGCCCGCGCCACCGGCATAAAGATCTGCAGCGTAACCTGCTGGCGCAGAGTGGACTGGGCATCAATCCGGCCATCGTGACCAAACAGTTTTGCCATCAGCACTTCAGGATTGACCAGCCCGGCTTTTTTCAGCGCATCCTGCAGCGCAGGCAGCACATACAGCTGGATGACATCGAGTAAAATATCGTCGCCAGCCACTTTAAAACCTTCGCGGAATAGCAGACGTGGATTGATTTTCACATTATGGCCAATGCCATCGTCGAGCGCGTACTGGGTGATCGCGAGGTCAGTGGTGCCGCCGCCGATATCAATCGAGGCAATGCGCAGGGTTTTACCCGGCGCTTCATCCTCAGCGCGCTGGCGATCGGGACGCGCCATGCTGGCGAAAAACGCTTCAGCCCGGCCGGCAAAATTGACCTGGGTTTCATTAAACAGGTAGACCATCTGACCACAGGTGGCTTCATCCCACTCCATCTGGACTTCCGGTACCGGCTTGTGACTTTTCGCTTTGTCGCCAGCGCTGCTGAACGGCTCATCGGCCGGATGCCAGCCCATGGCTTTCCATACCAGCGCAATCGCTTCGACCATGCGGCGGCGGAAAATCTCGCGTTCAGGTTTCGGCATCGCCGAAGGCAGCGTCAGAATAATATTACGCAGCTGACGCGGCGCATTGCTGTGCGGCATTTTCATCCGTTGCGCAGCGCTGTTGATCTGCATCAGCGCCTGCGCCAGCAGTTCCGACAGCATAAAACTCATCAGCGAACTGCGACTGTAGTGCGGGGAGAAGACCGGCAGGCGGTCATCAGCCGGCAGGGCATACAGCGGCTGGCCATCATCATTCAGCAGGGTCATCAGCGGCGCGGCGGTAGCCGGAACTTCATCACTGGTAACTCCGGCGGCCTGATTAAAGCGCCAGCCTGGCAGCCAGCTCTCTTCATCCCACAAATAGCGGCGTGGGCTGGAGATCCCGGTTGCGCCTTCGGTACCCAGACGTTGCAGCGCCATACGGCTGGCCTCACGCCCGGTACGGATCAGCGACGGCCAGACAAAGGCATTTTCCCGTCCGCTCTCCAGCGAGAAATTATCTTTGCCAAAGCGCGCCTGCGCAAACTCCACCCGGCTTTCAAACATCTCATTGTAGACATGGTGCGGCTGCGCCAGATCGCGCAGCTGGAGTTCATAGGTCTGCTTCAGTCCATTGCTTTCGTCGGCGTGATCTTCCACCAGAATACCGCAGGTGTGGGAGTTGCCGACATCAAGGATCAAATCGACATTCACTACCGGCTCCTGCAGGGTGGCGGTATGAATCTTAATCTCGTTGAGTTGCAGCTGGCTGCCGAGCAAATTCAGCACGTTGAGGTAGTGCGCCTGATATTCAAACTCTTTCAGGGCGACTTTGATACTTCCGGCGTGACGCTGCTCGCGCTCCACCGCCTGCTGGGTAAACACCTCGCGCAGCCAGCCGTCGATCCAGGTGAGATCGAGAAATTCGCTCAGCTCATGGTTACGCCACGCCAGGGAGAAATTAACCCCATTATTGGCATCGCTGGCGCTTAACGCCAGGTGCTCCAGTTCATGACCTTCCGGCCAGCACTGGGTATCGAACGCCAGACAGACACGATGGGTATGGCCTTCCTGGTCCGGGGTCTCCAGCTGGCAAATCTGCATGCGCGCCCAGTTTTCCGGGCCGCCAATAAAGTGACGCGGCGGGGTACAGCGTAATACCGGCAGCGGTAACCAGATATTTTCCAGCAGCGCCAGCGACTGCTCCAGCGCGAAACTCAGCTCTGGTTTCACCACTTCCGGCGCCTGACCACTGGCCATCCGCAGAACATATTTACCGCTTTTCGCCTCATGTTCGAGTAACAGCAGCGGGCCATTGGCGGTCTGCCGCACAAACTTGCCCGGCATATCCGCATCGAATGGCGCTTTAACGGCGAAATCAAGGAACTGGATACCGCTATCCTGAATCAGGGTTACTTTTTGATTAAAATCGCTAAGGGTCGCCAGCATAGTTACTTGTTCTCGCGTTTTATCGTCATCGGATAGACGGTATCTTTACCATAGTTGGCTTCGCAGGCTGCGATACCTGTTGCGTTCTGCTTACAGGTGATTTCCGGCATGGTATAGCGGCTGCCATCGCTGCAGCGTGCGGCATAACGGCTGTTGATCACCAGGTTACCCGAGCTCATTAAGCCCGCGGTAACATCGGCTTTGCAACTGATGCCATCGCCCTGAACAATACGTACTGTGCCTTTACCATTTTTCAATTGATACTTCAGGCCTGGCGGCTTGCCGGTTGGCAGGTTATTGATATTCAGAGTCACGCGCCAGGTGCCATCAAGGAACTTTGTCGTGCCGATTTTAACCGCGTCGGCTGGCATCACCAGCGCATCTTTACTCACCGCTACCGCCGGCTCTGCCGGAATAACATTCGCCAGCGGCGGAACCGGGGCGTCACTGGCTGCTGGCGGCGTGACCGCCTCGACGTGGGTGGCCGGTGCCAGCGGCAGGGTTGATTTTGCTTCAGTCACTGGCGG